>JANMJM010000080.1:0-1736 GCA_031371345.1 Vicinamibacteria bacterium
GCCGTTCTCGGACGGCGCGACAACAACGGCATCGAACAAGATCGACGGCCCGCCAGCGAGCTGGTGATCGGCCGCGATCCGCTTGCCGCCCTTGCCTGCGGCGCCGCCAATTTTCGGCGCGACCACTTGCAGCCTCGCGCCAGCCTTTTCGACCGCGGCTCGCAGGGATGCGACCAGCGCCGGCTCGGTGCCGTCGGTGACGAGCACACCGACCTTGCGTCCTTCGAGCGTCTTCATGGCTTTTTTCACGAGGCTGAGCGCCGGCGAGGGCTTCATGTCGATGGGCGGGCGCGCAGGTGTAATGTGTTCGGCCTCGCCTTCCATACCGAGACCTTCCTCGACGCGATCGCACAGCTCGCGATCGATGTTCGCCAGGTGGCCCAGCATCCGCTGCCGGATGCCCACGATCGACACCTTGCTCAGCTCGAACGTGAACGCATTGACGATATGCCGCTGCTCGGGCTCGGACATCGATCGCCAGAAGAGACGGCCCTGGCTGTAATGATCGGCAAAGGTTTCCGATCGCTCCCTCACTTTATCGCCTGGGTCGAGCGTTCTCACCGAGGCGAACCCGCGTTCCGGATCCTCGCGAGGGCCCTCGGGCGCCAGGCTGTTCGGTTCGTACGCCACCCGCCCCTTCGGCACGTCCATTCGCCGAACGCCGTCACGCTGGAAGTTCTGCATCGGGCATTTCGGCCGATTGATCGGAAGCTCGTGGAAGTTGGCGCCGCCAAGGCGAATGAGCTGCGTGTCGGTGTAGGAAAACAGTCGCCCCTGCAGAAGCGGGTCGTCCGAGAAATCGATGCCGGGAACAACATGGCCCGGATGGAACGCCGCCTGCTCGGTTTCAGCGAAAAAGTTATCGGGATTCCGATCGAGCACCATGCGGCCGATCGGCTGCAGCGGCACCATCTCTTCGGGAATCAGCTTCGTCGCATCGAGGATGTCGAAGGGAAACTTATCGGCCGTTTTCTGATCGAACGCCTGCACGCTCAATTCGAACTCCGGAAAGTCGCCCATGGCAATGGCATCGTGGAGATCGCGGCGCTGCGAGTCGGGATCGGCGCCGTAGAGCTTGACCGACTCGTCCCAGATGAGCGTGGCAGAGCCGATCGTCGGCCGCCAGTGAAACTTGACGAACGTGGACTTGCCGGCCGCGTCGACAAAGCGGAACGTGTGCACACCGAAGCCTTCCATCATGCGGAACGAGCGCGGCAGCGTGCGGTCCGACATCGCCCACATCAGCATGTGCATGCTCTCGGGCATCAGCGTCACGAAATCCCAGAACGTGTCGTGCGCCGTGGCCGCTTGCGGAAAGCCGCGATCGGGTTCCATCTTGACGGCGTGGATCAAGTCGGGGAACTTGATCGCATCCTGGATGAAGAAGACCGGGATGTTGTTGCCGACGAGATCGAAGTTCCCCTCCTCGGTGTAGAACTTCACGGCGAAACCGCGGACATCGCGCGGCGTGTCGCCCGACCCGGCGCCGCCGGCGACGGTGGAGAAGCGTACAAACACCGGCGTTTTCTTTTTCGGGTCCTGCAGGAAAGCGGCGCGCGTCAACGCCGCCATCGACTTGTAAGGCTGAAAATAGCCGTGGGCACCCGATCCGCGGGCATGGACGATACGCTCTGGGATGCGCTCGTGGTCGAAATGGGTGATCTTCTCGCGGAAATGGAAGTCCTCGAGCAGCGTCGGGCCCCTCGTGCCGGCGCGAAGCGAGTTTTGGTTGTCGG
>JANMJM010000147.1:0-3798 GCA_031371345.1 Vicinamibacteria bacterium
GTGAGCCTGGAAACTAGAAAGTAACTTCACAACTTACTTTCTAGTTTCCAGTTTCTAGTTTCCAGTTATTCCCCTCCGCCTCCCGGCTGGTACACGTGCGAGTTGGCGTAACCCACAATCGCGAGCCGGGTCGCCATCCCATTGCCAACATGTCGCGGGCGGTGCCATGTCTGCGCCGGTGCGTACACGATGTCGCCCTGATCGGCCACGAACGTGGGCACCGATCCGATCTTGAACTCGTTCTGGCCCTCGAGGATGAACCAGAACTCGGGACCGGTCAGGTGAAAGTGACCGAGGTCCTCTTCTCGCGCGGGCGCCTGCGTTTTCGGATCGCCTCGAATGATGTTCGCGATGCCCACGTTGACGTAGCCGCCGTCGTGCGCGTCGCCGACGAATTGATTCTGATTCTTTTTGGGTTTCTGACGGCCGGCGATCGTCAGGTTGTAATCGATGTATGGCACGTTCGCGTCATCGTACGCGCCTTTCGCGTTGGCGACCTTGGCCTTGATGTACTTCACACCCTTCTCCGGAGCCGGCGTCTCATCGGCCGGAAACATCACATGAGAATTCGCCATCGTCACCTCGAACCGGAGCGACGGCTGGTCGCCTACCGTCTCCATGCTGTAGACGAGGCGTTTCGGCACCTGCACCAGGAATCCCTTGGTCGCGACAAACGGCTCCTGCCCTTCGATGGTGAATCGGATTTGTCCCGCTTGAACAATCCAGAACGCGCGATTGTCCTGATGGAACCGCCGCGGTGTCTTCGCGCCCGGCGCCATGGAAATGTACTCGCCATGAAACAGGTTGTCGTTGACGACCAGTTCTGTCCAGTTCGGCTGGCCTTTGTGTTTGGCGAGGAGATCAGAGATTTTCGTTAACGCCTTGTGTGGCGGAGTAAACGGATTCGCTTTTTCGGGCATCGGCGCCCACACATCCAACTGCCCGCGCCCGGGGGCGGCCGCCTGGCCCCGGCCTCCAGCGCCACCCGCGCGCTCCTGGCCGTGCACGACTGGTAACGCGAGAAATAATCCCAGGCCTATCGCGACGACTGCCACTCGCTTAAGTATTCCCATCTCGTTTCCTCTCTTTCGATAACTTGGGCACCGTCGGTACGCCGGCGCCATTCAACCGGCTTGAACACCGTGATGTCGCTTGTCTTTGAAATCGACCACGATCTTACTTCGTTGAAAGGATAGCGACGCAGGTCGGTCTCCGAAGGCAGGAGGACCATAGGCGGGCAGTGTATTCAGGGGCGGGAGGAGCTTGCCAATCAGTAATTCTTCTCGCGCCATAAGGGGAAGAGTCATACACTTCCGGCTTACCCCTCACATCGCCGGTCATTTGATCGTTTCGGAACGGGAGGCACAATGCGTCGTTGCATTCGCGCGTGGCTCTTGGCGGCGGTCGGCGTGCTTTTCTTCACATCACTCGCGGACGCCCAACAGGCCGGAGGCTCCGCCCTTCAGGGGCGCGTGATGGACCAGCAGCAGGCTGTCCTGCCGGGCGTCACCGTCGTGATCACCAACCAAGACAACGGAACCTTTCGCGAAACGGTGACCGGGCCCGACGGCACTTTTTTCGCCACCGGCCTTCAACCGGGCCGCTACAAGGTGTCCGCTGAACTTCAAGGATTCAAGAAATTCAACCGGGAAGAGGTGGGCCTCCTGTTGGGCAGTACGCAGACCGTGGACATCCGGCTTGACGTCGGAGCGATTGCCGAGACCGTGACGGTCTCGGAGGAAGCGCCGCCGGTCGACCTGACGTCGTCGCGAGTTGGCGGAAACGTCGGATCGAAAGAGCTCCTCGAGTTGCCATCGCCCACCCGCAACTTCATTGCCTTTGTGGCGATGGTGCCCGGCGTCCAGCTCAACCCAAGCGCTGAAGGGTCGGACTCGATCAGCGTCAACGGTCAGAGCAATAATCAAGTCACCTTCGTGCTCGATGGCGGGAATAACACGGACGACAATTCCGCGTCGGCGTCTGGAGCCCAGGCGCGCACACCGCTCGAGACGGTTGAAGAATTCCAGGTGCAGACCAATCAGTTTGATGTGGAATACGGCCGGACGACCGGTGGCGTCGTGAACGCAATCACGAAGCGGGGCACCAACGTCTTCCGAGGATCCGCGTTCGGGTACCTGACGAATTCGGCCATGACGGCCCAAACGATCTTCGCGAAGCTTGCCGGACAAGGGGAATCGGACACCGACAAACACCAGTATGGGGGTACCTTCGGCGGACCCATTTTGCGAAACAAGATTCACTTCTTCGGCAGTTTCGAGCGCTATGTGATCGGCACGGGCCTGACGAGCGTCTTTCCGTCAAGACCCGATCTGAACTGGAGTGCGAAGGAGGGTCTGAACGGAAGAAACTTCATGATCCGCGTGGACCATCAAATCAACAGCAACAACACCTATACTGCGCGCTATCTGACGGAGCGTCAGCCGAACCGCCATTTGCTCACCGGCGATCGAGCCACGCTGAGCACGGGCAACTACGAGCTGGATATCGATCAGACCGCCAGCGTGGCCTATAACCTGGTTATTGGCAGCAGGGCGCTGAACACGATTCGCGCGTCCTCCGAGAGCGAGGACATCCAGCGTGGCGCCGAGCCAGGGACGTTCTTAACGTCAAACGACAAAACGCTCGAACCTCCCGTGCTTCAGCATCTGACGTTTGACGAGCAGGGGCATCTGAACGGGCAGCATCGCTTCGAAAGAGCTCCCGGGCTCGACGACTCGTTCAGCGTGTTCCTGCCGGGCAGGCATGGCGATCACGACGTGAAAACCGGATTTCAGTATCAATATTCCAGGAATGCGTTGGAAGAGCAGGGCAGCATGAACGGCGCGTTCACATTTGCGAGCGACAAACCGTTCAATGCCGCCGATCCGTCGACCTACCCGGAGCGGCTCTCGATTCGAGTGCCAGGCCCAGGCGGTCAGGTCACGTTCGTCCATTCACTCGCGTTCTACGGGCAGGATAAGTGGAGAGTGTCGACCAAGCTGACGGTGAACCTGGGCTTGCGCTATGACGTCGACATCTTCCCCTTCCACCAACGTTTTAATCCGCTGCTCACTGATGCCGGATATCCCGTCGACAAGAACAACTTCCAGCCGCGCGTCGGCTTCGCCTACAACATCGACGGACGATCGGTCGTTCGCGGCGGCGTTGGCCGCTACTACGAGAAGCTCTTCAACGGTCAGGCGTCGCCGCTTCAAGCAAACGGTGTGTTCGGCAACTCGTTGATCGTGACCTTCCCGGTCGGGAGTAACCCAGACCCCGGGCCGAGCAACGGACGGCTGCCGACCGATCCGATGCTCGTCAACGGCCCGACGGTGAACCGCGCACTGCTCAATCAGCTGTTTCCTCCGGGCACACTCGCGCGAAACACTGGTACCGTGCAGCTGGATAAACCGGATCGACAGATGCCGCGATCGACGCAGGTGTCGTTCGGCTACGAGCGCCAGGTTGGCAAGACCATGTCATTTGGCGCAGACTACGTGCACAATCAGGGACGAGGGTGGGTCGCCTACGATCTGAACCCCGGCGTGCGCGTCAATACGACCCGAACTGGAGCCATCGTCCGTACCGATCTCCAGGGACTCGCGGCCAAACTCGGGATTCCGGCATTCGCCAACAGCGTCAATCTTCGGTACGATTACGGCGGCAAAACCAAGTACGACGGCCTCAACCTCTCGCTCGAGCGACGCTTCGGCGGCTTCTGGAGCGCGCGCGCAGGCTACACACTCGGGTACGCCCGCGGCAATAACAGTGGAGCGCCAGCGGCGACGAACAACTTCC
>JANMJM010000165.1:0-3095 GCA_031371345.1 Vicinamibacteria bacterium
GAGCGCGAGCGCGGACACACTTCCGCGTCTCAGTGCGGGATCGACTGCCCCGCGATGAACATCCCGCCCTTCTCGTCGGCCGAGTCGTTGTAGATTGCAGGCACCGCGATGCCCAGCAGCCGCAGGTACACGGTGAGCTGGCCGCGGTGATGTGCCAGATGGCTGAACGTGTCGGTCAGCACCACATGCCGCGGCGCTTCGCTCACGGCCTTGCCGCCGTCGCCGGCATCAGACACAAAACAATCGCGATAACGGCGAGCGCGCGCATGACTTACTTCAAACGAAGCCGCCCCGCTCTCGCGCACTCGGCAGCAATCGTCAAATAATGCTGAATGCTGGGCGCGCCGACGACATATGGGTGCGGGTCACCTGTGCGCCGTGTGGCCAGCGCTGCCATTTTTTCGTCCGAGCCGTCCCAACTGGGATGATTCGAGAGAAAGATGTCTGCGCCGGCTTTCGCCGCCGCATCGCGAAAATGCTCGGCAGATTTCACGTAAGCGTCGAACCAATACGCCGCCGGCCGCTCGGGAGTGATGGTGAAATTGAAACCGGTGCCGCCCCAAAGGGCCGCCACGTGCGGTGTTCCCCGGTCTTTCACGGGAATGAGGGTCGACACGGTGCCAGGCGTGTGGCCGGGCGTCCCGTAGAACGTGAGCGTCGTGTCGCCGAGCGTGAGCTGTTGTCCGTCGGTGACCACGATGTCGCGCTTCGGTTTCGGCCAGGTGCCGCCGGTGCGCTGTAACAGATCCCAATCGGCCGACGACATCAGCACGCGCGCACCGTAGCGCTCCTGCAGATACCACGCGCCGCCGACGTGATCGCGATGCGCGTGGCTCACGACGACATATTTAATGTTGGCGGGATCGAGGCCGAGCTTCTTCAATCCTCCGGCAACCTGCTCTTCAACGGAATAGTCGTAGATGGCATCGACGATGATGATGCCGGCCGATGTGGTGATGGCCCACGACGAGTATTCCTTCTCGCCGACGTAATACAGGTTGTCGAACACTTTCATCGGCTCTCGTGCCCAACGCGTGCGATCGGGGGGAGCCGGGGGCTGCGAACCTCGTGCCGCAGTGCCTCTCGCGGCCGCAGCCGGCGCCGGTGGGTTGCATAGGGTGATCAATGCCGTTTTCTCGTTCGCTGCCAGCGCCTTGGCCGCAGCGACATGCGCGTCGGCGGTATCGGCCGGCGATTGCGCGTTCGTGCTTGCGACGTAGACCCACAACGATCCGAACGCCAATACAATCGAAACGCATCGCCTCATGAAGACTCCTCGCGGTATCACTTGATGTACACCGTCTTGATGTTGACGAACTCCTTGATGCCGTACGAACTGAGCTCTCGTCCATAGCCCGATTCTTTGATCCCGCCAAATGGCAGTCGCGGATCGGAGGCCACCAGGCCGTTGATGAATGTACATCCGGCCTCGAGATCTCGTGCGATACGCTCGCCGCGCGCAATATTTCTCGTGAACACGGCGGCGCCGAGGCCGAAGATCGAGTCGTTGGCAATCCGCACCGCGTCATCTTCGTCTTTCGCGTTGATGATGGCGGCGACCGGCCCGAACAGCTCTTCGTCGTAGGCGGGCATGCCTGGCTTGACGCCGGCGAGAATCGTCGGCGGGTAGAAGGCGCCTTTGCCGGGTGGGATTTCGCCGCCGAGCAGGAGCTGTGCGCCCTTCTGAATGGACCCGAGCACCTGCTGATGCAACTCGTCGCGCAGATCGAACCGCGCCTGCGGCCCAATGTCGGTGCCGGCGGCGAGCGGATCACCCATCTTCTTGGTTTTCATGAGCGCGACAAAGCGCTCAGTAAACGCCGCGAGGAGCGGCTCAACGATGACGAAGCGCTTGGCGTTGACGCAGCTCTGACCCGAGTTGACCAATCGGGAGGTCGCGCACGTCTGCACCGCCAACTCGAGATCCGCATCCTCGAGCACGATGTACGGATCGGAGCCGCCGAGCTCGAGCACGGTTTTCTTCAAGACGGCGCCAGCCTGCGACGCCACGGCGATTCCCGCCGGCGTGCTGCCGGTCAGCGTGACCGCGCGCACGCGTGGGTGTTCGATCACCGCCTTCACCTGGCGGCTCCCGATGAGCAGCGAGCGAAACGTGTTTGGGGGGAAGCCTGCCTGGGAGAAAATATCTTCGATCGCGAGCGCGCAGCCTGGAACATTCGACGCGTGCTTCAAAACGCCGACGTTCCCCGCCATCAAGGCAGGCGCCGCGAACCGAAAGACCTGCCAGAACGGAAAATTCCACGGCATCACCGCCAGCACAACGCCGAGCGGATCGAACGCGACGTAGGATTTGGACGCCTCGGTCTGGACGACTTCAGGGGCAAGTTGAGATTCGGCATGCTCGGCGTAGAAGTCGCACGCCCACGCGCATTTCTCGGCCTCTGCCACGCCTTGCTTCAGCGGCTTGCCCATTTCCATCGCCATCAACGTGGCAAGCTCGTCCTTACGTCTCCGGAGGATCTCGGCCGCGTTTTTCATCGGCTTGGCGCGCTCGGCAAACGGCGTCTTCCGCCACGATCCCCAGGCTTCGTGCACCTGCGCGACGACCGCCGAGACTTGCTCGGGCGTCATTTCCTCGTAGGTCTTGATCGTGTCGCCTGTGGCGGGATTCACCGACGCAATCGTCATCACCGAAGCTCCGCCAGCGCTTTGACAATCGCCGCGCGCAGCTCCGGCGCATCGGGTTCTATGGCGCTCGGAAAAAACGCGACGACACGGCCGTTCTTGTCGACGACATACTTGCTGAAATTCCATGCGGGGAGATGGCCCGAGGCTCCAAGAAACTGATACACGGGCGATTGGGCCACGCCACGAGCCGTCACGAGCTTGGCAAACATCGGGAATGTCACACCATAGTTCTTCTTGCAGAAGGCCGCGATCTCCTGCGCCGAACCGGGCTCCTGGCCGCCAAAGTCGTTGCTCGGAAAGCCGAGCACGGAGAACCCTCTGCCCGACAATTCCCGGTGCAGCTGTTCAAGACCTTCGTACTGCGGCGTGTAGCCGCATTCGCTGGCGACGTTGACGACGAGCGTCACCTTGCCGCGAAACACGCCCAGATCGGCGGGCCTGCCGTC
>JANMJM010000171.1:0-10379 GCA_031371345.1 Vicinamibacteria bacterium
GAGCGCGCGACGCGCTCGATCTCCTCGCGAAGCCCCTTCATGGCCAGACTCTGGCCGATTAACCCGTCGAAACCGTTACTCCTCATTCATCATCCTCGCTGATCGCCCAGAAAATCCTCGAGCGCCATTCGACTTGCCTCGTCGAGGAACGAAAACGCCGCACCGATGCGATACCCGGGGTGCTTCGTTCCTTGCGCCTGCCCTCGTCGAACTTCCACGTCGGCGTTGAACGTTCGGTCGCCGAGGCGCATCCGAATCTGCCCTTTCTCACCAACCGCCAGCGCGACCGGCGAGGTGAACAGCACGCCCGTCGTGCTGATGTCCATGAGCGCAACCGTTGACCACGTGGGCCACTCGATCTCCGACGTGGTTCGCGGCGCAACCCGCGGCGACCGCCGTCGGTCGGCAATCGGAGAGTGATCCCGCCGGGGCGACGATGTGCCGGAGGCGAGCAAGGCGTCGGTGTCGGCCAGCGCCTGAGCCCACTCCACCGCGACGCGATATCGCTGCTGGGCCTCGTCGGGATCCACCCGCCGGACGAGGGCACGCACTTCGCGCAGTTGCCCGGCCATCGTAAGCCGCCCGTTCACGCGACTGCCCGAGAGCAGCGGCGCAGGCGCTTCCAGGAGTGCACCACCCGCACCGACATTAAGCAGCTTCAGGCGCTGCCACGTTTCGAGCGTGCCACCGAGGACACCGACGATTTCGAAACGAGGCCCTTTTCGCCGATCACCGATCCGTTTTTTCACCGGGTCCCTGTGGCACCCCGACGGTGGGTGCGACACGGGACTGTCCCGGTTTCGCTGCCACCGCCAGTGCAAAGAAGTCGCCAACCGAGAACAAAGTCCGTGGGATTGGAGAACTCCGAGTTTTGTGGGATTTCTTGCCTATGTCCGCGTTTTGTTGATTTTTATCGCCTCAAAAAAGAAGACAAAAGTCTGCCAAACAGTGCCCTTTTGAGCCACATTTCACATTCGCCCGTTTGCCCAAAAAGCCTTGTGAGGCAACGCCAATGCCAATACCGTAATAGACGGAAGCCCTACAAACTCATGGATCGGCAGGTCAGACAAGTTCTGAGTCTCCCTTACCTATGGCATAAGTCTACCCACGCAAGGACTATTTTCACCATCGTACGCATGTGTTCCTTCACATTTTCTCTTCCGCTGAAGCCGGCGTGAAACACGGTCCGGCGAATACTCCGTGTTCTTTAGTCTGCGCGTGCGGCGACAGGCGACCGCTGAGAGCCGGAATCCGGAGGAATTTTCTACTGCATTCATGGTGTACAGATTGCTAACGTCTTCCGCACACCCAATTGGCGATGACTCCATATGTACTCATCGCCGAATTCGACACCGAACAGGCGGCCATCTACCGCAAAGCGATCGAACGACACGGCCTTGAAGCCGTCCTCGTTCGCGAGGGCAGCGCGGCTGCGCACGTGCTCCAAAAACGCGGTGCACCGACCCTCCTCATTTCCGATCTGTCGCTGCCCGAAGCCGACGGGTTTTCGCTCATCACCGAGCTGCGACGGCTGTCTCCACCCGACCGAACCGCCATCGTCGTGTTTTCCGCCCATCCCGAACTGAGGGCCGCGGCGTGGAACCTTCGCAACACCCTCGGCATTGCCGAAGTTGGCGACAAGAACCAGCCGCCCGACGCCATGGCGCAGGCCATCGACCGGACGCTTGAACGGATTTCGCAGTCACAACCGACGCCACGCACCGGTGAGAAGGAGGACGAGCTCCTTCACAAGATCATGTTCCGGACGTCGAAGACGTTTCGGAGCCCGTTCGTCCTGCTGTCGATCGAACTGCGGGCGCAACGCCGCATTACCGGCTATCTTGCAGTGGACGAGCTGCGGGGGGGACCGCAACTCTGGCCCGTCCTGCAACAAGTCGGCAGCAGCCGGGCGCCGTTCGTCGTGCCCGACACCGCGCGGCACGCCTTGTTCGGCCTTGGTCCGCAGGCGCCGGCGCTTCCGGTCCAGGCCTTTGCGACTGTTCCGCTCGTGACCTCGGCAGGCCGTTCGGTGGGAGTGATCAGCCTGCTCGATTTTCACGCGCAATCGCTCACCGCGTCGCAGCTGGATCTTCTGGTCGCCGCGGCCAGGAAAATCGCCGACGAATTGGCCAACCATTACCAGACTGAGCTGGCAGAACCCGAATATCTCGAGGTCTGGCGATCGACCGAACAATGGGCGGCGCTCGAACGTCTGGCGCTGACCGACCGCCTGACAGGGCTTGCCCACCGGCACGCCGGCGAGCTGGCGCTCGAGCGCGAGCTTGCGCGTGCGCGCCGCGCCGGGGCGCCGTTCAGCATTGCGATGATCGACCTTGACGATTTCAAGCAGGTGAACGATCGCCTCGGACATGCCGCCGGCGATGATGTGCTGAAGCAAGTGAGCGCGATTCTGAGCTCGACATTCCGCGCGTCGGATTTCGGCGTGCGCTGGGGCGGGGATGAATTTCTCGTCCTGCTTCCCGATGTCGCACTGAGCGGGGCCATCGCGTTTTCAGAGCGCGCGCGAGCGCAGCTCGAGACGCTGCCGTTGGGCAGCGCCGGAAAATTGACGCTGTCTGCCGGCATCGTGCAGGTGTTTGACGACGAAGATGTGCGAGCGGCGATTCAGCGGGCCGATGCGCAGTTGTACGAGGCAAAGCGCGCGGGGCGCAACCAGGTGAAAGGCGATTTCTCGACTGGCCGAAAGTAAGACACGAGCGTGCCATAACAGCGCACGGTTTCTGCAAGGATTCACGCGAATTCCCGCCCGAATCTTTCGATTCCCGAAAGAGCCGACGATCCGTGTCCCAATTGGACTCAAACTCTTCTTTTCCATCCGCCAGACTCGACTCGCGCATCTAGCGGATCTGCTTTTGATTCTTAGAGTTACGGCAGAGGTGTAGATTTCGCACCACCGCGCGAAACGTGGTAGTGAAATTGCTCACTTGGCCTCCCGCGCATGCCGAACCCTATACAACTCATTGGCGGGAGCGCTCAAACCGCGCTCGTCCGCGAATCGATCGCCACGGCCTGCGGGTCGGACGCCAAGGTTCTCATTACTGGTGAGAGCGGCGTCGGCAAAGAAGTCGTTGCCCAGCTCATTCACCAAGGGAGCCGCCGGCGCCAGGGCACTCTCGTGACGATCAATTGCGCGGGCGTGCCCGACACGCTCCTCGCGTCGGACTTATTCGGACACGTCCGCGGCAGTTTCACCGACGCCTACCGGGATCATTCGGGATGGCTCGAGCAGGCGCATCGCGGCACGATCTTCATGGACGAAATCGGCGAGATGAGCCAGCAGATGCAATCGCTGCTGCTCAGGTTCCTCGAAAACGGCGAGATTCAGCGCGTCGGATCGGACCGCCGGACGACGGTGGTCGATGTGCGCGTGATAGCGGCGACGAGCCGCAGGCTGCACGACCGGATCGCGTCCAACGACTTTCGCGAAGATCTTTTTTATCGTTTGAACGTCATCCACATCGAAATCCCGCCCCTTCGCGAGCGCCGGGAAGATGTGCCTGTGCTGCTCGATCATTTTCTGCGCATCTTCAGCCAGAACCACGGCGTCGCCTATCCGCGCGTCAGCAAGGACGCCATCGATCAGTTAGTGGCGGCGCCCTGGCCCGGCAACGTGCGTCAGCTCCGCAATGTGGCCGAGCGGCTCGTCGTGCGCGCCCACGAGGGGATTATCACCGCAGCCGATCTTCCCAGAGACGTGCTGTCGATGGGAGGCCCAACCGCGGCGATCGAGCCAGGACGCGGAGTGCCCGAGCTGCTGTTCGAGCGCATGGTGCGAGACGGGGAAACCTTCTGGATGGTCGTCTATCAGCCGTTCATGGACCGCGATATCACGAGAGACGATCTTCGCGCGCTCGTGCGGCACGGCCTGACGCTGACGCGCGGCAGCTATAAAGGTGTGGCGCAGTTATTCAACGTGCCGGCCGATTACAAGCGGTTGCTGAACTTCCTTCGGAAATATCACTGCCATCTCCCGATCCACGAATTCCGCGCTTTGCCGGTGACGGTCTCCTCGTCTCACGCGCCGCTCGCCCGAGCGGTCAGCAACTAAGGAACCTGACTTGCATTCTGCAGGGCGAAGCTGGGTATATCCCTGAAAGTTGCATTTTATTTGGACAACCAGGGCTGCCAGCGCCTGAAAAAACGTCCATGCTCCAAGACTTCCCCGCCGAAACTGCCGTCGTCCGCGTCAAGAAAAAGGCGCCAGAGCTTGTAGGTTTTGACCCGGAACCCTCGAAGCTCGCACGCCGAGCCACGGCGGTCGTCGGTGACCTCCAAAAGTTCCGTACAGAGTTACCGGGCCATGCGATCCATGTGGCGGGATCGGTTTTCACGATGTTTGTGGCCGCCGCTATCGCCGTCGCCTTCGTCGCGAGTTGGCGGCCTTCGCCAGCAGATGCGTTGAGTCGTACTTCTTCTGCCGTGCGCTCGTCGAATATCGCCTTACCGGCCGAGCCCATTCCTTTGCCGGCCGCGCCCATCACTCTCGCGCCTCGCGTCGATCGCAAAGCCGCGATCGCGATCGCCACGAGCGTTCGCCCGCGTGTGCGGCCATCGGTTGCCGCTCGGCCCGGGCCGGTCGAAAGGCCGCAAGTGGCGGAATTGGCGCCGGTTGTGGCCGTCGTAAAAGTCGATACGGCACCGACCGCGCCGCGGCGCGAAATTGAGCTGCCGGCCGAACCTCCACAGGTCAACATCGCGCCGGTGCGTACCGTCCTGGTAGACGAGACGTCGGCCATCCAGAACGTGATACGTCGGTACGAAAGCGCCTATGAGCGCCTCGATGCCGCTGCGGCGAAAGAGATTTGGCCGTCACTCGACGAGCGCGCGCTCGCAAATGCATTCGCCGGACTCTCGTCGCAGACGCTCACGCTTCAGCCATGCCGAGTCGATGTGACAAGCAGCAGCGCCGTGGCGCTGTGCAGCGGGTATGCGACCTACGTCGGACGAGTCGGAAACAGGGCGGGACAGATTCAGCGGCGAACCTGGAGATTTCAGCTCCGGAAATCGGGAGAGAGCTGGCAGATCGGGTCGGTGCAGTCGAATTAAATCTTACGGCTCGAACGAATAATCCACCGACATCGCCGGTATGGGTCGCGCTAAGAGGCCGCCGCGCGTGACCGGCATCACCACATACGAATTGAGCAGCCACGACTGGGTGATGTTCCAGCGGATTCCCGCGACCGCCGCGACCGTGGTGACGGGATCGCCTGTTGGAACCAGCCGGATGGTGTCGACGCCAATGACAGTCGGGTGCGGTTCGGCAACTTCACGAATCCCTCGCAGCCGTTCGATGCGGCGCACTAATGATTCCACCGAAAGAGTGAGTCGCTGCCGAATCGTTGCGGCGACCGCTGCCGACGCCGTAAATTGCGTGGACGCGCCACCGACGGTAGCTCCTGCGTTGATGTGCGACTCCACAGACCCCTCACCCGCAGAGGCGACGAACGCTCCCGTAAACGCGTAACGGCCGCTGCCGTTGAGAATGTCGGGATCGCCGGTCGGAAGACGCAACTCAAGGTTAGATGCGAGATTCCAGCCCGACGCCCGACCCAGCCGCACCTTCGCGCGAATCGGCACGTCGGCAATGCCCAGATAATCGCCGCGGCCACGCGCCTGCACCAACGGCGTTCCTCGATACCTGTTGACTCGCTCTCCCGAGAGGCGCAACTGAACAACTGGGACGGCGACGCCGACGTCGATGCCGTCGGTGATCCCATAGTTGGCGAACAACGTCACCGTGCTTGTCTTGATATCGAGTTTGAGTGTCTCGACGTCGTAGGGATTGGCTTCATCGCGGAACCTCGTCGAGCTGGTCACGAAGGACCCGTCGCGCAGGTCGTGTGTGTCGAGCGTGGTGTACTGCGAGAACCTGTAGGTCGCCGACACCGACGCCTGTCCTTTGCCGGCCGTCGTCGCGCGATCGACGAAGAATGGCCCGAATCCGTGCGTCACCCGTTCAAGCGTTCCGAGCGATGGGTTGAAGCGATAGTTGAAGCCGCCCGACGAGGTCGTCAGAGGGACGTTGGACAGTTCGACGACGAGCGCGCGCACGAGAGTGTCGTGGGTCGCTCGAGCCGCTTGCTGGTCTTTGACGAAGTCACCGGTGGCAAGCGATTGCGTCTCGAGCAGGAACGACAGCACTTCGTTGGCCGATCGGCCCTGCGCCCGCGCCACGCTCGCGGTGAGCGTGAAGACGATCGCGAGCAGGAAGATCCTAGCGGCCATCCTGATCGACTGGGACGGCCTTGGCGAACCCGCTGTCGCCGGTGAGGTTCAGGCTGGCGGACCGTTTACTGGTCGAGCCGTTCTGATCGATCGTCAACGGTATTTTTCCTCCACCCGTTGACGCATACGTTCCCACGTGGAGCCACGACGCGGTGCTCGTGACACCGACTTTGCAACTACTCCTCGTTGTTACCGTGATTTGCGATGTCTGAGCGCTGCTCGAGACGTGGAACGAACCCGGTGTGACACTGTAGGTGCAGGGCGCCGCGTTTTGCGTGACGCTAATCGTGCGGCCCGCAACAATCACCGAACCCGTGCGCTGGTCGCCGGTGTTAGCGGCGACGCTCAAGGTCACCTTAGCGCTGCCCGTTCCAGCGGGCGATTTCAGGGTTATCCAGGATGCGGATGATGTCGCGGTCCAGGCGCAGCCTGCCGTGGTGCTCACATCGACGGAGATGTCGGAGGCCGCCGTCGAGACGTTGTCGAATTTGTTCGGCGTCACGGCGAACGCGCATGGCACTGGCGCCGGTGCGGGCGATGGCACGGGCACCGGGGATGGAGCAGGTTTCGGGGCTTCTTGCTGCTCTATGCGAATCGTGCCCGATGGGAACTCCACGCTGCCAGAGCGGCCGGCACCGCTATTTCCGTCCACATGCAACGAGATCTCAGCCGATCCGGAGCCGCTGAGAGCGGACATGACGTCGATCCACGCCACGCGCGACGCGAGCGTCCATGTGCAGAAATCCTCGGTCGTAAGCGTGGCGCGCAGGTCGCCGCCCGTCGCTCCGACGGAGGCGGTCTCGGGCGTGACCTTCCAAACGCAAACCGCTGCCCGCTGCGAAATCGCCGCTTTGCTTTCGGCGACCGACAGCTCGACTTGCCGCCCGTCGGTTGAACGATTTGGTTCGATCGTGAACGAAACGTCGGCGGGCCCCTGCCCCTCGACCGCTGCACCGAAACGAATCCATGACGCCGTGCTCGAGAGCGTCCATCGGCATTCGCGCGCCGTATCCACCTTGAGGACGCCCGATCCACCGGCCGATTCGATGGTTGACGGGCTCGCGGCGAGCGTGACGCCGCAGCGTGACGTCGGCCCGAGCGGTGACAGCGTCGTCGAGCCGGAACCGCAGCCGATTGAGCACACCGCGAAGAAGGCAGAAATCAGGATTTTGACGGACCGCCGCGTCATCGTGTGGAGGCACACGCAGGCGTCGTGCCAGCGCGGACTGGGGCCAATATCAGTGATCCGACAGCTGGACGGACAGCGATGCGCTGTTCTGTCCAAAATCCATACCTTGCGCGATCGTGCCGTTGATGGCGGCCAAGCCAAACCATACCCAGTTCGCATCGAAGTAGCGATTCGGCTCGGTCAGCAAACGTCGGACGACCAGCGTCGAGAGTTGATGGGCTTCGAGCGCGCGTTGCGCCGCCGGCGCATGAAGCATCAGGTACGGTAAAGCTGCACCGTAGAAGCTGGACGACTCCACCCGCTCGACCGGCGAGCCATCGACGGCGTATCTCGTAAACAGCGCGCCATCTCGTTCGAGCATCGACGTCAGCTGGCCGGCGTCGAGGGGATCGGCACATGCCTTCGGCTGGTGGTGCAGCTGACAGTCAACGGCGACTCTCCAGTAAATGCGCATGGCATCGGACGAGAAATCGGCGCTCAGACCGGAGTCTGCCGGCAGGGAGACAAGCTCGCCGGCGATGTTCACGGCCATGAAATCTGGAATCAATCGCGCCGACGGTCGCTGCAGCGTCTTGGCGATCAGCGCGTAGCCCTGCTCGGTGACCGAGTTCCAGCCCCCGTCCGGATCAACGCGTGCGAAATAGGGATAGGCATACGGCACGAAATACGACAGGTTGACAATCCGTCGAGAGGCCGCCCAGTTACCTGCTGCTGGAAACCAACCATCACCGATGTCAACGCGCTCATGCGCGCCAATCGCATGCAGGACGAGCTGCGCGCGCGCGAGGAGTTGGGGATCGCTGAAGACGTGCGATCCAATAATGAGGGCGAGCGCGATCTCCTGATCGGCGTCGCTTGCGGTGTTGGCATCACCAACGTGTCCGCCTGCCGCGGGCGACCAGAGCCAGCTGTATAAACCGTCTGGACGGCGCAGATGCTGCTCTGCCCAGCCGAACGCCTCGAAAAATGTTTTGCGATCGCGCATCCATGCGGCGCGCAGCATCGCATAACCTTGTCCCTCGGACGTGGACTCGCCGTCACCGCGACTGGGATCGACCACGCGACCCTCGCTCGGCATGTACAGTCGTTTGTAGGCGTCCCACCCGGTTTTAAGAATGTCGCGCGATACCTCTTGTGGTGATGGCCGATGGCAGCCGAGGGTCAGCGCAAGGGCACTTGCGGCAGCCGTGAGAGCGATTCTGTTCAACGCGCCAGCGGTACGCTGACCCGCCCCCCGACCCGCCACTGCAGATGGTCGGCGATCCCATCCCAAAAGACGAACGCGCCGCCGGCGAGCGATGCACGGCCGACCTTTTTGCCGACGTTCACCAAACCGTGACCCCCGGGGCCCGTCGCGCCGTCGGTAAATAAAAGTTGCGGATTGATCTCCGACTCGATCTCCCATCGTGCGTATCGCCGGATCATGTGCCACATGGTTCCGAGCGTGAGGTGGTGCTTGGGGCTGAAGTAGTCGGGTTGACGATCGCGGAAGCTTTCAAAAAATACGTTCGGCCGTATGACGGACCACGTGTGTCCGCTGCTGTTGGTGGGAAGGTCGAAGTGGACGTAGGCAAAGGTTCGGTTGTTCCCGTCTTCGAAACGCTCGAACCCGGGTTCGATGTGTGCGCGCCGGCTGTCGCGTGCGGAGAGCTCCACGACGGCGCGAAAGACGTCGCCATAAAATCCTGGTCCGAGATGTTGAAGGTTCAGCACCCGGTTAAATTGCCGCAGCTCGAGCCGTCCATTGATCGGCAGCAGCGCCTCCCGGCTGATATCCACGCCAATCGTATGACCGTCGGTCAGGTAGTAGCGACCACTTCCCTGCCACGTGACGAGGTTGGGCGCGCCGTCGAATTGATGGAGCGCCATCGCGAGGTCGATTTTCAACTCCGGCGTCGGAAACATCCGCGATACGCTGAATCGAATGCTGTTGACCCGCGAAGAGAAGTCTCGCTGCGACAGCGTGCCGCGGAGTCCTTCGAGCGCGACATCACCGGCAAGCGACGGCAAGAACAACAGCACACCTCCACCGCTCTGAGCTACGCGCAAGTCGTTTGTGTCGCCCAGACCGGACCACGGCGCATAAATCGTCGGCAACGTGCTGTCGCGCAAATCGCGCCGAGCCGCCTCGACGACGACGGGATTGGCGCCGGCGGCGAGCGCGGCCGTGTAGCTGTCGGCCGCACGGGCGTAGTCGGTGCGTTTGAAGGCGGCGATCCCTTTCAGGAGCGAGAGCTTCCCTGGCTCGGCTGCGCCCAAGGCCAACGCACGTTCGAACGATCGAAACGCCTCGAGATGTCGATCGAGCGCCACGGCGACGTAGCCTGTCCATTCGTGTGCAGCGCTTGTGACCAATGTGCTGCGCACCAGGTCGCCCAGCACGTCGCGAGCGGCGCCGTGACGTCCTTGCAGGTGAAGACTCTGCGCGAGCGTGAGTTGAGCAGCCGCCAGATCTTCTCCGGCCGCCAGTGCTTGTCGCGCCCATGGTTCAGCGGCGGCGTAATCCTCTGCCGCGAGGTATACCCGCGCGAGCTCCAAGCGAAGATCGGTCGCACCTTGTGCAGCGATGTACACGCGATAGCGTTCAATCGCGAGTTTCGGGCGATTGGTGCTCGCGTGGTAACGGGCCGCCTCCAATTGCGCGGTCATATCGTTCGGCCGCGACCGCGCGTAGCGTTCGTACGTATCCGATGCGAGCGACAGGTTCCCGGCGCGGGCCGCCGTGCGCGCAATCTTCAACGCAATCGCCTCGGCCGTCAGCCCGGGGCGGCGGCCAGAAAACGTTCCACCAGCGCGAACTGTTCCGGCGTGTTCAACGCGGGCGCATGGCCGCAGCCGGCAATGGTGGCGACCACCGCGCGTGGGCCGCGCTGGCGCATCTGCTCGGTGGTGTCGGGCAGCAGCAAGTCCGAGTGTTCTCCGCGCAGGCACAACACCGGCAGGT
>JANMJM010000186.1:0-2237 GCA_031371345.1 Vicinamibacteria bacterium
TTCGGGATTCCCCGCTCGCCGCTTGCGCTGGTGGCGGTGCCGGTGGCGATGCTCACCGGCTTGGCGTTCAGCGCGCCAATTATGGCGTGGGCGGCGACGCTGAAAGACTCGGCGAACTTCAACGTGATTTTCCGGTTCGGCGTCACGCCGCTCTTTCTGTTTTCCGGCGTGTTTTTTCCCATCACGCGCATGCCGCCATGGGCACAGCGGGTCGCCTGGTGCACGCCGCTGTTTCACGGCGTCGAGCTCGTACGCGGCCTCATGCTGAACACCATCGACTCACCGGTGTGGATGGCTCACGTCGGGTACCTCATGGCCATGCTGACCATCGGCACCCTGGCAGCGCTGCGCACGTTCCGGCGGAGGCTGCTGTCGTGAGGGCGCGCGCCACTTTTCGGAATGTTCCATCTCCCCGCCGCGCCTCGCGGATGGTGCAGCGCAGCCTTCTTATCTACAAGCACGGGTGGCTGGTGATCGTCACCGGATTCTTCGAACCGCTGTTTTACCTGTTAAGCCTCGGGATTGGTCTCGGCACGATGGTGCCCGACATCGGCGGCGTGCACTACAGCGCGTTCGTCGCGCCCGGCTTGCTCGCGTCGAGCTGCATGAACGGGGCGATCACCGACGGGTTCTTCAATATTTTTTTCAAGCTGCATTTTCAGAAAACCTATGACGGGATTCTGGCAACGCCGATGCGCGTGCCCGACATCGCGTTCGGCGAAATGCTGTGGGCCGTCACACGCGGATCGCTGTACGCGGCTTCATTTCTTGTTGTGCTGCTGGTGCTGGGGCAGACGACGGGACCGACAATGCTGTTATCGCGATGGGCATGGCTCGCATTCCCAGGCGCCGTTCTGGTGTGCGTATCGTTCTCATCGATTACGCTGTGCCTGACCAGTTTCGTGACAAAGATTCAGGACTTCGACATCGTCATGGGGTTGTTCATCATGCCGATGTTTCTCTTCAGCGGCATATTCGTTCCCATTACGCAGTTTCCGAAGCAGGTTCAATGGATCGTCCAAGCAGCGCCGCTTTATCACGGCACGGCGATGCTGAGACAGCTGACAACCGGGGCGGTGGGGCCGGAGATTTTCGTTCACATTGGCTATCTCCTCGCCGTCGGAGCCGCCGCCTTTACCTTGGCGATGTTCAGGCTCGAGCGTGCGCTTGTTAAGTAAGCGTTGGCCTGCCGGTTGCTTCCTCCGAGGTGTGTCTCCGTCGCTCCAAAGATTCAACCAGGCGGTTTCCAGGCACCGGAGGGCCGTGGGATGGGCCTTTCTCGCCCTTTTGCTGGTGTTCTGCGCAGGAATCTGGGCCGTCATGGCCAGCCTGCCCGGCCGCGACGAACTTCGTTCGCTGGGCGACATGTCTCAAGCGACGACGCTTTATGACATCCACGACAAGCCCGTCTTCACAATTTTCAAAGAGTACCGAATCGAGGTGGGCCTGTCGCACATGTCGCCGCATCTGCGTCGCGCCATCGTCGCGATCGAAGATCAGCGCTTTGCCGATCATAACGGTGTCGACCTCACGCGAATCGTCGGCTCGGCTGTGGTCAATCTACGTGCGGGCCGGCGCGCGCAGGGTGCCAGTACCATCACGCAGCAACTCGCCAGGCAAATGTTCCTAGGCCGCGAGAAAACGGTATGGCGCAAGGTCCGCGAAGCCATGCTCGCGATGAGAATCGAGCGCATGTATTCGAAGGACGAGATCCTCGAGTTGTATCTCAACAAAGTGTATTTCGGCGACGGCTTGCACGGTGCCGAAGCAGCCGCGCGCGGATATTTCGGCAAGTCGGCCGGCGATCTCAGTCTGTCGGAAGCGGCCTTGCTCGCGGGGCTTGTAAGGGGGCCATCGACCGACGCGCCGACCGTGAGCATGGCGCGCGCCAAAGCGCGACGCACCATCGTGCTGAAAGCCATGCTCGACGAGCGCATCATCACCGACGCGGCGTTTGAGCGAGCATCGCATGAGCCAGTCGAGCTTCGTGACACGCTGAGACGGGAAGAGCCCATTGGGCAGTACTTCAAGGAAGAAGTACGGCGACAGCTCGTGAAGCAGTTCGGATGGGAACGGCTTTCGGAGAGCGGCCTGCGCGTCTACACGACGATCGATCCCGATATGCAGCGCGCCGCAGAGGCCCAAGTCGCGCAGTCGCTGAAGCAAATCGACGCGCGACGCGCGGCACGGCGCGGCAAACAGCCGGCATCGGACCGGGATCCGCTCGAAGCGGCGTT
>JANMJM010000254.1:0-1781 GCA_031371345.1 Vicinamibacteria bacterium
GGGATCGACTCGATGCGATACACCGGCACATGAAGACCGAGATCGCCAAGCCTCTGCTTAATCTGCGCGAGCTCGATCGGGCCGAGCTTATAGTCGAGGTTCGTGCTTACTCCTTCGATGAACGCGACTCCCGCGGCGTCGGCCTTCGCGGCGGCTTCTGAAAACGGGATGGCCCCAAATGCGTCGGATCGAATGCCAGCTCTCCAGCCGAGCAGTCCAACCGCTGTCCCGCGAGGCCGGCGACTGTCGGGCGGCCGAGTTTGCGCCGACGTGCGTGTGCCTCCTCGGCCATCCACTTGACCGGGCGTCGGGACTTGGCCGGACACCGCAACGGACATCAACATCGCGAGGGCGATTGCGCGAGTGATATGTTTCATGGTGGTAAAGCGCGAGTCTAACATATTGAAAACGGAGGATCGTCCATGACCGTCGTGCCAACGCAAGAGGCCGTGAGTCCCGAACATATTCTTAAAACAGGACTCGCGTTCTGGGCGTCGAAAACGCTGTTGAGCGCCGTGGAGATGGGCCTGTTTACCGAGCTCGCGAAGAAACCGGGTCGCGCAGATGATCTGCAAGCGCGTCTCGGACTACACCCTCGAGCGTCGCGCGATTTCCTTGACGCACTTGTGTCACTCGGATTTCTGCAACGCACCGACGGCATGTACTCGAACACGCCCTCGACCGACGTGTTCCTCGATCGGGCGAAGCCGTCGTACGTGGGCGGCATCCTCGAGATGGCCAATCAGCGTCTGTTCTCCTCGTGGAATCGTCTCAGCGATGCGCTGCGGACCGGCCAGCCGCAAAGCGACATGGCGCACGGTGGAAAGACGGAATTCGACGACTTCTATGCGAACGCCGATCGGCTCCGCAACTTTCTCTCGGCGATGACGGGTATCAGCCGCGGCGCGAACCTCGCGATAGGCGCCAAGTTTCCCTGGTCGAAATACAAAACGTTCGTCGACGCCGGCACTGCGCAGGGCGATCTCGCGGTACAAGTGGCGCGCGCTCATGCGCATTTGAAAGGCACGGGGTTCGACTTGGCCTTGGTGGAGCCGATTTTTCAGGACTACGTGAAACAGAACGGCGTGAACGATCGCCTCACGTTTGCCCCAGGTGACTTCTTCAAAGATCCGCTGCCGAAGGCCGACGTCGTGATGATGGGCCACATTCTGCACGATTGGGATCTGGCGCAAAAAAAGGCGCTTGTTCGCCGCGCGTACGACGCGCTGCCCTCCGGCGGGGCCTACATCGTCTACGAATCGATCATCGACGACGATCGCCGGCAGAACGCGTTTGGACTGTTGATGAGCCTGAATATGTTGATCGAGACGGCGGGCGGATTCGACTACACGGGCGCCGACTGCATGGGCTGGATGAAAGATGCGGGGTTCACCTCTACCTACGTCGAGCACCTGGTCGGACCCGATTCAATGGTCGTCGGTATCAAATGAGCACACGGTTGTCTGCCCTGTTGATCCTCGTGGTGCTGATGACAGGATGCGCCGCGAGGCAGCCGCCACGAACAACACCGTCGGCGGCGGCGAGGGATACCCACGGACAACTGCAGGGCGTGCTCTGGGCACAGACCGCGGCTGAATATCAGGTGCTTGCGACGACGATTTACGAACGCGCAGCAGCCGCCTTCGATCGCTCGAACAGCGATCCGTCGTGGACCGCGGCGATCGAACAGGACGAGCTTGGCAGTTTTTCCACGCTCCCGGTTGCGGTCGTCATGGATCTCGACGAGACCGTGCTCGACAACTCGCGGGCGCAAGGCCAGT
>JANMJM010000294.1:0-7766 GCA_031371345.1 Vicinamibacteria bacterium
TAAAATCGAGGCGCTCGAAAACGGTAATTTTGAACGTCTTCCAGATGGCATTTACCTTGAGGGCATCGTCCGCGCTTACGCGCACGAGGTGGCGGTCAATCCAGAACCGCTGATTGAACGCGTGCGCCACGCACGAGTACAGGCGGTTCGGGACTGGGAGGTCGGCCCCGGCGACCTCAACGCTTTTCCTACTGAACAAAAAGTCAGCAGCGACAATCTGGCGCCAGCGACCATCCCAAACCGCGCGCATGAGCCGGCGCGCCCGGTACGTGGCGGCGTCGGCCGTTTTATGCTTCCGCTGCTACTACTGATCGCCGCCGTTGGATGGGGCGCGTATCTCTACCAGGCGAATGGCCGGAGAATTCGCGAGACCACAACGGACTCGATCGTGCCTTTGCCACGACCGGCGAGCCCGGGCGGCAGTGTGGCCGACGCACTTTCATCGGCACCGCAGGAACGCCCGATCGCTGATGCGCCCGCGACAGCGAAGAGGGCCCCGGTCTACTCGCTGCAGAATGTATCCGGATCATGGACGTTGGCGACGCACGTCGAAGCGAGCAGCTACGGGCCCTTCGAAGGCCTGCAGCTCGGTTACGAAATTGAATTGGAACAGGCCGGCGACCGCGTCAAAGGTGCTGGGCGGAAGGTTACGCAGAACGGCGACGGGATCGGACCACGGGCGCAAACGCCAATTTCGGTCGACGGCACGATCAACGGCGATCGTCTGACGCTCACCTTCAACGAACGGGGTGCGAGGCGTCCGACGCAGGGGAAGTTACTCCTGTTCGTCAATGAAGGCGGGACGCTACGCGGCCGCTTCTCCAGCACCGCCGCGCATTCCTCGGGCAGCGTCGAGGCCCATCGCCTGTCACGGTTATCGACTGGTAAAGACGACCGCTGGAACGATTTTCTTCGCCGAGCGGATGTGGAAGACGAACCAAATATGCAGAACGCGAAGAAACGAACCCAGTAGCGCTCCACCGTTCGGCTACTTGGCGGCGCGCTCGTTCTAGGACACAATCTGTAAACCCATGGTTGGCCGTTGGCGTTAAGTTCTCATCCACATGCGTGGCTGCGGCCGTTCTTTGCTCGCCTCCAAGCCCGTCCCAAATTCCGGGAATTGGCTCCCGCGTATCAATTCGCGCAGCTGTGCGACGCCTTGTCGGCCGATCACCCGAACGAAGCGGCGCAGATGCGTGGGTGGCCCAACGCCACACAAAACGCGATATTGGCCCAACTGGCATCTTCCCTCGAGCACACGCCGCCACAGGTAGTGTCGGAGTTATGGCGCATGACGAAAGGCGACCGCGAGCTGCGTTGTCTCGTGCAGTACCTGTCGAGCGGCATCGACGTGCGGCTGTTTGAACACGACGCCATGCGGCGGTCGCAAATGTGCCAGGCCGCGCCAGAGGCCGATGCTGTGTCCAAGGAGTGGCAGGATGCGTTACTAAAGCGCGGCTGGACCCTCAGATCCTAAGATAAAATCCTAACGTGCTACAGGTCGAGTGCTACGCCGGTCATCGCGGCGAGGAAACACCGCGCATGCTGCTCGTCGACGATCGCAAGATCTTCGTCGAGGAAGTGCTGGATAGATGGCAAGGTCCTGACCACCGCTACTTCAAGCTGAAGGGCGATGACGGCGAGGTCTACATCATCCGCCAGGACACTGCTGCCGGAATCTGGGAGTTGACCACCAAGCGCGGCACCTGAGCCGCGATTAATGCCGAGCGAGTCGATAGACAGTGCCTTCCCGTTCTTCCCACGTGAAGCGTTGCACCACTGATACATCTGAGTACGCGTCGAGCTTGCCCTGCATCGCTGAGTAGGCGTCGGGTTCCATAAACGCGCCGTGCACGATCAGGTAATCAACATTTATCGTCTGTAGGGCGGCGAAGCTGTCGTCGCTCGGGAACGACTGCATCTCCCGCAGGAAGCGGATGTACGACGGAGGAAAGAATCCGCTATTGCCGTTCACCAGCCGGCGCCAGTGGAAGGTCGAGAAGTACATGTATCGCGTATCAAACCACGCCAGCGTCTCTTTCGTCGGGAGCGGCAACTCGACAATCACTGCAGATGGGTCGAGACGATCGTAGATGGCAGGGGGCTGCTTCCAGATTGGCTCGAGTTCGATCGACGGTCGATACTCCAGCAGAATCAGCGCCGATAGCACCGCCGGGACGATTGCCGCCGGCACACGCGCGGGAATATGCGCAGCGATGCGGCGAACGGCCCACGCGGCAAACAGGGCGAGCGTGAAGCCGACGAGAATACTAATTCGGGCGGGCACACGGAGGCCGCGATACGGGAGTACATAGGCGTAGAGCCATTCATAGAGGATTCCGTGCAAGCCGAGCGACAGGTCGAACGCGAGTGCGAGCGCGGCGGCGTAAGCGAGTCGAAGGCGGGAGAACGGCCCGCAAAGGCCCACGATCGCGAGAATTACCGGGAGCACGCCTGGGAACAGGTGGCGTTCCGGATTGTTTGTCAGTTGCATCCATCCCCACGTTGCGCTGCGTGGATGCGCCGCGACGTAGTCGCGTGGCGTCGCGCTGTAAAAATCGATTTCACCAAGCCGGCGTTCGCCGACGAGCGCGCGATTCTGAAGATACGGCAAGGCCACAGGCGCAACGACCATGGTCGCCACGAGCGCGCCAACCGCAAGCGCCCGGGCAGCGCCAGCCGCCGGGCGGCGCGTCAGCCAGAGAATCGCGGCAATCGGGACCAGATAGGTCACCAAGAACAGCCCGTAGTACATCGACGAGAGCGTCTGCCCCGCGATGGCCAGTCCTGTCGCCACGCCGTCTCGCAGCGCACCTCGTTCCAGCGTTCGATGGAACGCCCACAGCGCGAGCGGGATCCAGAACGACATCTGCAATTCGAAATGGCTGTAATGCTCGAAACGGAACGGATAGAAGCCGAAAATGACCGCGGCGACCATCGCGGCGCCCGCGTGCCCAACAAGCCGGCGGACAAAGAGAAACGTGAAGATCATGGAGAGCGCGAACGTCGAGAGCAGAACGATGTTGTAGGCGACGACTGGAGGGACGCCCGTCCAGAGGAGAGGCGCTCCCATGAGGCCGGGCAAAATCGTCGCATCGGAGAGCGCAAGCGCCCGATGCTCGGGATAAAAAATGTTCGCCTCGAACAGATGGAGCGGATCTCGCACAACCTGGTGAGCGATCCACGCGATACGCCACGTCGACAAGAGCGGATCGCCGATGTCCGGCACCGACTGCAGCCGCGCTGACTGCGGCCATGTCATGGCGATTGTCAGCAAGACGGCACCGCCAACGACTGCCATGGCATGCCAGGCGCGTTGTCCTGTGGTCTCGCCGAACCATTGATCGGTATCCACCGCCGCCGGCCTCAAATTGCGCAATACAGGATGCCAGGGTACGCGCCAATGGCGCAGTGCGGCGAGCATCGCAGCCCAGATAAGCAATCTCAGGCCGTTCGTGATCGTGAATCTGGCGCCAAGCACCACCTTTCGGTAGCCGCCGGTCGCCGTAACGACGATCGCGGCGATGAACAGGAGACAGATGACGACGTCGAGCACGCGGGCCCAGATTGGGACTTCGCGGTTGGATTTGCGCACGGCCTAATTCTGGCACGCCCAACGTGACCGATGGGTTTGCCGGTGAGGCGCCAATCGGGGGGTGCTCGAATTTTGGGCAACCCCCGCCGCATTACGGCCCTCGACCGCCGGCAATCGCGCTAAGCTCGCTATCAGGAGGCCGGTCATGTTGAAAGGTTTTCGTGAGTTCATCCTTCGCGGCAACGTCGTCGACCTGGCGGTGGCCGTCGTCATTGGCACAGCGTTCGGCGCAGTGATTACCGCGTTGGTGAAAGACCTGATCACGCCATTAATCGCCGCGGTTGTCGGCACGCCCGATTTTTCGGCCTACGGCGTGACGATTGGCGGGAGCCGTCTGCTCGTCGGCGATTTCCTGAATGCCGTGATCTCGTTTGTGCTGATCGCGGCGGCCGTCTATTTCTTCGTGGTGGCGCCGATCAATGCGTTTATCGCGCGACGTAAACGCGGCGAGACGCCGCCCGATCCCACGACAAAGAAGTGTCCAGAGTGCCTCAGCGAGGTGCCTATCGCGGCACGGCGATGTGCTTTTTGTACCTCAGCGCTGGTGTGAGCGCTCGCGCTCTAGCGAGCGCCCCGTTCGGCGCGCGACGGCGCGCGTACTGACACACTTCGGCGTTTGGTCGAAATGTTGATCTTCTGTCCGAGCTTTTCCCCGGCGGGGACCATGTAGGTGATGAGGTACTGGCGCGTCAGTTCCTCGGCGATCTCCTGCAGCTCGAGGATCGGTCCGGCGAGTCCAGCAATTTCGGCCCGGCGGCCACCAGATTGTTTCGGACCGTCTCCAAGCACCCGGTTGATGTCGAGTTGACGCTCGAGCAATTCCGACGGCTTGTCGGCCGCGGTCTGGCCGGGCGCGGAATTCAGCGCGGGACGTCGGAGCACCGAGATGACGTACATCACGGCGCCACTTCGCTGCAGTTGGTCCAGTACGTGCTGGGCCGGAAGGCTGCTGTCGCCCGTGTCGGTGTCGGTGAGCACGATAATCACAGGACGTTCGGAGTCGCGCCGCTGGAGATCTTTCGCCGACTGCAGTACCGCCTCGACGATCTGTCCGCCTCTCGGTGTTTGCTCTATCACTCCCAGTCTCAGCACCGCCGCGCGGAGTTGCTCGATGTCGGAGGTGTAATCGACGATGCGTTGAACCTGCACCACGAGCCGGCCGATCGAGAACCTCGCGCGGCCACGCAAGTGATCGATGAAATTCGCAATCGGATAGCGAAAGATTCCTGCACCGCTGTCGTCGACGATCATCGCGATGTCCATCGGTGCGGTGGCGCGCTCGACCCTGACGATTTCCCTAACGTCGCCGCCTTCCTTCAGCACAAAATCGGCGGCCGTCAGGTCCGTCACCGGCACGTTCTTTCGATCGACGGCGCTGACATACAACGCGCTCACGTGCGGAGCGCTCAGGCTGCCGCGCTGGCCGGCGGGTTCGAGAGCGACCACCGCCGTTGCCGCACCGATGGCCAAGACGCACGGTACGAGAAATCGACTGGACACGGGTTGTGCGGAGTATACGCCTCTGGAGCCGCTATCCGGGGAGTGGTGGCTCGTCCGGAACCAGTTCCGCCCATCCTTCCCGAATCAACATCGCAGCGGTGGCTTCTGGGACCATGATGACCTCGCCGACTGAGACCTTGGAGAGATCCACGCCGTTGAGGACGGGCGCAAGCTTCTTGGTAATACGAACGCGTTGCAACGGGAAAACGTAGCACAACTCTTCGCGATGGTGCTAGCACATTTCGGTGTATGTTGCTGATACAGAGCAGAGTGTTATAAAATCGAACGGTTCATTCTGCCGGAGCTCGATTCAATTCCGAGGCGGCTCCCCACCAACTCTCGCGCGGCTTACGACGTGAAAATCAGAATTGTGCGACAACCAGTCGGCGACGTAAATGGCGTCTCCGTCAGCCACTATCTACCTGGGCATGCCTACGATGTTGCGCCCAAGCTCGCCAGCTACCTTGTGTCCGAGGGGTTTGCGTTTTTTGAACGGCGCGATGTGGACAAGCAGAAAGCTCCGCCGAAGCTCGACCGTCGAAAGAAGCCGTAGCGTTGCGGTTAAAGGAAGCGTTTATCGGGAGTGACACGTCCCACGCGTTTCCAGCCGTCGCGCGTGAGACTGGATTCAAGCTGCTTGCGGCGCTCGTCTAGAGCCGAGGCGTCTTCTGACCGCTCGATATGAGCCTTCCCGTCGTCTGGCGTCGTCCAGGCTAACTCAAATGCGCAACCGTCGGCCGTTTGCCGAATCTCGCATTGTATGCGCTCCCCGCCCCGCTCAAAAAACCAGATCATCTAGCACTCGTAGCCGCCTGCGTGCTTCCACGGTTTGGCGATCGTGCGATGGGTCCGTTCCATTTGGGCTAGGCTCGTCGCGCGCACCGTGCCGGCCGGTTGTCGAATGACGCCGATCACAATGTACTATTCAGCAAGAATGCCGCCGATGGAGCATTAGCCGGGGTGTCGATCCTTGTCGTTCTCTTCCGCCAGCTCGGCCCAGCCTTCGCGGATGAGCATGACCGCCGTGGCTTCGGGAACCACAGCGACATCGCCAACTTGCAGCTTGGACAGGTTGACACCGTTGAGCATGTCGGCAAGTTTGCGGATGAGTCGAATGCGCTGCACTGAGGCCAGCGTAATCGGAACCCTCGAGCAACGCAAAGGAATTTGTGCTGTATCAAATACTGACACGTTCATTGTCCCGATTCTGAACAGTATGAGTTGCGGATAAATTACTGTGATGGCTGAAGACGACGGCATTGTGTTATCGGAATTCCGGGAACTCATTCGATATGAAAG
Organism: Vicinamibacteria bacterium; assembly: GCA_031371345.1. Classification (GTDB taxonomy): domain Bacteria; phylum Acidobacteriota; class Vicinamibacteria; order Vicinamibacterales; family JAMQPK01; genus JAMQPK01. Next base: position 6,395 of record JANMJM010000294.1, read on the forward strand.
AGGCTGGGAGGTCAGGGTCTATCAGCTCCGCATCGCCACCGCCGGCGCCGAGCTTTGGCGGATCACGGAGAGTGTCGATCGAAAGACCACAGCGCTGAAGGAAGCCGACGTGCAGGGCATAGAGGACACGCTGGACCTGCTGGAAGACATCAAACGGTCGCTCATCGCCGCAGGCTGGCGCGAGTTATGACCCCTTGGGGTCCACAGGCGGTCCTCGTTGGCCCCTCTCGACTTTGCCTGTAGTCTCCCAGTAAAATCGATCTTCTCTCCTATGGATGTTGGCTCTTACCTCCGGAGCGTTCGCGAGCGGCAGCGCCTGAGTCTTGCGGAGCTTTCCCGGCACACAAAAATTAATTGTGAGCTGCTGGTGGATCTCGAGAACAACGACCTCAGCCGCTGGCCACGGCACCGTGTCTACCGGCATGGTCATCTGCGCTCGTACGCGCTGGCGCTGGGCCTCGATCCGAAAAAGGTGCTGAAACAGTTTGACGACGAGTTCGGCGACCCATTTCCCGCAGCATTCCATGGCCGTCCGAAAGGGAACTTCCGGGATTTACCCCCGATGGTGCGCAGCGGCTTCCTTCCGGCGGCGTTGGTCATATTGATCGGTGGTGCGCTGGCCGTCTCCGACATCTCCAAAAACAACGTCACGGCCACGCAATCCCCACCTCGCCAGATCCAGTATCACCCTCAAGAAGCTGTTCAGTCTGTGTCCGTGTCCGATCGTGTTGTTTCTCCGATCGAAGTTGAAGATGTTGAGCCCATCGCATCCGACATCGAAGGGGAGTTGCGCATCGTGTCGAAGCCGGCGGGGGCCCACGTGACCGTCAACGGTATCGCGCGGGGCCAGACACCGCTGCGCGTGCGCTATCTGCCGATCGGCTCGTACACGATTCGAGTTATTCAGCCAGGCTACAAAATCGGTCAGGCGGTGGTCGCGTTGCGACCCGAGGAGCCGACTCGCACGGTGCGAGTCGTCCTGCGCGATGAGCCGATGTTTGCCCGCTCGACATATCCTTAGTTTTATTGACCCTCGAGCCGCTGCCCATCGACGCGCACGTCGACGACGTGCGCGATGGCTTGTTACGCCGTCGCGCGGTCGTGATTACTGCCGCGCCTGGTGCCGGCAAGACGACGCGTATTCCACCGGCGCTTCTCGAGGCCGGCCCGGTCATTCTTCTGCAGCCAAGGCGAGTGGCCGCGCGTGCCGTCGCCAGGCGCATTGCCGAAGAGCGCGGTTGGACGATCGGCCGCGAAATCGGATGGCACATCCGATTTGATCGCCAGTTTACGCGCGACACTCGGCTGCTTGTCGTCACCGAAGGCATCCTGACCGCGCGGTTGCAGCAGGATCCGCTGCTCTCGGACTTCG
>JANMJM010000318.1:0-20198 GCA_031371345.1 Vicinamibacteria bacterium
TCCACCAAGAAGCCCTTCTGCGACGGCACTCACTCGCGGATCGGTTTTCAGGCGGCCGAAGCAGCGGTGCCTGGTTCCGAAGACACGCCCGCCAGTTAACTTCCGAATTCGCTCTCGCGAGTTATTTTCAGCGTGAAACGACACATCATCGCGCTCGCAGCGATTAGCTCGCTGGGGTGGTTCGCGACCGCGGCCTTCGCTGCCGTTCCCCAACAGGCCGATTCCACCCAGGCCGCGCCCCGATCCGCGGCAGTCACGACCACCACGGAAACCATCACCGTTGATGGCGTGTTGGACGAAGCCGCTTGGCGGACGGCACCGAAAATTGGCGATCTGATTCAGCGACAGCCCGAGCCCGGCCAGGCGCCCACTGAACGAACAGAGGTCACCCTGCTTCGCGATGACGACAACCTCTACATCGGCGTCGTCGCGTTCGACTCCGAACCGCAGCGGGTTATCGGGACACAGATGGCGAGGGATGCCAGTTTGGCGTCCGACGATCGCATCGAAATCCTGCTCGATACATTTCGCGACCAGCGAAGCGCCTTTTATTTTGCGACGAACCCTTCCGGTGCGCTGGTTGACGGTCTGGCATTTGCGAATGGGCAGTTGAATACCGACTGGGATGCCACCTGGAACGTGCGCACCAAACGCACGCAGGCGGGCTGGGTCGCGGAGTTCGCGATTCCGTTCAAGAGCTTGAGTTTTCCGGCCGGCGAGAATGTCTGGGGCTTCAACGTTGCCCGCAACATCTATCGGAAGCTAGAGGACGGCCGCTGGTCAGGTGCTCGTCTGGAGACTCAGTTCCTGCAAGTGTCGGAAGCCGGCGAGATTACGAATCTTGGAGGGCTCACGCAAGGCATCGGTCTCGACGTGCGGCCCTTCCTGGCAGGAAGCTGGCTGCATAGCGGGGCAGTCGGAGATGACACCGTGAGAAAAAGACCGGGTTTCGATCTTTTCTACAACATCACGCCAAGCCTGAAGCTCACCGCTACGTACAACACTGACTTCGGCGAAACCGAAGTCGACGCGCGCCAGATCAATCTGTCGCGTTTCTCGGTGCTGTTTCCTGAGAAACGGTCATTCTTTCTGGAAGGCGCAGGCGTGTTCAGTTTCGCAAGCACCGGCCCCGAGGTTCCCGGAGGCATTCCGCCAACGGGTGCCGATCTGTTCCCCTTCTTCAGCCGCCGAATCGGGTTGCTCGATGGCACGGAGGTGCCGATCGATGTCGGCGTCAAGTTGACCGGCACGGCCGGCCGCACCGATGTCGGTGTCCTCAGCGTCCGCACCGGTGACCTCCGCAAAGCCGATGCGCTCATCGTCGGCGAAAAGAATTTTTTTGTGGGCCGCGTTAAGCGAAATCTCTTTCAACAGTCCTACGTCGGTGCCATTTTCACCGACGGTCATCCGTCGCGTGACCAATCCGGCCAGACCTACGGCGCCGATTTGCGACTCGCTACCTCCCGCTTTCTGGGCCAGTCTCGCAATCTCGTCGTGAATGCGTACGGCCTCCGGAGCGTGAACAGAGGAGTATCGGACAAGAACCTGTCGTATGGATTCTCGGCGTACTATCCCAACGACAAGTACCTGGCGCAGGTCACGTTTCGGGAAATTCAAAAGAACTTCAAGCCCGCGCTCGGGTTTGTCCAGCGCGACAACGTCCGACTGCTCAGAGTCGCGGGAAGTTTCAACCCTCGGCCGAAGAACCTCCTCAACATCCAGCAAATGTTCCACGACGTGTTTTACACGCGTTTTACTCGGCTCGACAATAATCAGGTCGAAAGCTGGGATTTATATGCCACCCTTCTGGACTGGCATTTCAAGTCTGGAGATAGCACGCACGCTATGCTTGATTTCAACCCCACCTACGAACGGCTGTTCGAGCGGTTCGAGATTTCTCCCGGCGTCGTCCTCCTGCCCGGCGAGTACAGGTTCACCCGCTTCAGGACGAGTCCAATTACCTCGGCGTCTAAGCGCCGGATTTCTGGCGGCGTCACCCTGGTGTTCGGGAACTACTGGTCGGGCAAGGCCGAGCAGGTGACGACGAACCTCACCTACAAGCTTCCGCCTTGGTTTTCGATCGGCTTGAGCACCAATCAGACGTTCGCGCGCCTGCCGGAAGGCCATTTCATTACGCGCATTGTGACCTCGAACATCGGGTACGCCGTATCTCCGTCGTTGTCGTTTTCCAACCTGATTCAGTACGACAACCGGTCCAGAAATCTCGGCTGGCAGAGTCGAATGCGCTGGACACTGCAACCTGGTAGCGACCTGTTCTTCGCGTTCAACCAGGGCTGGGTCCAGGAAGAAGGCGAGCTCGATCGCCAGCGATCCTTCACGGCGCAAGACACCAAGATATCCTCGAAGATCCAGTACTCGATCCGCTTCTAAGGCTTCAGAACATTGATGTTCGTCACCCAATACGTCACCGACGTGCCGGGATTCGGCACGACTTGGTGCGGCGTCTTGATCGGAATGTGATACATCGCTCCGAGGATGATCTTGCTCGTGATACCGCCCTGGATGACTTTCTTTCCGTCCGCGCCGTCGACGATCTGACCGCCAAGGATGACGTCTCCCGCTCCGCTGGTGAACACCAGAAAATGTGAAAACCCGTCGTGGGTCTCAGGAGCGGCTCCCACATTCCGCCGTTGGATGCTAGCGCTGTAGTGCCCGAAATTACCGAGGCTGCCGGGTGTGGCGAGTTGCTCGGCGGTCCACACGTTGAAAGGGTCGGTGCTGAGCACCGGCGGCTTTCCGCCAGCACGTTGGGCTGAGAGAGAAACGACCGTCGTCGCCAAGAGAGATCCGAGCACGAGCTGCCGTCCGATATTCACGCGCATGATGTCCTCCTGAAAACCGGTACGGCGACACTCTACTTCAGCGGTGAAGAACCGGCAAATAGGCTTTCCACGGCCCGACGGCGTCGCGATATTGCTTGGCCATCACGCGCGTAATCTGCGCAACATGCCCGAGGTCGTGCGCGACCCAGGTGGCTAAGAGTTGCTCCAGCCGAACCGTGCCGAACGCCGGATGCTCCGCGGTCAGCTGATATTGGTCGGGCGTGAGATGAAGCGTGCGGAGCTCCGCGAGATTCTTCTCTCGCAGTTGGCGGAACTCCGCAAGCAGTTCGTCGAGCGTGCGTCCCTTGTTGCGGCCGATGTGGCGGAAACGATCGAACGGTTCGAACCGACGGTTCGGACCCTGTTGCAGAAGGATATGCAGGCGCGCCATCCAGTCGGTGAGCTCACCGTCGATGAGATGGCCCACGACATCGAAGGCGCTCCACGTGTCGGGCCCTTCGTTGCCGGTCGTCCATTGCTCGGGAAGGCCGGATAACAGTCCTTCGAGGACGTGAGGCGTACGCTCGAGGACGGCAAGACCATGAGTGAGATCGAAGTCCACGGTTTCGCTTCGACCTACACCGTTTCGACGGGCCGACCTTCAACGTCGGCGATGATTGCTCGGAGCTCGTCTCCTTCGATCACCTCCTTCTCGAGTAATCGTTCGGTGACGACTTCGAGAAGTTGGCGTCGGTCGGCGATGAGCCGACGCGCTCGTTCGTGCGCCTCGTCGAGAATCCGTTTCACCTCCGCATCGATGCGCTGAGCGGTTTCTTCGCCGTACGGCCCTCGTTCGGAGCCCATCGGAAGATCCAGGAACGTCGGGCGGCGCGAGCCTTCGAAGTTTCCGACGCCGAGCGCATCGGTCATCCCGAACTGCGTCACCATCGCGCGCGCGATGTCGGTAGCGCGCTGCAAGTCGTTCTGCGCTCCAGTGGAAATTTCTCCGAGAGCGATTTCTTCAGCCGTGCGGCCGCCGAGCAGTACCGCCATCTGGTTCAAGAGATCGGTGCGCGTCAGCAGATAGCGATCTTCGAGCGGCAGCTGCATCGTGTAGCCGAGCGCGCCGAATCCGCGCTGCACGATCGAGATCTTGTGAACAGGATCGAGCCCGGGCAGGGCGCTCGCCACGATGGCATGGCCCGACTCGTGATACGCCACGATGCGGCGCTCTTTGCCGCTCATGACGCGTTTCTTTTCGAGGCCTGCGATCAACCGATCGATCGCCTCCTCGAAGTCGCGCATGTCCACCGACTCTTTGTTTTTGCGCGCGGCAAGGAGGGCGGCTTCGTTGACCAGGTTGGCCAGATCGGCGCCGGCGAATCCGGCCGTGCGCGCCGCGACGACCTTCAGGTCGACGCCGGGCGCGAGCTTCACCTGTTTGGCGTGGATCAGCAGGATCTGTTCGCGGCCACGGACGTCCGGTTTGTCGACCAGTACCTGCCGATCGAAGCGTCCGGGGCGGAGCAGGGCCGAGTCGAGCACCTCTGGTCGGTTTGTCGCGCCCATGATGATGACGCCTTTGCGCGAATCGAAACCGTCCATCTCGGCGAGCAGCTGGTTCAACGTCTGCTCGCGCTCCTCGTGACTGCCCATCGCACTCTGCACGCGCGCTTTGCCGAGCGCATCCAGCTCGTCGATAAAGACGATGCAGGGCGCCTTGGCTTCGGCCTGCGCGAACAGATCACGCACGCGCGAGGCGCCGACGCCGACGAACATCTCGACGAACTCAGAGCCGCTCAAGCTGAAGAACGGCACCTTGGCCTCGCCAGCAACGGCTTTCGCGAGCAGGGTCTTCCCCGTGCCGGGAGGGCCGACAAGAAGGACACCTTTTGGAATGCGTCCGCCAAGATTCGTGTACTTCTTCGGGTTCTGTAGGAACTCGACGATTTCCTTCAGCTCGTCCTCGGCTTCATCCACGCCCGCCACGTCGGTGAACTTCACTTTCACTTCGTCTTCGGCGTAGATTTTCGCCCGGCTGCGGGCGAACGACATCACGCCGCCTTCTGCGCCACCCATCCGGCGGAAGAAAAAACTCCAGACCCCAACGAGCAGCAGGAGCGGAACGATCCAGCCCAGTATTTCGGGTAGCCAGCGGCTGACCATCTCGCCGGTGTACTTCACCTTGGCCTGCTCGAGTTCGGTGACGAGATTCGGATCGTCGATGCGCGTGGTGGTGAACGGCTCCGGCTTACCGGTCGGTGTCGACGGTTTCAGCTCGCCGCGGATGATTTGCTCGCCGACCGTCACTTCGATGATCGTGCCTTGCTTGAGATGCGCTTTGAATTCGCTATAGGGCAGTTGTGTGCCGGACGGAACGAGGAAATATGTCTGCGCCAGGATCAACAACGCGAGCAAGCCGAGCCCGTACCAGATAGACATCTTCGGTTGGCGCGGCACTTTGCGTCGTTCTCCGCGCGGATTCGGGGGTCGGCTTCCGATAGCAGGCAAATTAGGGACACTCCAGAAAGGGGTAAGGGACAAGGGGGAAGGGGTAAGAGGTAAGCGTCGAGGGTAAATCTCGTTAACCCTTCGCCCCTATCCGGCGCTATCCAACCACCGCGCCGGCTGGCTGCTTCACAAATTGTAGTCCTTTCGGCCCGGCATCGACCTGAATATGGTCGCCTTCGCGGAATTCGCCATCGAGCACTTTCATCGCCAGAGGATCAAGAATATTGCGCTGGATCGAACGCTTCAGCGGCCGCGCACCGTACGCTGGATCGTAGCCTTCACGTACCAGCCACTCCTTGGCCGAATCGCTGAGCGCGACGAAAATCTTGCGATCCTCGAGCCGTTTCAACAGCGCCTTGACTTGAATCTCGATAATCGCCTTCATCTGGTCGCGCGTGAGCGGATGGAAGATGATGATTTCGTCAACCCGGTTGATGAACTCGGGACGGAAGTGCGCGCGCAGCGCGTCCATCACCTCGCGCTTCACGCCTTCGTCGATCCGGCGCTCGCCCAGGTCGGTGAGAAACGCGCTGCCGAGGTTCGACGTCATGATGACGACGGTGTTCTTAAGATCAATCGTGCGTCCTTTGCCATCGGTGAGCCGCCCATCATCGAGCAATTGGAGCAGCACGTTCAAGACTTCGGGATGGGCCTTCTCGATTTCGTCGAACAGGACGACGGAGTACGGGCGGCGGCGGACCGCCTCGGTGAGCTGTCCGGCTTCCTCGTAGCCGACGTATCCGGGCGGCGCGCCAATCAGGCGCGAGACGGTGTGCTTCTCCTGGTACTCCGACATGTCGATCCGGATCATCGAGTGCTCGTCGTCGAATAGAAATTGGGCGAGCGCGCGAGCGAGCTCGGTTTTGCCGACGCCGGTGGGGCCAAGAAAGATGAAGCTGCCCAATGGGCGATTGGGGTCCTGCAGTCCCGCGCGTGCACGGCGAATCGCGTTGGCTACGGCCTGAATGGCTTCATCCTGACCGACGACCCGCTTGTGGAGCCGGTCTTCCATGTGGATGAGCTTCTGGATTTCGCCCTCCATGAGCCGGCTGACCGGAATATGCGTCCAGCGGCTGACGATTTCGGCGATGTCCTCTTCGTCCACCTCCTCTTTCAGCATGCGCTGACCACCACTGACGCCGCGTTCTTCGTCTTCTTTCATTTTCCGCTCGAGCTCGGGCAGTCTCCCGTATTGCAGCTCCGACGCCTTGCCGTAGTCGCCGCCGCGCTGCGCGCGCTCGATCTCCTGGCGAACCCGCTCGAGCTCTTCCTTGATTTTGCGCTGGCGCTGAATGGCCTCTTTTTCCTGCTGCCAGCGGGCCATCAGCTTGCCGTGTTCTTCTTTGAGATCAGCGAGCTCTTTTTCCAGTTTCCCTAACCGCTCTTTCGATGCCTTGTCCTTCTCTTTCCGCAGCGCCTCCCGCTCGATCTCGAGCTGCATGACGCGACGGTTGATTTCGTCGAGCTCGGCCGGCATCGAGTCGATTTCGGTTCTCAACTTCGCTGCGGCTTCGTCGATCAGGTCGATCGCCTTATCCGGCAGGAAGCGGTCGGTGATGTAGCGATGCGAGAGCACCGACGCCGCCACCAGCGAAGCGTCCTTCATCCGCACGCCGTGATGAATCTCATACCGCTCGCGCAGACCTCGCAGAATGCTGATCGTGTCTTCGACGGTGGGCTCGTTCACCATGACCGGCTGGAACCGCCGTTCGAGCGCCGCATCCTTCTCGATGTATTTGCGGTATTCGTCGAGCGTCGTGGCGCCGATCGTGTGCAGCTCGCCGCGGGCGAGCATCGGCTTCAACATGTTCGACGCGTCCATCGATCCTTCGGCCGCACCGGCCCCGACAACGGTGTGGAGCTCGTCGATGAACAGGATGATTTCGCCTTCAGACTGGACGATCTCGTTCAGAACCGCTTTGAGGCGATCTTCGAACTCGCCGCGGTATTTGGCGCCGGCGATGAGGGCGCCCATGTCGAGGGCGATGATTTTCTTGTTCTTCAACCCTTCGGGCACATCCTGATCGATGATGCGGCGCGCCAGACCTTCGACGATGGCCGTCTTGCCGACGCCGGGCTCGCCAATCAGGACGGGGTTGTTCTTCGTGCGGCGCGACAGCACCTGCATCACGCGGCGGATTTCCTCGTCGCGGCCGATCACTGGATCGAGTTTGCCTTTGCGCGCCAGCTCCGTGAGATCGCGGCCATAGCGCTCGAGCGCCTGATATTTCGCTTCGGGATTTTGATCCGTCACGCGCTGCGCGCCGCGCACCTGCGTCAGCACCTCGAAGATGCGATCCTTGGTGACGCCGTGCTGCTGCAGCAGCCGTGACGCAATCGTTTTCCCGCCTTCCGACACAATGCCGAGCAGGAGATGTTCGGTGCTGACGAACTCGTCTTTCAACCGTGCGGCTTCGGATTCGGCTGACTCTGTCACCTTTCGGAGCCGCGGAGACACCGACGGCTGCGAGCCGCCATACGCCTGGGGCTGGCGCGATAAATCGTCGCGCAGCGCGGCCGTAAACGGCTTCGGATCGACGGTCATCTTGCGGAGCAGCTCGGGGACGATGCCCTCTGGCTGCTCGACGAGCGCAAGCAAGAGATCCTCGGGCTCGATCTGCGCGTGATTCATCTGCTCGGCAATCTGCTGAGCGGTCATCACCGCCTCTTGCGCCTTCTCAGTGTACTTGTTGATATTCATAATTACGCCGCTGAATTCTTTTTTCCGCTCGCGAGCTTCGCGAGTGCTTCGTAATGGGAGCGCTCTTCCGGAGTGAGATCGCGCGGCAGCTCGGCTTCGACCGTCGCGTAGAGATCGCCGTGCTCGCCCGGCTTGCCGACGACCGGCATGCCGTGACCTTTCAACCTGAATACCTGTCCATTCTGCGTGCCGGCGGGAATCTTCAGCCGCAGTGGCTTACCGCCGAGATTGGGGACCTCCGCTTCGCCGCCGAGAACGGCCGTGTGGACCGGCACCCGCGCCTTCACGTGGAGATCCTGTCCCTTGCGCTCGAATCTCGAGTCCGGGTTCATATGAACGCGAAGATACAAGTCGCCGGATTTCGATCCGCCGCCACCCTGCTCGCCTTCACCAGACACGCGTACTCGCGAGCCTTCACCGACGCCTGCGGGAATGCGCACGTCCACCGTGCGCGCCTGGCCGTCGTGCTTCATCGACAGTCGACGGGTCGTACCCTTATAGGCGTCGTCTAGCGACAAGTCGATCGCATGTTCGATGTCGCGGCCCGGCTGGGCACGGGGCGCACGACTGCCTGCGCGGCCGCCCCGCGGACCCGGCTCGCCGGATCCGCCGCCGGAAAAAAATGTGCGGAAAAAATCGGAGAAGGGATCTTCGTCGCCGAACAGGTCCCGCATTTCCTCGGGCGTCATCGTGCGGTAACCGCCTTGTCCGCCGCCGAATGGCGAACCCGCTCCAGCGCCGCCGCCGGCGCGCTCTGCCTGTTCGTACATTTTCCAGTTGGCGCCGAGCTCGTCGTATTTTTTGCGTTTGTCGTGATCGCCAATCACTTCGTAGGCTTCGTTGATCTCCTTGAACTTCGCCTCGGCCGACTTGTCGCCGGGATTGACGTCGGGATGATGTTTTCGCGCGAGCTTCCGGTACGCCTGCTTCACGTCTTTCTCGGAAGCCGTTTTGGGAACGCCAAGGGTGGCGTAGTAATCCTTAAAATCCATCGCTCGCTCTCTCAACTCTAGGATCTGACAAAAATCCAGTCAAATGCCGGGTATGATTTGCCGATGTTCGCGTGGTCGGACCTCTTCACCGTCGGTATCCTCATCATTCTGGAAGGCTTGCTCAGCGCCGACAACGCCATGGTCATGGCGGTGATGGTGCTCGGACTTCCCGAGAGCCAGCGGCACAAAGCGCTTCGTTACGGCCTGATCGGCGCGTTCGCATTCCGGTTTCTCACGACGCTTGTCGCCTTCTGGCTGATTCGGCTGGCATTCGCCAAATTGATCGGCGGCCTCTACCTTCTTTATCTGCCGTATCAGCATTTCATGGGATCGGGCGACTCGACCGAAGAGCGGAGAACACCGCCCAAGGCCAAACCCTGGCTGGGGCTTCCGGCGTTCTGGGCGACGGTCGTGAAGGTCGAGCTGATGAACCTGGTGTTTTCGATCGACTCGATCCTTGCGGCGGTCGCGATGTCGCCCAAGATTTGGGTCGTGATGACTGGGGGAATCCTCGGGATCGTCGCCATGCGCATCGTCGTGGGGCAGCTCCTGGCACTGATTCAGCGGTATCCCGCGATTGTGGACGGCGCGTTCATCATCATTGCGTGGGTGGGAATCAAATTGGTCGTGGAGTATCTCCACACCGAGCACTACATCGCATTAGAAGTACCGCAGTGGGCCTCGCTGGGTTTGATTGTGATGATCTTCATCGCCTCGTTGATCTACGCGCGACGCGAAGCGGCGCAGCATCACGTTCGCCACTTGGAAGGCATTACGCCAGAAGAAACCGCCCGCGTGCTCTACGAAAAAGAGCCTCCTACCGGCCCTTGAGTTTTCTGATCGCCCGCCGCTCGCGTTTGTCCGGCGTGTGCGTGCGCTGCAAACCGGCGCGATACATTCGCTCGAGACGTCGCATCGCCTTTTCCTCTTCGGAAATCGGCGGCGTCGTGTCGTTGTAGAGCGCTTTGGCTTCCGCCTTCGGAAGATGCTTATCGGCGAGACCGACGACCGTGACAGTTTGCTTGCGGCCGTAAGGACGGCTCAGCCGAAGCTCGTCGCCGACCCGCACGGGCCGATGCGCCTTGGCGCTTTGGCCATTCACCTCGATCTTGCCGCCCTCGCAGGCCCGCTGGGCTTCCGAGCGTGTTCGATAGAGGCACGAGACATCCAACCACACATCAAGCCTGACGGTTGCAGCCGATTGAGTCATTTGAGATCGTTGCAGCGTCTTCACGCCCTCCACAGTACTACGCATCGACAAGGCGGTGTCTCAAAGGACGTCACTCGTCAGAGCCGGCCGTGCGTTAGCGGACAAGAATGGGCGTATTTGCCTTCTGACGCCGTTTAAAAAGTGGCATAGGCAGTGCTATACACTTCATCCTTAGTTCGTAGTGAATCCAACGACGCTTCCGGAAACCCCCGGACATCCTGAACTCGAAGACGATTTTCCCCGCCCAAGGGCGCCTCTGCCGCTCGAGCAGCTCGAGGCGCATGCGCGACAATTGGCCTCGGGCCATACCGTCACGGGCGACGATGGTCCGCGGCGCGAGCTGCTCGCGCGCCTCGATCGCAACGCGGAACGCCTCGAACATATTTACAAGACGCTGGCGGAAGAAGGGCACGGCGAGGAGCCGGAGACCCCGTCCGAAGAATGGCTCCGCGACAATCACTACGTCGTTCGCGCGCAGCTGCTGGAAATTCGCCGCAACCTCCCGCGCAAGTATTACCTCGAACTGCCAACCTTAACGGCTGGACGCTGGCGCCGGTATCCGCGCGTCTATGTGCTTGCGCGCGACTTCGTCACGCACACAGCCGGGCGTTTCGATCAGGAGTCGCTGCGGCGCTTCGCGGATGCCTATCAGGACGTCGCGCCGCTCACGATCGGCGAGCTGTGGGCCATCCCCATCATGCTGCGCCTCGCGCTCGTGGAAAACCTGTGCGGGCTGGCAGTGCAGACCCTGCGCGCGAAACAAGAGCGTGACGCGGCGAGAAAATTTTCGGCCGATCTGATCAAAGTCCAAAAAGGAAAGACCCCGCCTCAACTGCAGCTCGCCGCCAAAGCGTCGGCCACCTTCGTCGTCGAGATTCTTCATAACCTGCGCGACCAGTCGATCGGCTCGACGGCCGCTTGGCGGTGGCTGGAAACGCGCTTGACCGCGCGGGGGCAGTCACCCGACGAGCTTCTACGCGCCGAACAGCATCGTGAAGCCATCGAGCAACTCTCGATTGCCAACATCATCGGCACGATGCGCGTGCTCTCGGCGCTCGACTGGCCCTTGTTCGTCGAGGGCGTCAGCCGCGTCGAGCGCATTCTGCGGCGCGATCCGTCGGCAGCCTATGCCGACATGGATCGTCCCACGCGCGATCGATACCGGAAATCCGTCGAACAGCTGGCTCGCCGGTCCGGCGTCAGCGAGCTCGACGTGGCGGAGCACGTCGTGACGCTGGCCGAGACCGCCGCGCGCGAGCGTCCAGACTACGAGCGCGCCCATCATGTGGGCTACTACTTAATCTCGCGCGGACGGTTCGAGATCGAAACGCGCGTCGGATATTCGCCGACCGTGTCGGAACGCATTCAGCGTGTGGGGTTTCGCCACCCGGCGCTGGGGTATCTCGGCAGCCTTGCGATCGTCACCGGCGTCTTCGAAACAAGCCTGCTGTTGAACGCGCGCCACCACGGGGCGTCGTGGTGGATGACGGCCGTCGTCGCGTTGTTCACGTTGATTCCTGTGAGCGAGCTCGCCGTCAGCTTTGTCAACACAATCCTGACGACTGTCATTCCGCCGCGGGCGCTTCCCAAGCTGCAGCTGCGTCAGGGCATTCCCGAGGAGCTCCGGACCATTGTGGCAGTGCCCACGATATTGTCTTCGACGGCGCGCGTTCGTGAGCTGGTCGACGCGCTTGAAGTGCGATCGCTCGCGAACCACGACGAGAACATTGCGTTCGCGCTCCTCAGCGACTTCGTCGACGCCGATACGGAGACGCTGCCGGCCGACGAGGCGCTCGTGAAGCTCGCCGTCGAATTCATCACCGCGCTGAATGTCCAGCACGGGGCCGAGCGCTTCTATCTTCTGCACCGCAAGCGGCAGTGGAATAGTTCGGAACATAAATGGATGGGATGGGAGCGAAAGCGCGGCAAGCTGCACGAATTCAATCGTCTGCTCCGGGGAGCCAAGGACACGAGTTTTGTCGTACAGGTCGGTCAGGCGGCACAGCTGCAGACGATGCGGTACGTGATCACGCTCGACTCGGATACGGATCTGCCGCTCGACACCGGGCGGACGTTGGTGGGAACGCTCGCGCATCCATTGAATCGTCCACGCTTCGATCCAAAGAGCTGTCGCGTCACCGAAGGGTACGCGATTCTTCAACCGCGTGTCGCGATTGGAGCGGTGAGCGCCTCGCGTACGACATTCGCGCAGGTGTTTTCCGGTCATGTAGGCCTCGATCCCTACACGACCGCCGTGTCGGATGTGTACCAGGATGTGTTCCACGAAGGCAGTTACGTCGGTAAGGGTATTTACGACATCGACGCCTTTGAAACGGCGCTCGAGGCGCGAGTGCCGGAGAATGCGCTGCTCAGCCACGATCTCTTCGAGGGGTCGTACGCGCGCGTGGCGTTGTGTACGGACCTCGAGCTCGTCGACGATTTTCCCGATCACTATCTGACGTGGGTGGCGCGGCTGCACCGCTGGGTCCGCGGCGACTGGCAGCTCCTGCCGTGGCTGGGTCGTCGGGTGCCGACGGCAACCGGTGCCCGCGAAAAGAACGTCTTGCCGGCGATCGCGCGCTGGAAGATTGCCGACAATCTGAGACGAAGCTTGTTGCCGCCCGCGCTGATTTTGCTGCTCGTCGCCGGGTGGGTGTTCCTGCCGGGAGGCGCCGGACTGTGGACCGCTGTCGCCTTTCTCGTACTGTTTTTTCCCGCCTATGTGCAGTGGGGGCAGACCTTCACGAACAGGGTCCGAGGAGTCAGGCTTCGCGATCATCTTCGTGCCGAGCGCGACAACCTCTTGTCGAGCCTGCAGCAGGTGCTCATGACGAGCGCGTTTCTGGCGCACCAATCGTTGGTCATGCTGAACGCCATCGGCCGCACCCTCGGCCGGCTCGTTACCCGGCGCCATCTTCTCGAATGGGTCACCGCTGCGGAATCGGCCGATCGGCTCCAGGTGGAACGGCTGCAGCAGGTCGTGCGCCAGATGTGGACGGCGCCAGCGCTGGCGTTCTCGCTGGCTGTTGTCGTGCTGGTGATGGCGCCTGCCAACGCGTTGTGGGCGCTTCCCGTCGTCGGTCTGTGGATGCTGTCGCCGTGGCTCGCGTATCGCACGGGGTTGCCGCGTGAAGACACCGCGGTCGAACTCGAGGCCAGTGAGAAGGCGACGCTGCGCCACACGGCACGAGTGACCTGGCGTTTCTTCGAAGAAATGGTCGGCCCGCGCGACAACTGGCTTGTGCCCGACAACTATCAGGAAGGGCGTCCCGATCCGATCGCGCATCGCACGTCGCCGACGAACATTGGTCTACAACTCTTGGCCGTCGTATCGGCGTGGGATTTCGGGTACATCTCAACAACCGAATGTCTGTTGCGTCTCGAGCGCACATTCGAATCGATTCAGAAGCTCCCACGCTATCGCGGTCATCTCTTTAACTGGTACGAGACGCAAACGCTTCTTCCGCTCGCGCCCCTGTATGTCTCGACCGTCGACAGCGGCAATCTGCTCGGGTATCTGCTGACGCTGAAGATGACGCTGCCGCAGATGCTCGCCGACGTGCCCATCATCGACGCTCGCTTTCAACGGGGACTGACCGACACGCTGGACTTGTTCGAGCAGAGCGGCGCACCGGTGTTTGCCGCGCAAGGACGCGAGCGCTTCCGCGAGTTTCGCGTCGATCTCCGGCGGCTTCGCACGAAGCTGGACGTGTCGCCGCCCACGATAGAAGCGTGGGCCGACTGGCTGCACACCATCGCGAACGAGGTCTCGGTGCTCGCGGCTCGACTGCACGAAGCGCAGGACCGCACCTCGGCCGGCACACCGCAGCTCGCGTCGGCCGCCTGGTGGCTCGAGTCGGCAGCGGCAATGATTACCGAGCGGCGCCGCGAGCTCGTGGCATTTTCGCGGACGCCGACCCCCATGATGACGGCGCTCGAAGGTCGCGCGGCCGCCCTCGTGACGACGGCCGAGCAGCTTGTCGCCGGCACCGAGCTGGACTTCCTGCTCGATCATCAGCGCCACCTGTTCGCCATCGGCTATAACGTGACCGAAGGCCGGCGAGACAACAATTTTTACGATGCGCTCGCGTCTGAAGCGCGCCTCGCAAGCTTCGTCGCCATCGCCACCCGGCGTGTCTCGCAGGAACACTGGTTCAAGCTTGGCCGGTTGATGACCGCAGTGGGACACCGCCGGGCGCTCGTGTCGTGGAGCGCGTCGATGTTCGAGTACCTCATGCCGCTTCTTGTGATGCGGACCTATCCGCACACGCTCCTTGACGAGACCTACGAAGCGGTGATCGATCGCCAAATCGAGTACGCCAAAGCGTTGGGCGTGCCGTGGGGCATCTCCGAGTCTGCCTACAACGTGCAGGACCTCGGTCAGAACTATCAGTATCGAGCCTTCGGCGTGCCAGGCCTTGGGCTGAAGCGCGGGCTGGCCGACGATCTCGTCGTGGCGCCCTACGCGTGCCTCCTCGCCGCGCCGCTTCGTCCGCGTGAGGTCGTCGAAAATCTCGAGCGTCTCGCCGAAGAAGGGGCGCTCGGCACGTTCGGATACTACGAGGCGATCGACTACACGGCTGAACGTCTGGGGCCGGGACAACGAAAAGCGATCGTGAAGACGTACATGGCGCACCACGCCGGGATGAGCCTGATTGCGCTGAACAATTGCCTGAACGGACGCGTGATGACGGCGCGCTTTCACGCAGAGCCGCGCGTGCAGGCTGCCGAGCTGCTGCTGCAGGAACGCAGTCCGCATCTCGTGCCGCTCGACAAACCACCGGACGAGCATCGGGTCGAAGAAGCGCCTGGCCGCGTCGCGCAGCCTCTGGTCCGTCGCTACGTCACACCGCATACTGTGACGCCGCGCACGCATCTGTTGTCGAACGGATCGTACAACGTCATGGTGACCAACTCGGGCAGCGGCTACAGCCGCTGGCGCGATGTCGCGGTCACGCGTTGGCGCGAAGACTCGACGGTGGACGGGTGGGGAAGCTTCTGTTACGTGCGCGATCTCGAAACGCACGCATTCTGGTCGGCCGGCTTCCATCCGAC
Organism: Vicinamibacteria bacterium; assembly: GCA_031371345.1. Lineage (GTDB taxonomy): Bacteria > Acidobacteriota > Vicinamibacteria > Vicinamibacterales > JAMQPK01 > JAMQPK01. The sequence goes on from JANMJM010000318.1 coordinate 15,253, forward strand.
GGGGCGCGAATCCGATTTCTACGAGGTCACGTTCGCACCCGATCGCGCCGTCATTCGCCGCCGCGACGAGGGGATTGAGACATTCGAAGAGATCACCGTGTCGCCGGAAGACGACGCCGAGATCCGGCGTGTGTCGCTGACGAATCACTCGCGCGTCATTCGCGAGCTCGAGCTGACGAGCTACGCCGAAGTCGTCATGGCGCCGCAGGGCTCCGATCTGACGCATCCGGTGTTCAGCAATCTGTTCATCGAATCCACCGGCGTGCCCGAGCACGACGCGATTATCTGTTCACGGCGGCCGCGCTCGCGCGAGCCCAGACTTTACATGGGGCACGTCCTGGCAGGGCGTGGCCGAATCGGCGACCCTGTGGAATTTGAAACCGATCGAGAGAAGTTCATCGGACGTGGCGGCACCATTCAATGGCCTGCGGCGATGGCTGCCTCAACGCCTCTCAGTGGATCGACCGGTGCGGTTCTCGATCCCATCGTGAGTCTCCGCGTACGGCTCCGCGTACCGCCGGGCGTCACCGCCCGCGTGTCGTTCACCACGGTGGTGGCGGAGAACGAAGACGGCTGCCGGGCGCTCATCGAGAAGTACCACGATCCGCAAGTGTCGGCGCGCGCGTTCGCTCTGGCGAGCACGCACAGCGAGATCGAGCTTCGGCACCTTGGCGTCAGCCGTGAAGACGAAGCGCGCTACCAGCGCCTGGCGGCGCGGGTCATCTACGCAGACCCGCGCTTGCGCGCGGCCGATGCGATTACGCGCAACACCGGGGCGCCTTCTGAGTTATGGAAATTCGGCATCTCGGGCGATCTACCCATCGTCCTGGTGACCGTCGGCGATGCCAGCGAAGTGGGGGTCGCACAAGAGCTCGTTCGGGCACAGGAATATCTCCGCGCCAAAAGCTTCAAGTTCGATCTCGTGATTCTGAACGAGATTCCGACGAGCTATCGACAGGACGTGCAGGATGACCTGCAGCGGATGGCCGAGTCGGGCCCTTCGCAAGGCTGGATCAATCGCCCTGGCGGCGTCTTTCTCCGCCGTGGCGACGGGATGAACGATCAGGATCGGAACTTATTGCGCGCCGTCGCTCGCGCGATTCTCGAAGGCGCGCGGGGAAGCCTCGACGTGCAGCTTCGCCGGCCCCTGCTGCCGCCCCTGCCGCCGCCGGCACTCGCGCCCCGAACGGCCTGGCCGCCGCTCGTCCGCCCGCGGCCGCCCCGCACATCGCGTGCAGGCCTGATGACCGACGCGCTGTCGTTCTTCAACGGCTATGGCGGGTTCACCGCCGACGGCGTCGAGTATCAGATTAAGGTGGCGAAAGATCCGCATGATCCAGCCCTCTCGACGCTGCCGCCGGCTCCCTGGTCGAACGTCGTCGCCAATCCCGCATGTGGATTCGTGGCGACCGAATCGAGCCTTGGCAACACGTGGTCGGAAAACAGCTTTCACAATCGACTGACCCCGTGGAGCAACGATCCCGTCGTCGATCCCGCAGGCGAAGTGATCTACCTGCGTGATGAGGAGACAGGCGAGTTATGGAGCGCGACGGCGACGCCGGCCGGACGCGACATTCCATTTAGAGCGCGCTTCGGCCAGGGGTATGTCGCCTACGAGCACGAGCACACGAGACTGCACGTCGAGCTCACCGCGTTTGTGCCGACCGCCGACCCCGTGAAAGTGTTTCGCCTGCGTATCACGAACCTCGCGGAGCAACCACGCCAATTGAGCGCCACGTGTTACGTGGACTGGTGTCTCGCCGACAACCGCGCGCGATCGGCCGGCCACATCGTGACCGAAATCGACACTGCCTGCAGCGCCCTGTTCGCGCGCAATGCGTTTCGGGCCGACTTCGGACAGCGCGTAGCGTTCGTCGATACATCGGGGCCCGATCGCACCTTTACAGGCGACCGCGCCAGCTTCATTGGTCGCAATGGCTCGCTTGCCGATCCGTCAGCCCTGCAGTTCGTGCACCTCCCTGGTCGGGTTGGCGCCACGCTCGATGCGTGCGGCGCGGTGCAGACACGCATGACGATCGCGGCGGGAGCCACCGTCGAGACGCTCTTCGTGTTAGGCGAAGGCAGAGACAGACCGCACGCGCGCGAGCTCGTGTCGAGATACCGCGATAAGGCGGGTGTGGAACAGGAGTTCAACCGGGCGATCGCTCTCTGGCACGAGCGGCTCGTGACCGTCGACGTCCAGACGCCCGATTCTGCGTTGAACGTCCTCATGAATCGATGGCTCGAATATCAGACGCTGAGCTGCCGCTACTATGCGAGGTCGGCGTTCTACCAGTCAGGCGGCGCGTTTGGATTCCGCGATCAGCTCCAGGATGTGCTCGCCCTCATGCACTTCGATGCCGGCATCGCGCGCGCGCACATTTTGAAGGCTGCGTCGCGTCAGTTTCAGGAAGGCGACGTGCAGCACTGGTGGCACGAACCCGGTGGCGAGGGCGTCCGCACAAAGATTCAGGACGACCGGCTCTGGCTGGTCTACGCGGCGCTCGAGTACGCACGGCACACAGGCGATTGGAAAATCTTTGACGACAATGCGCCGTTCATCGAGCAGCGCGCGCCAGGCCCCGATGAGCACAGCGTGTATGAGCGGGCTGTTCGCAGCCCGCTCGTCGCGACTCTCTACGAGCACTGCGTCCGCGCTGTCGGGCGAAGCCTCGCCATCGGTGTCCACGGCTTGCCATTGATCGGGACGGGCGACTGGAACGATGGGATGGACGAGGTCGGCGCACATGGACACGGCGAGAGCGTCTGGCTGGGGTGGTTTATCGTGACGCTGCTTCCAGCCTTCGCCGCGCTCGCCGACGAGCGTGGCGACACCGATCATGCCGCGGTGTACCGCGCGCACGCCGCGAGACTGACCGAGTCCATTGAACAGGCGTGGGACGGCGAATGGTATCGGCGCGCCTATTTTGACGATGGGACGCCGCTGGGATCGAAGGCGAATCGCGAGTGCATGATTGACTCGATTGCTCAGGCGTGGGCCGTCATCTCAGGAGCGGGCCGCCCCGATCGCGCGTCGCAAGCCATGCAGTCGGTCGATGCGCATCTGATCAATCGTGCCGCCGAGCTCGTGCTGCTGCTGACGCCGGCGTTCGACAAAGCCGACCCGAACCCTGGATACATTCGCGGTTACCTCCCGGGCGTGCGCGAGAACGGTGGCCAGTACACGCACGCGGCGTTGTGGGTCGTTCTGGCGCAGGCGATGCTTGGGCGCGGCGATGAAGCGTACGAGCTGCTCAGCTTCATCAACCCGATTCACCGCACGGCACGCCCCGACCGGGTCGAAACCTATCGCGTTGAACCCTACGCGGTCGCGGCTGATATCTATTCGGCTCCCGCACATCTCGGCCGCGGAGGCTGGACGTGGTACACCGGCGCCGCCGGTTGGATGTATCGCGTCACGCTGGAGTACATCCTCGGGATCAGGCGCGAGGGAAATTGGCTGAGGATCGACCCGTGCATTCCCAAGCACTGGCGCGAGTTTTCCGTGACGCTGCGCTTGCCTCAATCGGAATACCGTGTCGAAGTCCAGAATCCGGATGGGCTCAATAAAGGTGTCCGGCTCCTCACGCTCGATGGCCAGCCGATTGTCGGCCGGATCCCGTTCGAACCTAACTCAGGCAACCGGCTGATTCGTGTGGTCCTCGGGGCGGAGGCACCATCCGCATCGGGATAACGCCCCTCCACACGCGATAGAATCCTGTTCATGCGGATACTTGTGACGGGCGGTGCCGGGTACATCGGCAGCGTGATTACCGATCAGCTGATCGCCGACCACCATAGCGTCGTGGTGTACGACAATTTGACGAAAGGTCATCGCGAGTCGGTGTCGCAGGACGCGACGCTCGTCGATGGCGATCTGCTCGATCAGGACGCGATGGAGCAGGCGCTCACCACTTACGCCATCGATGCGGTCATTCATATGGCCGCCTTCTCGCTCGTGGGGGAGTCGATGACGAATCCTGAGCGCTACTACCTGAACAATGTGATCGGAAGCCTACGATTATTAAATGCAATGTTGGCAACCGGTGTGCGCATGCTCGTCTTCTCGTCCACCGCCGCGACGTACGGCGAGCCCGCGCGTCAACCTATCTCGGAAGAGGATCCCACCGCCCCATCGAACCCCTATGGTGAGACCAAGCTTGCCGTGGAGCGGGCGATGCATTGGTATGCGGTGGCACATCAGTTCCGCTTCGTCGCGTTGCGGTATTTCAACGCCGCCGGTGCAACGGACCGGCGTGGCGAGCAGCACGATCCGGAGACGCATCTGATTCCGCTTGTGCTCAGAGCGGCGCGCGACCCGCAGCACGCGATCACGGTGTTCGGCTCAGACTATCCGACGCGCAACGGCACGTGCGTGCGCGATTACATTCACGTGTCCGATCTTGCTCACGCCCATGTCGCGGCGCTGGCAGCGCTGGCCGACGGACGCGTGCGCGAGGAGATTTTCAATCTGGGATGCGGCGAGGGGTACACGGTGAAGGAAGTGATCGACACGGCCAGGCGCATCACCGGGCGCGACATCCCGGTCGTCGTCGGTCATCGGCGGCCCGGCGATCCGGCGGTGCTCATCGCGAGCTCGGCCAAAATTCGGCGCCTGCTGGGATGGATGCCCGAGCACAGCGCGCTCGACGAGATTGTCGGTTCGGCGTGGGCGTGGGAAGAACGCGCGATTGCCGCGCGTGCCGCGGCCAGATAATCGTGTCCGCGCGAGATAAAGTGGGCGGCTGAGCCCGTTTTCCTACCCCTTGCGCATACCAGAACAAGGAGGTTGCGATGCGAACAGCACTCGCAGCGCTAATGTGTGTTCTGGTTCCCGGCCTGCTGCACGCGCAAACCGACCCGCCCTCACTGCACCGAAACGATGTCACGGTGTCGACGGGGTGGACGCTCGCGCATTATCGGCATGTCTCTGACTACGCTCCGTG
>JANMJM010000324.1:0-11412 GCA_031371345.1 Vicinamibacteria bacterium
AACGGAGCCGGCAAGTCGACGTTAATCAAGATCGTCACGGGCGCGGTCGCGCCCGATTCCGGCACGCTGACCGTGTCGGGCCAGTCTGTGCCCCACATGAACCCCGGGCTGGCTCGCTCGCTCGGCGTCGCCGCCATTTATCAGCAGCCCTCTCTGTTCGCGCACCTGACGGTCGCCGAGAACATCGCGTTCGCGCTCGAAGCGCGCAGCCCCTGGCGCCGTGTCGATTGGAGAGGCCGGCGACGAGCCGCCGCCGATCTATTGAGCAGAGTCGGCGCGGCCATCGATCCCGACAGGCTGGTGGAAAGTCTGAGCATGCCCGAGCAGCAGCTCGTGGAGATTGCAAAGGCCATTGGGGGGCAGGCCAAGATTCTCATCATGGACGAGCCCACGGCCTCGCTGAGCGAGCGCGAAGTAGAGCGCCTGCTTCAAGTGATCACGCGGCTGCGATCGGACGGGGTGGGCATCATTTATGTGTCGCATCGGCTCGAAGAAATTCTGTCCGCCGCCGATCGCGTCACGGTCCTGCGCGACGGCCGCACCGTCGCCACGCGGCCTCGCGAAGGACTCGACCGGCGAACGCTCATCAATTTGATGATTGGCCGCGAGCTGTCGTCGATCTTTCCGAAGCGCGATGTCGAGCTCGGCGAGGTCGCGCTGGAGCTGCGCCACCTCTCCTGCAAAGCGGCAGGCGTGCACGACATTTCGCTCTCGATTCGAAAAGGAGAGATCCTGGGAATGGCCGGGCTCGTCGGCTCCGGACGCACCGAACTGGCGAACACGCTGTTCGGCCTTACGCCCGCCGACTCCGGCGAGCTCATCGTGCACGGCCGGCCCGTCCACGTCGCGTCGCCCGCCGACGCCATTGGAAACGGCATCGGCTATCTTCCTGAAGATCGGCGGCGGCACGGCATCGTGCCGGAAATGGCCGTTGCCGAGAACGTGAGCCTGGCGAGCCTGACCGCCGTCGCGCCAGCCGGCTTCATCGATCGATCGCTTGAACGAAATCAGGCCAGACGTTATGTCGAGCAGCTCCGGATCAAAACCCCATCGGTCTTCGCGGACGTCGAATCGCTGTCTGGCGGGAACCAACAGAAGGTCGCGCTTGCACGGTGGCTGGCGACGCAGCCGGGCGTGCTGATTCTGGACGAGCCCACACAGGGCGTCGATGTCGGATCGAAATCCGAGATTCACGCGCTGATGCAGGAGATGGCCGAACGCGGTCTCGCCATCCTGATGATCTCGTCGGAGCTTCCAGAGATTCTTGGGATGAGCGATCGCATCGCCGTTATGCGCGACGGGACGATCGCTGGCACGCTGTCACGACAGGCGGCGACCCAGGAAGGCGTGCTTGCGATGGCGCTCGGACAACGACCGTGCTGAGACACCATCGGCGCGAAGCGGCGGTGGCGCTGGCGATTGCGGTGCTGTTCGCCGTTCTTGCGCGCGTGCAGCCCGGATATTTTTCGCCGGCCAATCTGAACGATCTGTTTCTCGCGAACCTGCCTGTGCTGATCATCGCTTCGGGCATGACGCTCGTGATTCTTGCCGGCGATATCGACATCTCGGTCGGATCGAGCTTTGCGGTCTGCGGCGTGGCAGCCGGCGTCGTCGCGAAAAGCGGTGTCCCGATGCTCTTCGTCCTGCTCGTCGTATGCGTGCTCGGAGCGGCCATCGGCACGCTCAACGGCTTGCTCGTGGCGCGTCTTCGGCTGCCGTCCATCGTCGTGACGCTTGCGATGATGATCGCGCTGCGAGACGCGCTGCGATGGACGACGCAAGGCGCGTGGGTAAACGATCTGCCTCCCGGCTTTCAGTGGATCGGACTGTCGCAACGGTCATATTCATTCGTCGCCGCAGCCATCGCGGCCGCCGTCGTGGGCGGATTGGGCTGGAGCTTGCGCTACACGAGTGCAGGCCGCTTCGTATATGCGACGGGCTCGAGTGAGGGTGCCGCTCGCCTCGCCGGCGTGAATACGGCGGCGGTGAAGATCGCGGCGTTCGCGTGCCTGGGCGCATCGGTCGGGCTCGCCGCGTTCCTGAATTCGGTACGCTTCAATCAAATTCCCTCGAATGCCGGACTCGGGCTCGAGATGACCGTCGTCGCCGCAGTGATGGTCGGCGGAACGTCCATCACCGGGGGACGGGGAACGCTCCTCGGCACGGTGCTCGGCGTCATCCTGCTTGGCGCGATCGGTCCGGCGCTGACATTTCTCGGCGTGAGTGCGTTTTGGGAGCGCGCCATTCAGGGCGCCATCATTCTCGTGGCCGTCGGCATCGACGCCGTTCCGCGCCGCCTGCAAACATATGCCGCCCGCCTCGGCGCGCCAGCATAAGGGCATCCTCGCGGGTGCGCTCTTGGTTGGAGCGGCCATTTTTTCGCTGATTGCGCCGAACTTCTTCACGCTCGGAAATTTCTTCGAGATCACGCGCCTCAACGTCGAGCTCGGATTACTCGCCGTTGCCTTGACGCCCATTCTGATTACCGGCGGCATCGATCTTTCCGTGGGCGCGATGATGGGTTTGTCGGCGGTGTGCTTCGGCGCAGTGTCGCAAGGCCTGCACCTTCCGATTCCCGCTGCCGTGGCCGTGGCGCTTGCGGTTGGCTGCGCGGGAGGTGGCCTGAATGCGGTCCTTATTTCACGCCTGAATCTTCCGCCTCTGATTGTCACGCTCGGAACCTTGTCGTTGTTCCGCGGCATCGCCGAAGGCATGACGGAAGCGGCCGTCAATTACAGCGGATTTCCGCCGGCGTTTCTGTTTTTGGGCCAGGGTTACCTCTGGCGCTTCATTCCGACTCAACTCCCGATTTTTCTCGTCGTGCTCGTCGCATATTTCTTGCTGCTGCAGCGCTCGATCATCGGCCGCGCGCTGTACGCGATCGGATTCAGCCCGGGCGGCGCCCGCCACGCCGGCATTCCGGTGTGGAAACGCGTGGGGCTCGTGTACTTGCTGTCCGGCGTCCTGTCGAGCCTTGCCGCTATCGTCTACGTTGCGCACCTCGGTCAGGCCCGGTCCGACGCGGGGAACGGATACGAGTTGGACGCGATCACGGCGGTTGTTCTTGGCGGCACGTCGGTGTTCGGAGGGCGCGGCTCGCTCGGCGGAACCGTCCTTGGGCTATTTGTGCTGTCGGTACTGAAAAATGGGTTGCAGCTTGCCGCTCTGCCGTCAGAATTGACCGGCGTTCTCACCGGCATCGTCCTGGTCGTGACGATTGCGATGGACCGGCTGGGGCGAGGGGTAAGGGGTGAGGGGCAAGGGGTAAGGGGAGATGGAGAGATACTCGTGAAAAACAGTCAAGTCGCCGTGCTGTGCGCGGCGGTGCTCGGCGGCGCACTTTTGGTAGCCGCGACCAACGTGTGGCTCGTTCGCTCCCTCCCGTCGCCGGCCGCTTCCTCAAGCAGCCCAGAGACGGCGGCGCGCGCGGCGAGGCCGAATCGTCCCGTGATGGCGATGATGCCAAAGGCCAAAGGCGATCCGTATTTCGTCAGCTGCCGTGTGGGCGCCGAGGAAGCCGCACGAGAGCTGGGTGTCGATCTTATCTGGGATGGTCCCGCCGGACTCGATGCGGCTCGTCAGAACGAGCTTGTCGAAAACTGGATCACTCGCGGTGTCGACGTCATTGCGGTCGCGGTCGAAAATCGTGCCGCGATTTCGACAGCGTTGCGAAAGGCCCGGTCGCGGGGCATTCACGTCCTCACGTGGGATGCCGACGGGGAACCCGACGCGCGCGATTTTTTTGTCAATCAGGCCACTGCCGAGGGCATCGGCAATGCGTTGACGGACGAAGCCGCGCGTCTGCTCGCAGGCCAAGGCGAGTTCGCGATCATTACCGGTGCATTGAGCGCGGCGAACCAGAACGAGTGGATCGCGTTCATCAAGAAACGCCTGGCAGCTAAATATCCCGACATGAAACTGGCTGTCGTCCGGCCGAGCGACGACGATCGCGACAAGGCGTTTGCGGAAACGCAGACGATCCTCCGCGCGTTTCCACGCGTGAAGCTGATCATGGCCATCTCGGCGCCTGCGGTGCCCGGAGCGGGCGAGGCCGTGCGGCAGGCGCGACGCACCGACGTGAAGGTGATTGGACTGTCGCTGCCAAACATCAACAAAAAATATGTCCACGAGGGCGTCGTCCAGACCGTCATGTTGTGGAACACGGCCGATCTCGGCTATTTGACGGTGTACGCCGGTTCGCTGCTCGCGCAGCAAAAGCTCGAGCCCGGAGCGCGGTCGCTCGCGGCAGGCAGACTCGGGACCATTGAAATCCGCGGCACCGAGATCATTCTCGGCCCGCCGCTCTTCTTCAACAAAGCCAACATCGACAACTTCAATTTCTAACGAGGCAGACATGACCATTCAACGACAGCCTCTCGTCGTCGGCGCGATCGTCGGCATTAGTTTCCTGATCGGCTTTCACTCGCTCGGCGCGGCTCCGCAGGCGCCGCAACCGGCCACGCCGTACGCACCGAAGCAGAGCGATCGTCCCGAAGTCCTGACGGTGGATGAACCGGGGTTTCAGCCGATTTTCGACGGCAAGACGCTCGCGGGCTGGGAGGGAAACCAGACCTACTGGCGCGCCGAAAACGGATCGCTTGTCGGTGAAATCACGGCGTCGACGGTGATCAAGAGCAACACGTTCATCATCTGGCGCGGCGGATCGCCAAAAGACTTTGAGTTGAAGCTCGACTACCGCATTACGCAAACCGGTAACAGCGGCATCAATTATCGCAGCGTCGTCGTGCCCGATCCTGTGACGCCGGACAACAAGTTCGCGATGCGCGGCTACCAATACGATCTCGACGGCGCGAAACGGTACGATGGCAACAACTACGAAGAGAAGGGGCGTTTGTTCCTCGCCGTGCGTGGTCAGATCTCGCACGTCGTCGGCGGAAGGCCGCCTGTCGTACTCGCCTCATTTGCCGACACGAACGATCTCGCGAGCGTCGTGACAAACGACTGGAATGCGGCGCACCTGATCGTGCGCGGCAACACCGCGACGCATATTCTGAACGGCCGCCTCATGAGCATCACGGTGGACGACGATGTTCCGAATCGCCGAATGGACGGACTGATCGGCGTTCAGGTGCACGTCGGGCCGCCGATGAAGGTGGAGTACCGCAATATCCGGCTGAAGACGTGGTGAAGTATCGCGAAGCCTTACAGACTCTCACCGCTCAGGAGACGCCCTTATGACACCGCCGACGATTACGAAGACCGCCAATCAACTGCTCTCGGCTCTGCAACCTTCCGACTTCTCGCAAGTCGCGAAGACATTAACGCGAGTCAAGCTCCGGGCGAAGCAAGTCGTCTACAAGCCGAATGCACCGCTGGATTACATTTACTTTCCCGAGGATACGGTGCTCTGTCTCCTGACAATAATGTCGAACGGTGACAGCATCGAGTCCGCGACGGTCGGCCGGGAAGGTGCGTCGTGGATTTCGGCGAGTGTCGGCGCGCTGAGCATGCCATGCGAAACGATCGCTGTGCACGAAGGCACAGCGCTGAGGCTCGCCGTCGATGACCTCGACCGAGAGCTCAGAGAGAACAGGCCCTTTCGAGACGTGCTCACGGAATACTCGCACGCCCTGCTGATTGCCTCGATGCGAACGTCCGCGTGCCACGGACTTCACCGGCTGCAGGAGCGCTGCGCGCGCTGGATTCTGACCACCCTCGACCGCGTAGACGGCGACCAATTTTTCATCACGAAGGAATTTCTCGCACAGCTGTTGGGCACGAGCCGGCCGATGGTCAGCGTCACGGTGGCCGTGTTCGAGAAGGCTGGGATTCTCAACGTGCAAGGCCGTCGGGTCACCGTTGCAGATCGAAGGCGGCTGAAGGAGGCCTCCTGTGAGTGCTACGAGGTGATCCGGCGGCACTACCTCAAGGTCGGCCGATAGAAGCGCGGGTCGCACAACGTACTATTTCGAACGGCGGTTGCGCCCCGTGGGGTGCACACTAGCCGCGGCTTGCGTGCCATCAACTATGGCTGAACTCGATCTCATCAAAACAGGAATCAGCGGACTCGATACCATCCTCTCGTCGGGCATTCCGCGGGGCAATGTCATTCTTCTGGAGGGCGGGATCGGCACCGGGAAGACGACGATGGGCGTCGAGATTATCTATCGCGGCGCCAGCCTGTTCGGAGAACCCGGCATCATCGTCCTGTTCGAAGTCTCGCCAGACAGAGTCGTGCGCGATGCGGCGTGCTTTGGGTGGGATCTCCGCGCGCTCGAGCGCGAGCGCAAGCTCAAAATCATCTTCACGACACGCCAGGTGTTCCGGCAGGAACTGCAGCAGGCCGACAGTTTGCTGCTCGAGGAAGCGGCGGAGATCGGCGCCCGCCGCATCTACGTAGACGGCGTGGCCGGCGCCGCCAGCACCGTCGGCGTCGGCGGCGCGGAGCTTCGCGACTCCTTTCACGTCCTCGCCGAAGGGCTGCAGCGCGAGAACCTCACGGCCGTCTTCGCGGTCGAAGCGAGTGCGATCGACGGAGACCGTGCGATCGCGCTGCCCGAAGAATCGATTGCCGACACGGTCATCCGGTTGAGAATGGAAGAGCGGTTCCGCGCCACGGTGCGGTCGATCGAGATCGTCAAGTCGCGCGGGCAGGACTTTCAGATGGGCCGGCACTCGTTCCGGATCGTCGACGGCCACGGGATCGAGGTGTACCGGCGTGTGCAGGCCCCTCGGCCGGCGAGCCGCGAGCACGCCGCAGCGTTCGATCCAACGACGCGCGTGTGCACTGGCACGCCCGGCCTCGATGCCGTGGTGAACGGCGGCTACTTCCTCGGCAGCACGACGGTCGTCTCCGGGATCTCCGGCGTCGGCAAGAGCGTCATGGGCCTGCAGTACATCGCCGAGGGAGCGCGGCGCGGCGAGCGCAGTCTCATGCTTACGCTGGACGAGCAAGTCCCACAGGTCATCCGCAACGCCAATAGCATCGGGATCGATCTCCAGTCGCATATCGACAGCGGCCTCGTGCGGCTGCAATACGATGCGCCGCAGGAAATGGAGATTGACAAGCATTTCCACGACATCGAGCGGCTCGTCGAGGAGCTCAAACCGAAGCGCGTGGTGATCGACAGCCTGTCCACCTACGGCGCGAACATGGGCACCGGAGGGCGCGTCTTTCGCGACTTCTTTCACGCGCTCGTCGCGCTGATGAAGGAGCATCAGACGGCGGCGGTGTACAACCACGAGAACCCGGAGATGCTTGGCATGTCGTCGATGATGGGCAATTTCGCCATGAGCTCGCTCGTGGACAACATCCTTCTCATGAATTGGATTGAGATGGGCGACGCCTTCCGGCTTGGGCTGACCGTGGCGAAAATGCGCTCGAACCCGAATACCCGCTTGACGCACGAATGCGAGATTCTGAACGGTCAGGGCCTGCGCGTGCTGCCTCGCCAGATTCCGGGTCCTGGCGTCCGCCCGTTTTCCAGTTATCAAAACCTGATCTCGCGCGCGCCGGCGCGGCGTACGGACCGCGACGCCGAGTAGACGCTGAATGGTCAGGGCAAACGACACGCTCTTCGACGTCGCCGTATGGGAGCCCGCGCTAAAGAAATACGGCGCTGTGGCCCACCTCACCGTCGCGCTCTACGGCGTCAACGAGGAGCTGGTCTGCGGGCCAGCGCCCCCCACCCCGCTGTACGCCTTGTTCCACGAGCACGGCTACGATCCTGGACTGTTTGCCGAATGCGTCCAGCGATGCCTCGCGCAGACCGAGAATCGCCCCGCGGTGACCGTTGCGCATTCGCGCGGATTGGCGGTTGTCGGCACGTCTCTTCTGCTCGACGGCAAGATTGTCGGCGCGGCCGTGGCCGGCTATGCGCTCGTCGACTTTACGCAGTCCGCCGACATCGAGCGGCTCGCGCGCCAGGCCGGTGTGCCCTTCAGACACCTGTGGAACGTGGCGCGGCAACAGGTGCCCGTTCCGACGCGCCGGCTCGTCCTGCACGGAGAACTGCTGCAGGTGCTCGGAGACACACTGCTGCGCGAGAATCACCGTACGCGGCAGTACGAAGAAGCGGCGGCGCAGTTGACCATTGCGGCTGCAGTGAAGGACGAATTTCTGGCCGTGCTGTCGCACGAATTGCGATCACCGCTCACGCCGATTCTCGGCTGGACCAGCATGCTGAAGCTGGGAAGCGATCCGAGTCAGGTCGCCCGCGCGGTCGAGGTGATCGAGCGCAACGCCCTCCTCCAGCTCAGGCTGGTCGAAGACCTGCTCGAGCTGAATCGCGCCACACGCGGCAAACTGACGCTCGATCTGAAGGTCCACTCGCTGCCCGAGGTCGTCCGGAGCGCGATGGAAGCGGCGACCGAAACTGCCCAAAAGAAAGACATCGCTGTGCGGTTGGTCGACCCCGCCGAGCCGATGTGCGTGAGAGCCGACGGGGATCGCCTTCAGCAGGTCGTCAGGAACGTGTTGTTCAATGCGCTGAAATTCAGTCCTGCCGGTAGCACGGTCACCGTCACGCTGACGAGAGAAGACGATCGCGCCGTCGTTCACGTTCGCGATACTGGAGAAGGCATCGCACCGGAATTCCTGCCGTTCGCCTTCGAGATGTTCAAGCAGGCGGAGGAGGGAACTCGGCGCACGCATGCGGGGCTGGGCATCGGGCTCGCGCTGGTGAAAAAGCTGGTGGAGGCCCACAGGGGCACGGTGACGATCGCCAGCGAGGGACCGGGCCAGGGCACAGAGGTGACGATTCGGCTTCCTCTTGTTGAAGACACCGTAGCGGAGGCGCCAGGACCTGTCAGTGCGGGGACGAGTGGCCTGAAGAGGTTGGATGGCCTCTGCATTCTCGTGGTCGAAGACATCGAAGACTCGCGCGAGGCGACCCGCCTGATGCTCGAATGGCTTGGCGCCGGTGTCCTGACCGCGAAGGACGGAGTCGAGGCGCTGGAGACGGTGATGGCCGAGCGCGTCGATCTGGTGGTGTGCGATCTCCGGATGCCCCGCATGGACGGATTCGAGTTCCTTCACGCGCTGCGTCGGCTGGACGGGCACACCCGTCAGCCGGTCATTGCCATTTCCGGCCTCGCCAGCAGCGCCGACCATCAGCGCATCAAGGCGGCGGGTTTTGCCGGGTATGTCGACAAACCGTTCGACGCCGTCCGTCTGCTGGCGGCGATTGGCCACGCCATGGCTCGCCGGCCACGCGCTCGACGGTTATTGTAAATATAAGATATCGTATAATCATACGATGCCACGACGCGCTATCTCGGTCACGTTGGAAACCGACAACGTGACCTGGCTCAAAGGCCGTGCGGGCGCCGCCGGCGAGAGCGTCAGCGAGTTGATCGATCAGCTGGTCACCACGGCGCGGCAGAGCGGAGGCATTGGACCTGCGCGATCCGTGGCTGGCACAATCGACGTCGATTCGTCCGATCCCCTGCTCGAGCGAGCGGATGCCGCCGTGCGGTCCACGTTCGAGGCGTCGCTCGCCCGGCCGCTCGGGGTGTACGGGGGCCGAGCGACATACGGGACCGCCCCAAAACGCCCGCGCAAGAGACGTGCGTAATCCGGAGAGTGCGGTCACCGATACCCATCCGCTCGTGTTTCACGCGGCGGGGGGCGGCCGCCTCGGCCCGAAGGCGGCGGCGATATTCGAGCGATGTGAGCGTGGGGAAGCGACGCTTTACGTCCCTGCGGCGGTGATCTGGGAGTGCAGCCTGCTTGCGCGTGTCGCCCGCATCAACCTGCGGCGGAGCGTTCGCGCGTTCTTCGACGATCTGTTCAGCAATCCCGCCTATCAGCCCCTCGATCTGACGTCCGAGCAGGTGTTTCTGGCAGACGAGTTACGCTTCACTCGAGATCCCTTTGACTCGCTCATTGTCGCCGCGGCGCAAACCGTCGGCCTGGCGCTCGTGACGCGAGACGGCGTCATTCGAGAATCCGGCGCTGTGCGGGTGTTATGGTGAGCAGGCTTGACCAAAAACTGTTTTCGATTGGTCGAGAGGCGCATATAATTCCGACCTCCACTCGCAACCAATATCGGCTCCGATTCTATGGCATGCCATGGAATTTGTAAGGAGAGGAATAATGAAACGATTTCTCGCGTTGTTATTGGCGGTCACCGCCAGCGCAGCTGTACTTGTCGCGGCCGAGCCGGCCGACGGCGTGCGCCAAGCTGGCGCCGGCTGGAGAGAGGGAGCCATCAAGCAGGACAAGGCGCTCCTTCAGCGTTACCTCGCCAACGATCTGGTTTACACACACGGTGGCGGGAAGAGTCAGACGAAGGCGGAGTATATCGCCGACGTGACGACAGGCCCGTCGCATTATGTAGCCATGACTGAGAGCGAGACGAACATCCGCTTCTACGGCAGGACCGCCGTGCTGACCGGCTTCGTGGACGTGAAACCGGCTCATGGCGACGTGTACCGCGTCCGCACGCTGGAGGTTTACACGCTGAACAGCAACGGCGACTGGCAGATGGCTCAGAAGGAATCGGTTCGCGTTCCGCTGAAGTAAGACAATCGAAGGAGTCCAACGTGATGAAGCGAATTCTTTTGATCTTCATCGTTGCCCTCGGCGTGTCCATGGAAGCGCACGCGCAGGTGGCGGGAACGATCAGCGGCTACGTGCGTGACGAAAGCGGTGCCGTTGTGCCGGGCGCCGATGTGAAGGCCACGATGCTTGGTCAGCAGGTGACGCGATCGGCCGTCACCGACGCGACGGGCTTCTTCAACCTTCTGGCGATGCCGCGTGGAAACTACGAGATCACCGCATCGTTAACTGGGTTCACGACCCAGCGCACGACCGCGGAGCTGACGGCCGGCCAGAACCTGCGGGTCGATTTCAAGATGAACCTGGGCCAGCTGCAGGAAACGATCGTCGTGTCCGGCGCCGCCGCACTGGTGGAAACGCGAAGCGCGACCGTTTCCGGTCTCGTCGACGACCGGCGAGTTCAGGAGCTGCCTCTCAACGGCCGAAACGTCGTAGAACTTGCGCGGACCCTTCCCGGGATTACCGATGTGAATGCCTCTCAAGAAATGGGCAGCACGCGCGGCGGTCCGACGATGATTGTCCACGGAGCCTCGAGAGGGCAGAATAATTTCACGCTGAACGGCGCCAACTTTACGAATTTCTCGCAGACCGCCGGGTTCAATCCGCCGCCTCCGGATGCCGTTCAGGAAATTCGCGTCCAGACGTCGACGTTTTCGGCCGAGTATGGAAACAACGCCGGCGCTCAGGTGAGCATGGTGACCAAGGCCGGCAGCAATGCCTTTCACGGCTCCGTCTGGGAATTTCATCGAAACGACAAGCTGAACGCGCGGAGTTTCTTCCAGCCTCGGCGTCCGCAACAGCGCCAGCACCAACCCGGCGCATCGGCTGGCGGCCGCATCCTGCTGAATAAGCTGTTTTATTTCGGTTCGTACCAGGCGCTCACGAACCGT
>JANMJM010000346.1:0-3408 GCA_031371345.1 Vicinamibacteria bacterium
GTCGCGCCGGCACCGAACCTGCGTCCCTGGCCGAACGGGAGGTCGACGACGAAGTTGACGACCACGCGGTGCCGAACATCGAAGCTGCTCAGCGCCCACTCTCCCTCGAGGTTGTTGGTCTGGTAGCCGGCGACCGGCGCACTCGATCCACCCTCGAGCCAATCCGTCAGCGTCTCCACGTCGGTCATGTTTTTCGAGAACGTGTAGTGGCCGCTCACGACGCCGCCGGCGCCGATGCGCTTCTCGGCCCGGAACGCCAGCGCATGGTAGCGGCTCGAGCCCGAATAACCCGGGTGGGATGCCGACACATACTGAGGGAACGGCGTGAGCAGCAGCTGTCGCTGAACCGTCGGAGTGGACAACGCGCCTTCACGGATCACCCCGACAAACGGATTGGGCACCTGCTGCCGCAGATACGCTCCGTAGCAGGTGTCCCGCTGGGTAGACACGAACCCCGGCTGATCCTGGGGGATGACTAGGTTGTTCGTCAGACTGCAGATGGTCGGGTCGGCGGCCGCCCGGGCGATATACTCTCTCCCCAACTGGTTGACGTTAACCGAGTTCGGTAGATGGTTCCCGTCCAGACCGCTATACGTGAGTTCCATCGACAGGTTGTTTTGGAACTGATGCTGCAGCGCGACGTTCCACTGGTGGGAGTAACCTGGGTATCCCTCTTCATCCCTATAGAACTGTCGAGCCGTGCCGCCCAGAAGCACCCGCTGGTAGTTCGGGTCGCGGCCGGGGAAATTTTCAACGCCCGTCGGGAACGGGTTGCTCATATCGGTGAAGAACGTGCGGTTGTTGTCGACGCTGGTCACGATGGTATTCGTGCGCTGGATGACGGGCCCGTTGACGCCGTCCTGGAATCTCACGGTCGACGGTGTAATGAACGTGCCGGCGCCGCCGCGCACCACCGTACTGTCGGTGATTTGATAAGCGAAGCCAACTCGCGGGACGACGCGGTTGAACACCTCTTTCCTGACGCCGCGCTCCGGCTGCTTGTCGCTGTTGACCAGCTCGAACGCGCCGCGATACGACTGCCCGGTGACGGGGTTCGTTAGCCCGGCCAGGACCGGATTGACCACCTCTGGGTTGAAGGTCACGATGCGATCGTCCTTTTCATTGAAGGTCCCCGGAATCTCCCACCGAGCGCCAAGATTCAACGTCAGCTTCGGACTGACCCGCCAGGAATCGTCGAAGAAGTACGCTTGATAGCTGGTGCGGGCGTACGTCCACCCCGACGACTGGTATGTGCCGCCGGTCGGAATTCCCAGGAGGAACGATGCGAACGGATCCCCGGTCGCCCCAGGGTTGGTTCCGTCGAGCGCCGTCGGCGCGTTGCTGAAGTCGAAGGTGCCTCCGGTCGCGTTGTTCTGGAAATAATCCTCCGTGGCCCACAAGATGTTGGCGCCGAGCTTGAGCGTGTGACCACCCGCGATTTTCGTCACCGTCGGCGTCATCGCGTACGACCTGTTGTCGGCGTAAATCAGACCAGTGCTAAGAAAGCTGTTCGAACCAGCGGCGATCGTGGGGATCGTGTCCATGCCAGGAATGCCGCTGCGCTCTGAAATTTCGCCGTACGGCGTTTTCGGCAGTCCGAGCGTCTGCACGAGGTTGATGCCGAGATTGCCTGGAGTACGGTCGTAGGCCCAGTGCAGGAACCCGACGCGCATGTCCAAAACCGTGCTCGAGTTGAGCGTGTAAGTATTAGCAGCCATCACCTGCGTCGTGATGAAGTGCTCGGGAGCGCCAGTCCGCTGGCCGTTGCCGTAGAGGTCGAGCGGCAGGTTGTTGGACTCGAATCGCGTGTAGCGTCCGATGAGACGCTGGTTCTGGCTCAGGTTGTAGTCGCCGCGGAAGCTCATCTGATCGTTGTCGCCGCCGATCGAGCCATTTTTTTCCCAGTTCTCGGTCCGCCACGCGCCGGGGACGGTCGGCTCGGCGTAGACGGGGAAGTCGAGATAACGTCGCGCGATGGGGCTAATCCGGTTGGCTGGAATAATGTTGCCGGGGAACTGCAGACGACTCGGCACGGTGCCGCAGTCGCCGTTGTAACGGCCAGTACCCGGATTGGTGATACCGCACTGCGTCCACGGGTCATAGAGAGGCACCACGGCGCCAGTGGTCACGTTGCGGTAGTCGGAGAAATCTCCTGCTTTCATGGCCGCAGTCGGCACGGTGCGCCGGAACAGCGAACCTTCGCGATTGCGGTACCCTTCGTAGCTCGAAAAGAAGAACAGTTTGTTTCTCACCACCGGACCGCCCAACACGCCGCCGAAGTTGTTCTGCACGAACGGTGGCTTGTCCAGGCCGGCGCGCTGGCCGAAGAACGTGTTCAAGTTCAGCGCCTTGTTGCGGTGATATTCGAACATGGTGCCGCGGAAGCTGTTGCTCCCGGACCGCGAGGCTATGTTGACCACGCCACCGGTGAAGCGGCCGAACTCGGCGCTGCTGTTGTTGGTCTGCACGCGAAACTCTTCGACCGCCTCGGGGCTCGGCGTCAGCGCCACGATGTTGCCGTACGCCATGTCCTGCAGAGGGACGCCGTCATAGAACGACGCGCTCTGGTTGGCGACTCCCCCGCCGATCTGGTAGTTGCCGGCGGCAAACACGTTTTTGCCGGTCAAGCTGCCATCGCTGGAGCCCTGCGGAACGACCGTGGGGGCGACCGCGACCAGATTGAGTATGTTCCGTCCGTTGAGCGGCAGTTCCTGCACGGCGCGGCTGCCGACAACCGTGCCGACCGACGCGCTTTCGGTCTGCAGCAGCGGCGCGGCGCCGGTGACCAATACCGTTTCCTGCAGACTGCCGACCTGCAGCGTTACCTCGATACGTGGCGTCGACTGGACGTTGACGACGATCTGGTCGCGCACGTAGCGCTGAAACCCGGAAAGCTCGACTTCCAACCTGTAGGTGCCGGGCACGAGGTTGACGAAGCGATACGTGCCGTCTTCCCCGGACACGCCTTCACGACGATCATTCGTCGCGGTGTTGGTGAGCACCACGGTTGCGCCGGGAATGACACCGCCCTGCGCGTCCTGCGTGACGCTGATGAGCGATCCGTAAAAGCTCTGCGCCGCGGCCGGCGCGGAGATCACTACGACAATGAGCGGAACCAAGGCAGTGAGACGCCATGCCGTCAACATGGAAACCTCCTAACGCTGAATGGTCGTGGCTTCGCGCATCGCGCGTTGCGAAAAACTAATCGATAATCGATAACGCGGATAATCCGTCAGCCCTGAAGAGTTGTCAAGCGTTACGTAACGCCGCCAGCCCCCACGGGCCGGCCGGTTTTCACGGCGCGCGACCGCGATCCGTACATCGCGGCGTACTTGGGGTGCGCGGTTCAACTGCTCGGCTGTGACCTTTTGCAGGTGGCCAAACAGCGCGTTGGATCCCGCGTCCGTC
>JANMJM010000007.1:0-3340 GCA_031371345.1 Vicinamibacteria bacterium
GAAATCGTCAACTTCGCGCCTGCGACTGATTTGCGTAAGCTCGACTTTGGGCCGCAGGTCGATCCCCTGAAGCCGTACAACCCCGACGCCTCGAACTTCGGCCCTCGTCTCGGCTTCGCTTGGACCATCGACAATTCAGAGAAGACGGTAGTGCGAGGTGGCGTCGGGTACCTCTACAGTCCGCACCTGGCGGCGACGGTCCGCGAGAGCGCGGCGAATCCTTACATTCCGTTCCGGATCATTTACAACAGGACTGAATCTGCGGCCAAGGGCTTGAAGTGGCCGTATTACACCGACGACGTCGTGCCGATGGCACTGGCCGATGCCAACGGACGGAAGAGCGTCTTTTCGATCTTCAATACGGACCTGCCGGTCCCTTACACGATCCAGTCGATGATCAGCGTGCAACACGCGCTCACTCGCTCGATGGCGATGGATGTCGGGTACGTCCGCACCGATGGCAACGACTTCCCGCTGCAGCGTCAGTTCACGCAGGCCATCGACCGGCAGACCGGCGCGCGGCCGAATCCGGCGCTCGGCGCTCCCGGCGGCTATTACGTCGATAGCAGCCAAACGATGGTGTACAACGGACTGCAGATGTCGCTGCGTCGACGGTTCGCGAATCGATATTCATGGGACTTCAATTACACGCTGGCTAGGAGCGAAGCCACACAAGGCGGCGATCTCGCGGCGTACTACATCGCCACCGTTGACAACACCCAGGATTTCTGGAATCCGGAGTACGACCGTGCGCCCGCAAACAACGATGTTCACCATCGCACGAACACGTCGTTTATTTACGAGCTTCCCGGTGTTAACGGCGACAAAGGCATCCTGAACGGTGTTGTCGGCGGCTGGCAACTTTCGGGCATCGTGCAAACGCGAACGGGCACGACGCTGCGCGTCACCCAGCCGTCGGGGATTGATCGCAGCCGTCCGGATGTCGTTTCCGGCGCCGATCTCATCGTCAGCAACTGGCAGGACACGTGCGCGGCGACCGGGTGCACGTACCTTAATACGGCAGCGTTTACGCTCGTTCCCGTCAGCAGCGTGACGAATGCCACTCTTCGCCCTGGCACGTATCAACTGGCCATGGCACGTGGCCCCTCAAGCGTGAACGTGAATATGACGTTTGCGAAGAGCTTCCAACTGGGTTCGGCTCGCCGGATTCAAGTTCGCGCGGACGTTTTCGGGTTGCCGAACAGGAAAAATTTCAACAATCCGGTGACCGCCATCAATAACGTCGACTTCGGGCGGATCATAGCCGCGGGCGGCAACCGTACGTTCCAGTTCGGCGCGCGGCTCTCGTTCAAGAAACCCACACTTACGGGGCACGGGGCGTGGGGCGAGGGGTAAGGGGTAATTGCCCCTCACCCTTTACCCCTTGCCCCTTTTCTATTTTGAGCCGATCACCGTGATGAGGGTTTCGCGGCTGGTGCGGCCGCTGTCGGTCGCCGCTCCGCGCGCAGTCGCGTCCACGCGGAGCAGATATCGGCCGGGCGCAATGTCTTTCAGTGGAATGCTCGTCGAGTACTGAAACGAGCTGTTTTTGGCCGAGCCTTGACCGTCGGCGCCAAGGCTTTGCGTGGATCTGAAGACGTCGGTGCCAATTTCGGCGAGCAGTGTCGTCGCCACCTCGATGTCCCGCCGCTGCCCGCGAGCGTTGTCGTACACCTCGGCAAATACGTTCAGCGTATCTCCCTGAACAAACTCACGGCGGCTCGTTGCGGGGCCGGGCAGGAGTGCGGCCGGCACTGTCGTGTCTGGCTCCGGCGTGAGGAGCAACCGTGAAGACGCGGCCGTGATGAGGAGGCCGCTCATCGCGACGTCGCCTTTCGTGAAATCGGGGACCTCGAGATCGTAGAACACCGACCCAAGTTCCCCCGCGCCACTCTCGCGGACGCCGATGCGCACTTGGTAGCGGCCGGGCGCGAGCGCGATCCGGGGATTGACGCGCAAGCCCATCGCTTTCACGCGCTCGTAGGTCTCGGGCCGCAACGCCAAGTTCAAGTTATAGTGCGTCCCCTCGTGCGACTTGCCCTTGTCGTCGAGCGCAAAAAACGAGAGCTCGAGATCGTCGTGAAGCACGTTGCTGCCCGACGCGCCAGGCTCGAAGCGCAGACGCCCTGGATCGATTTCGATGGCCAGCGCGACCGAGGCTTCCTTCGGCTTGTTCTTGAACGGCGCCGCCTGCACCGACACCGTCACGCCGCTCTGCTGCAAAGGACTGCTCAGGACTTCACGCAGCTCGACCGACGCCTGCTGTTTCCCGGTCGCAGTCGTTGCCGAAACGGGAAGCTCTTCACGTGTCCGGCCGCGTGGCGCCGCGTATCCCTTGCGGGCAGTCACCCGCAACCCGGGACGTTTCACGCGAACCTCGATTCGGTGAAATGCGCCGTCGCGTCGCGGATTGGGAGGGTAATAGCCGAGCACGTAATAGGTGCTCGTAGCGCGCACGATGCGATCGAAGATGGGTGCGTCGTTTCTCGAGTTGACCGCCGCGAAGCCGCCGGTCTCCTCGGCCAGCGTGATCAAACTGTCCTGCGATAATCGCATTTCGGCGACGAGACCGCGCGCGTCGAACCCGCGGCTGGGATCGGCCGACGCATTGAGCTCGATCTCTTCGGCGGAGAGTCCGACAAGGCCGCGCGGGTCGATGGTGAAGAAGCTGACGTTCGATCGAGCCGCCGCCGTAATCGCGTCTTTGGTCGCTGCCACCACGTCCCCTGCGGCCTGCGATCCGAAGATATCGTAGATTGGATAATCGATCCCTTCGCTGAAGAACAGCAGCGCTTTGCGGCGGCCTCGGACACCGCTCAGTGTTTCGGCGACAGTCTTCAGCGTGCGCAACACTTCCTGTGCGCGGTACCCGCGCTCGAAATCGTCCGGGTCGGTCGTGATGTCGGAGTAGCCATTGGGACCGCGGATGGTTCCAGACACGGGCTGGCCATTATTCTGTGGATCGTTTGCCGAATCGGCGTTGGCCTCGAGCTCCATCTGGTGCTGATGAAAGAATTGATCGGCCTTCGCGAGAGTCAACGATATGAGCTTGCGGCCGGTGAACTTGTCGATCGAGGTGACGAGCAACCGGCGATCGCCGGTGAATTCCTGCGCCGCGTCGGCGCGGCCGCTCGTGTAGACGACGGCCGCAAGGTCGTTGGCCGCCATGTGCTTCTCGACGAATTGTTTCGCCGACTTGATCAGATATTGCGAACGCAGCGCAGACGTGCCGAGATCATCCAGGACAAGCACATACAGCCGGCCGGCCGGCCACTGAGGGCGCATTCGACTTTACATCGGTCGAGATCGGGCGTCCGGTCGCCAGAAACGGACGTTGCGG
>JANMJM010000019.1:0-2399 GCA_031371345.1 Vicinamibacteria bacterium
ACGTGGCGAGACCCATACCGGCGGCATTTCGGCAACGGCCGGTGCGGCGGGCTCGTCGTACGCTGCTCCTGCATCGATTACCGTCGAAGCATCGGCAAGCGACACAGATGGTTCGGTGATGAGGGTCGAGTTCTACGCAAACGGTGCGCTCATTGGCACCGATACGACCAGTCCGTATAGCATTGCCTGGTCGAACGTACCAGCGGGCTCTTATCAGCTATCGGCCATTGCTACTGACAATCGCTCGTTTACCAACACCTCTAACACAGTTTCCATTACCGTGGCGGTAGCAGCGATTACGACTCGCACCAACGTCGCATTGGCGACGAATGGCGGCATCGCGACGGCGTCCTCGACGTATTCGACTCTCTATCCGGTGAGCGGCGTGACCAACGGCGATCGAATGGGAACGTCGTGGGGCGCCGGGGGCGGTTGGTTCGACGGAGTGCCAGGCTTTCCGGACTGGGTGCGCGTGGATTTTGCGGGGGCGAAGACGATTGACGAGGTCGACGTGTTCTCCATGCAGGATCAATTTTGGGCGCCGAGTACTCCCACCTCGAGCATGACGTTCAGCGGCTATGGGCTGACGGATTTTCGCGTGGACTATTGGAACGGCGTTGGCTGGGCGCCGATTCCTGGTGCCGCCGTTGCCGGCAACCGGCTTGTTTGGCGACCGGTGACGTTTACGGCAGTCACGACGACGGCGATTCGCGTCGTCATCACAGGCTCGATCGACGGGTATAGTCGCCTCGTCGAAGTGGAGGCCTACAGCGGTGCGCCAAGCACATCGCCGAGCAGCTCTCTCATCGGCTTCCCTTCCGACAACTGGTGGAATTTGGATATCTCAAGTGCACCGGTCGATGCAAAATCATCACAATATATTACTTTCATAAACAACGGGAGTCCGCGGCGTCTCCATCCGGATTTCGGAGGCGACGTATCACCGGGTAGCGCAGAAAACTACGGAATGCCGTACGTGATCGTGGACAACACCGTTACAAAGAAAGCAGTGCAGTTTCTCTACTCTTCTGAAAGTGACGGCGTTGATCACGCGCTCGACCAGAGCGTCCCGTTTTATCCCATACCTGATTCGGCCATCACTCAACCTCACTTGATTGAGGGCGGCCCTGCCGGAAATGTCGACGCGCGTTCGTGGAGCGATCGACACTTACTTATCGTCGATCGGGACAAAAGGTACCTTTACGAGCTCTACAATGTCTTTTACGACGGCGCAAAGTGGACTGCGGGTTCGGGCGCCTTCTTTGATATGAATGCAAGCGTACGTCGCCCTGATGGATGGACCTCGGCCGACGCTGCGGGTCTGGCAATCCTGCCAGGGCTCGTTCGATACGACGAAGTATTCGGAACCGATGAAATCCGCCATGCGTTCAGAATGACCGTTCGGGCGACGAACTGGTACGTCTATCCGGCGTCTCATGGTGCAGGTTCGACGCTTGGCGCGCTCCCGATGGGGGCTCGACTTAGATTGAAGGCGGGCAAAGACTTGTCCTCTTACTCTCCCGAGGTGCAGAAAATCTTTCGCGCGATGCAGCGTTATGGATTGATTGTGGCAGACAATGGTTCAGATATGTTTATTTCCGGAGCCTATGATGCGCGGTGGGACAACTTCGTATTGAACCCGGCTTTTGCCACACTCACGGCAAATGACTTTGACGTGATTAGCTTGGGCTACAAGTGAATCAGGGACTCGCATATCTCCAGAGATAGCGATCCACTACTTCTCGTCGGCATATTTGCTTTCAGGCGGGCGCCGTTGTCGCCGGCATGAGCCACCAGCAGCAGGCACCGAAAACCAAGGTGTACAAGGTCGAGTATGCAAGCAGTACAGGCCAGCTCAAAGGCGCCCGCCAGGTTATTAGAGACAGTAACAGCGCCGCGGGTGCTGCGGCGGCGAGAAGCGCAGGTAATATCGCCCGCCGAATATACGTCTGCGGACGTGTTCCAGTAATATGACATCCCCACACCAGCGTTCCAATGCCACTGAAAAGGAGTTGGGGAACAGCTTGTGAAAGACAAATCGCCACAAGCCCGAGTCTCGCGGCCGGAATCATCAACATCACACTAATTATGGTCTCGCCGAGAGTCAACCATGCCAAAGGTTTGTGACGACCTGTCGCAAGTACTATGCTGGTCGTTACAGATTGGGTCATTTGTAGGAATTCCCCTATCGTAAGAACGATCAGCAACGTGGCAACGTAGGTGAAAGCCGGACCCATCCATAGATGAATGAAAGAGCCACCCAAGCAAACAAAGTACGTCACGAAGTAGATCGCAGCGGCTGTCGAGTATTTCCCTCCTTGAATAAACAGCTCCTGTTGCTGTCCTGTTTGCGATCGTGCAAAAAAACGCGTTGCGACTGGAGTAAGCACCCCGGTGGC
>JANMJM010000045.1:0-3975 GCA_031371345.1 Vicinamibacteria bacterium
CGGGCGCGCCAGCTCGCGGCTCTCGAGGTGGTTGACTACGTGGCGATTATCAACGAGCCGTCGGCGATGGAAGCGCTGCAGGCGCTGAAGCCAGACGTGTACGTGAAAGGGCCGGAGTATTCCGACCTGCTGCTCGACAAGACCTCAAACATCTCACACGAGAAAGCCCTCATCGAGGGCTATGGCGGCCGCATTCACTTCACGTCCGGCGAGACATTCTCCTCCACGAAGCTGTCGCACTTTTTGCTCTCGTCTTCCGAAGCGGTTCAGGACAATCCTCTGCTCCGCAACGATCGCGTCATGTTCCGCGATGTCTCGGCGCTCGGCTTTACCCTGGAAGAGGTCAAGCGGTTCCTCGTCGGCGCGGCTCAGCTGCGCGTGTGCCTGCTGGGCGAAACGATCGTCGACGAGTGGGTCGATGTGAGTGTCGATAACATCTCGCAGAAATCGCGGTGCGTCGCCGGCCTCGAGGCCTCGCGCATCCGTCAAATCGGCGGCGCCGGCATCATCGCGCTGCACCTGTCGAGCTTTGTGAAGAGCCTCGACTGCTTTACCAATGCGCTCGGCGCCAACGATGTGCCGAAGAACGTGAAGGTAACGGCGCTCTCCGACAGTCCGCTCGTGAAGACACGATTCGTCGACAAAGACACGGGCGTCTCGCTATTCGAATCGAAGCAGCTCACGCTCGATGGCGTGTACCACGATCGGTTGCCGAACTTCGACGACTACGATCTGGTACTCGTCGCAGATTTTGGACACGGACTGCTCGACGCCGACCAGATTAACACGCGCCTCGCCGCGCACAACCGGGCCTGCGTGGCGGCCATGGTCCAGGTGAACTCGAGCAATTACGGCTATAACCTGCCGACGAAATATGCCGGCGCGAACTATTACAGCCTGAACCGCACCGAAGCCGAACTCTGCCTCCACCAGCAGGGCGCGCCGCTGCGCGACCTCGTCGATCGCATGGCCTCACTTCTTCATTGCGACACGCTGTCGGTCACCGACCGCGCCAATGGCGCAATGGCGCGGATAAAGGACGACCGGTTTGCGCTGCCCACGCTCAGCACGACGGTCGTCGACACGATCGGGTGCGGCGATGCGTATTTCGCGCTCAGCAGCCTGGCCGTCCGCCTGGGTTTGCCGGCGCGCATGGTCACGCTCGCGGGCGCCATCGGTGCGGCGTCCATGGCTCAGCGCCGGTGCAACGAACGGCCGATCTCGGAAGAAGAGTTCCTCACCATCGCAAAGATCGTGATCTGACGATGGAAACGTGGAACGGCTACATCGAGCAGATCGTGACAGGCTTGCAAGCCGTCAAGGTGACCGATCGACAGGGCGCTAGCCTCGCGGTCGCCGACGGTTTCGCGCGCTGGGTGGAGTTGACGCATGCGTTGTCGCAGCGCGACGGCTGCCTGTTCTTCATCGGCAACGGCGGAAGCGCAGGCATGGCGAGCCATATGGCCACCGATGTCTGCAAGAACGGCCGGCTGCGCGCGCTCACCCTTACCGATCCCGCCCTGCTCACGGCCACGGGCAACGACTTGTCGTTCGAACAGACGTTTTCACTGCCGCTCGAGCGGTTGGCGCGGCCAGGCGACCAGGTGATCGCGATTAGCAGCTCGGGCGAGTCGCCGAACATCGTTCGGGCGCTCGAAGCTGCCCAGGCGATTGGCATCGAGGCCATCACCATATCCGGAAAACAACCGGGAAACCGCGCGCGTGCGCTCGGCGTCCTCAACTTCTACGTCCCCCTGCCTCGCTACGGCTGGGCCGAATCTGCGCATCAGGTGCTGCTGCATTACTGGTTCGACCAATACCTGAGCGCTCACGGGCAAGGCCCCCTCTAACGGTGAAACTCCTGGTGACCGGTGGCTGCGGATACGTCGGCACGAAGCTGACTCAGGCGCTGCTCGCGCGCACGCCCTACGAGGTAGACGTGCTCGACACGGCGTGGTTCGGGAACGTGCTCGCCCCGCATCCGCGACTGTCGGTTCTGCGCGAAGATGTGCGCCACATCGATTCGATCGACCTCTCGGGCTACGACGCCATTTTCCACCTCGCGAATATCGCCAACGATCCAGCGGTCGAGCTCAATCCGTTAGCCTCGTGGGAGGTGAACGTGCTTGCCGGCATGCGGTTGATCGACAAGGCCGCGCGCCAGGGCGTGAAACAGTTCATCTACGCCTCTTCGGCGAGCGTATACGGGCTGAAGTCGGAACCGAAGGTCACCGAAGATCTCGAGCTCTTTCCGTTGTCGGAATACAACAAGACGAAAATGGTCGCCGAGCGGGTCGTCCTCAGCTACGCCGATTCAATGGTGACGACCGTGATCCGGCCTGCGACCGTCTGCGGCTACTCGCCTCGCATGCGGCTCGACGTCGTCGTCAACATGCTCACGATGCAGGCGCTCACGCGCGGAGTCGTGACGGTACTTGGCGGCGAGCAGACGCGGCCAAATATTCACATCGACGATCTCGTCGATTTATATGTGTTTGCCCTCGAGGCGCGCCTGGCCGGCGTGTACAACGCCGGGTTCGAGAACCTGAAAGTCATCGACATTGCGCGCGCCATCACGAGCGAGGTGCCGGCGACGATCGACGTGAAGCCGTCGAACGATCCGCGATCCTATGCGGTGTGCTCTGACAAACTTCTGGCCACGGGCTTTTCTCCCACGCGGAACGTGCAGATGGCGGTCCGCGAAATGGTCGCGGCGGCGCGCGACGGACGAATCAAGGACGAACCCGTCTGCTACAATGTGCGCTGGATGCGAGAGCACAATTTCAGCTAAAGGATCGACGCATTGATCCGGCTGCTGTTGCCGCTGGCCGGCGTCTGTGCCTTCTTCGCGGCGTCCTGGATCACTGTCCGCGTGTTCCGGCCACGAGAGCCTCGCCGGTTCTTTCTAATTTACGCGCTGCTGCTCGTGATCGCCAGTTCCGCGACCTACGTATGGCTGTGGCCGCTCGTTCGTATTGAAGACATGCTCGGTCTCGCCTGCTGCGTGCTCCTTCAAACGTTGGTGTGTCTGACGATGTGGAACGCCTTCTATAGTTTGCTGTGGGGATTTTCCGGCAGCCTCATGTATGACATCTTCACCAACGAGCGCCTGCGGACGCGCGAGCACCTGGTGCGTTCTTATGAGGGCCATGACGGACTGGATCACATCCTCGCGCGGCGGCTACCCAATCTCGTCCGTGGCGGCTGGATCGACATGCGCGGCACCGCGCTGAGTCTGACGTCGAAAGGACGGCTCATCGCCATCGGGACGCTCGCGGCGTTCAAGATGTTTTCCCTGGGCATGGGTGGAGGCATCAAAGAGAAATGATGCTCGCTCGTGTCATCGCGGCTATCCTCACGTTGCTTGCCGGTCAGGCGCTGATGGTTGCCGCGGTATCGGCGCTACGGAGGCGCGGCAATATTTACGTCACCATCATCATGGTCGTGGTGCTGACCACACCTATCATTTTCGGCCTCGAGCCGTGGCTGTTCGGGCGGCGGCTCGACACCGACGGCCGGGTGTTTTTCGCCTTAACCCATCTCGCGCTCGGCGGATTTCTTTTTCATTTCATGACGCTTCCGGACCGGTCTGTGACGCTGCGGGTTCTCGCCGAGCTCGAGCGGGCACCGCATCGGACGCTGTCGGTTGCCGCGCTCACTGCCAAGTACAGCGTGCGGGACATGATCGAATCGCGATTGGATCAGCTTGCCGATGGCGCCTTTCTCGAAATCGATCCCGATGGCGGCCTCTTCCTGAACCCGCGGGGCACCACATTCGGCCGTTTCGTGGCCGGCGGCCGCCGTTTATTTGGTATTTCCAGTGCGAATTGACATCAACAGAGGGCAATCAGCGTGAACAAGAAGATCCTGGTGTTGGGTGGAGGTGTGGCTGGCTCGTCGATGGCTTATTACCTGTCGGAAAAGGGCTACGACGTCACCGTCATCGAGCGGAACAGCCATGTCGGCGGTCTCGCG
>JANMJM010000049.1:0-28204 GCA_031371345.1 Vicinamibacteria bacterium
CGCGACCGTCAGCGAAACGGTTACGGTAACCGGAGAAGCTCCGTTGTTGCAGACGCAGAGCGCATCCGTTGGACAGGTGATTAATGAGAAGCAGATCGAAGACCTGCCGTTGAACGGCCGCAACGTGCTGTCGCTGGCGTCGCTCTCGGCAGGCGTGACGCCGCGAAACTTCGCGCGCAACACACAGTTCGGGCGGCGCAATCAGTTCATCACCGTGGAAGGTGGACGCGACAGCTCCACCAACTACACGATCGATGGCGTGTATGTCCGGTCGTTGCGGTTCAATAATCTTTCACTGAACCCGCCGATCGACGCCGTTCAGGAAGTGAGCCTGCTTCGCAACTCGTTTTCCACCGAGTATGGCCAGGGCCAGGCCGTCGTCTCCATCGTCACGAAGTCTGGTACGAACCAGCCCCACGGCTCCGCCTACGAGTTCTACCGCGGCGATCGGTTCGATGCGAAGAACTTCTTCGCGCCGAGGAAGCCGGAATACAAGCGCAACCAGTTCGGGGGCACGGGCGGCGGGCCGGTGGTTCACAACAAGTTCTTCGTCTTTGGCGCTTATGAAGGGCTACGGACTGTCCAAGGGCAGCCGTTTCTGGGCAGCGTGCCGAGCCAGGCGTTCTTGTCCGGGAACTTCTCAGCGTTGGCGACACCGATTCGCGATCCACTGACCGGCCAGCCCTTCCCCGGCAACATCATTCCCGCGACCCGCTTCTCGAAGTTTGCAAACATCCTGGCGCCGACGATCCCGGCGCCGAACTCGGTGGGCGCGAACAACTACACGATCATCAGAAACTTCGTTGACGACGCGAATACTGCAACCGTGCGCGCCGATCAAACGCTCAGCGGGAATCACGGTCTGTTCGAACGCTTCATGTACTACAAGGGATCGCAGCTGCAGCCGGCGGCGTTCACGTCAACCGATCTCCCGCAGCGTGGACGCAATCTGGCCGTCGGGCACACATGGGTCATGTCGTCCTCCTGGGTCAACGAAGTGCGATTCGGGTACAACTACGCCTACCACTTGAATGCGCCGGTCAGTCCGGACGGGCGCAACTGGACGAGCGATCTGGGCCTGCGGAATCTCGCGGCCGCGACGTTTCCTCTCGCATACGGGCGCCCCAACGTGGCGATCGCCGGCTTCTCGGGGCAGGGCGAAGGCGGTAACACGCAGGGCGCGACTGAAAATATCTACAGCCTGTCCAACGCCACCAGCAAGACCTTCCGCGGTCATACGCTCCGGTTTGGATTACAGGCGCAGTTCCGCAAGTTCGAGCACCTCACCGACAATTCGACTCGCGGCAACTTCACGTTCAACGGAAACTTTACCGGCAATGCCGTCGCCGATTTTCTGCTCGGCTACTGTTCAACCTGCGCCGGGGCATTCGGCGCCTCCGGGGCGACATACCACTCACCGACTGCCGCGCCATTCATCGACGACAACTGGCAAGTCACCGACAAGATGAGCCTTCAGCTCGGACTGCGATGGGAATACCTCGCACCGTGGGCCGAGCAGGACGGCGTGGAAGCCGCGTTCGACGCCGCAACGGGCAAGATTGGGTATAACGCGCTACCGGCGACCATGCCCGCCGCGTTGGTGCCGCTTGTGCACCAGCAGGCGCACTATTTTCCAGATGGCATCCTTCAAAAAGATCTCAACAACTGGGGCCCTCGCGTCGGGATGGCGTACAACCTGACGAATCGGATGGTCCTGCGTTCGGGGTTTGGCGTCTATTATGACAATCTCAATCTGAACGAACTGCAGTTCACACGCCTGATTCCGCCCTACTACGGGCAATTCTCGCTGAACCCTGCGGTCGCAGAGCCGCTTCAAGTGGACACGCTCTTTCCTGATCTGAACAACATCCCCCAGTTCCCTGCGCCGTTCTCGCTTGATCCGAACAATCGCACGCCGTACACGGTGCAATGGAACGTCAATTTACAGCGGAGTCTCGGGCGTGACTACGTCCTGGAGGCCGCTTACACAGGCAGCCGAAGCCGGAACCTGAGCAAGCGGTACAACATCAATCAGGCAGACTTCGGAACAACTCCCATCAACGCGCGGCTGCCGTTTCCGCAGTTCCAGCCCGCCATGCTGTACTCGGCGGCTATCGGAACGGCGGACTTCAAAGGTCTCTCGCTGCGCCTCGAGAAGCGTTATTCCGCAGGGTTGTTCTTCCTCGCCAACTATCAGTTGTCGGAGAATCGCGACAATGGGTCCGGCGAGGTCGAGGCGAATGACACCGCGTTCAGGACTAATCCGGATGCGGACGAGAGCCTCTCGCGTTACCACCAGCGCCATCGCGGTGCCTTCAGCTTCGGCTACGAGTTGCCGTTTGGCGAGGGACGGCGCTGGCTGACGAGCCGTGGTCCTGTCGCGTACGTGCTCGGTGGTTGGCAGGTTCAGGGCGTCGTGCGGGCAGGCAGCGGGTTCCCGTTTACTTTATCGGGAACGAATGTCTGCCAATGCGGTTCGTTCGTTCCGCAGCGTGTCAACTACGCTCCGGGTCGCGAAGGCGATAGGGGCAAGCTCGACAATCCGACCGTCGCGCAGTGGTATGACAAAACCGCGTACGTGCTGCCTGCGGCGGGATTTCAGGGAACGGCGGGACGCAACAGGTTGATCGGGCCTAGCTCGAAGCAAGTGGATTTCTCTGTGAGTAAGCGCTTCCCACTAAGGGCCGCGCATCTCGAGTTCCGGGCAGAGATCTTCAATCTGTTCAACACCACAAACTTCGGACAGCCGGACGGGAACATCAACAACGTCACCGCAGGTGTCATTTCCACCGCGGACGACGCGCGCAACATGCAGTTCGGCATCCGCCTCGCGTGGTAACTGTATTCCAACGCACCAGGAGGAGACCATGAGATTCCCGCTAGGATCACTCGCCTGTGCCGGCGCAATCATCATGTTGTTCGGCACAACACAGCTTGAAGCCCAGTTCGACAACGGGCAGATTTCAGGTTTCGTTCGAGATGGCAGCGGTGCCGTCGTTCCGGGCGTGGTCGTGACGGCGACGAACGAGGGCAATCGCCAGCAGCGCGAGGCCGTGTCGAACGAGGAGGGCTACTATGTGTTTCCCGGTCTCATCGTCGGCACCTACACTGTGTCGGCAGAGCTGCAGGGCTTCTCCCGCTCGAGCACAACGGGTGTTCGCCTCAATTCTGCTGCGCGACTCAGCGTGAATATCGCGCTGGAAGTGGGGGCGCTTACAGACAGCGTCGAGGTGTCGGCCGATACAAATGCGATGGTGGAGAACGCCGTGCTGGGGCGGACCGTGACGGCGCTCCAAGTCGAGCAGATGCCGCTCAGCGGACGCAACCCTGTGTTTCTGGCGCGCCTTCAGGCGGGAGTGGTGGGTGGCCGACTGAGCAACTTCGGCGGCACCAGCCTCGGGACAGGGATTGACTCGATCAGTGGCGGCCGTGCCAACGACGTGCTCGTCACCGTAGACGGTGCCATCGCCAATCGGACCCGCTCGACGGAAAATACGATGCTCGGCGCTCAACATGCGGACACTGTGGAGGAAATCCAGGTACTGACCAGCAACTATTCGGCCGAGTACGGACGCGCCTCCTCAGGCATCGTCCGCATGGTCACCAAGAGTGGTACTTCGCAGTTTCACGGAACTCTGAATTATCTGCTTCAGAATGACGCGCTCAACGCCAACACCTGGGCCCGCAATGCCAGCGGAGATCCACGATTGTCCGATGCGGCACTCTGGAAGCTGAACCAGTACGGCGGCACACTCGGTGGACCGATCTTCATTCCGGGCAAGTTCAACAGCAGCCGTTCAAAGCTGTTTTTCTTTTGGGGCGAAGAGCAGCTCCGCCGCCGCGAGGAAACGACCCAGACGCTTACCGTTCCGTCTTTGGCGATGCGTCGCGGGGATTTCAGCGAGCTGTTGAACCCGGCAAATTCTTTCTTCGGCCGCGTCAGGGTCATCACCGATCCGACGACCGGGCAGCCGTTTCCCGGCAACATCATTCCCGAGAATCGGTTGAGCCCTCAGGGCCGGGCCCTGCTCGGCGTGTAT
Organism: Vicinamibacteria bacterium; assembly: GCA_031371345.1. Classification (GTDB taxonomy): domain Bacteria; phylum Acidobacteriota; class Vicinamibacteria; order Vicinamibacterales; family JAMQPK01; genus JAMQPK01. The sequence goes on from JANMJM010000049.1 coordinate 4,041, forward strand.
CCGGAGCCGACGCCAGGTTTTCTACAGGGGACGCTGAACCACATCTCGACTTTCCCCACCTGGCAGGATGAGCGAAAGGACACGGGCCGGATTGATTACAGGATCACGGACCAGCACTCCCTCGCCTTTCGCGGCACCCACATTCCGTTCACGTTCAACAATGTCGGAGGCTCGACCCGGTTTGATGAGCTCAACTCCCGGCCTAACCGTACCGCCGTCGTCAGTCTCACAAGCACGCTCTCTTCTACCTTTATCAACGAGTTGACCGTATCCGGCTCGTCGGACGGATATGGAGTGATCACCAACGACCCGGCGTGCGGGGCGCGTTGCAAGCGCAGTACGTACGGAGTGAGTTATCCCTTCCTCTTTTCCGCAAACGCGAAGCTGGACCCTGAGAAACTTCCGTCGCTGACCGTGACCGGCTTAAGCGGGTTGGACATGGGGCCGTATCCCGGCTACTGGTCGGGCTACACCTACGCCGTACACAACAACATGACCAAGGTGGTGAGCAGCCACACGGTGAAATGGGGATTCACCGTTGAACGATCGGGGCAAGACGACCAGATTCAGGGGACGACGGCGTCGGCACCAGCGACCAACAATCAGAACGGCGCCTTCCGCTTCCTCGATACAGGACATCCCCAAGCCACGGGTCTGTCAATAGCCAACGTGCTGCTGGGAAACTTCAACGATTATTCAGAGTTCGGCGCCAAGCCGAACACCCCGTTCGCTGCCACCATGTTCGACGCGTTCCTGCAAGACAGCTGGAGAGCGAGTCAGAGACTCACGTTGGAGTTCGGCGTGCGCTACTCGCGCTGGCCGGCGTGGAGCAGCAAGCTGAACACGCTATCGATGTTCCAGGCCGACTTCTACGATCCGGCTCGCGCAGCCATCGTGGACCGGACGGGCGGTTTCATCGTGAGCGGGGATCGATACAACGGCATCGTGTTGCCGGGAGACGGCCCGCTCGACAAAGCACTGACGGAATTCCCGTTCTTAAAAAATTTTACGGGCATGTATCACGGATTGCCCGACGGGTTCGCGCCCACTCAACAGGGATTGGGAGTGCTGCAGCCGAGACTGGGCCTCGCCTATAGCATCAACGACAAGACCAGCCTTCGATCCGGCGTCGGGAAGTTCGTCAATCGTACTGGCATCAACCGCGATCTCGCGCAGGGTGGGCAGCCGCCTTTCATGGAGCAGTTCACCGTCATCAACGGCAGTGCGGATGCGCCGGGCGGCGCCCAGCGACGGGATTTCCCGTTTACGGTTTCCGCTCAGGACCCCGCCCTGAAACACCCGATGGCGTTCGTGGGGAACGTAACATTGCAGCGCCAACTGCCCGCGAGTCTCTCTATAGAAGTCTCTTACGTGGGACGCCGTGGCTACAACAATCAGCGGAAGCGCAATATCAACGAACTGGCGCCTGGAACTGTGCAGGCGAATCCTGGAATTAACCCCAACGCCCTGCGGCCGTTTCGCGGGCTCGGGATTATCGGTCTCGCCGAGAATTCTGGAAGGACGCGGTACGACGCGCTGCAAATCAGCGCGAACCGCCGCATGTCGGCGGGCCTGCAATTCGGTGTCGGCTATACGTGGTCCAAGAACAGGGATAACGGATCGAGCGAGACCGAGCTTCTGCCGTACGCGAATGCGTCTTCGAGCTATTGGGGAATCTCGGACCTCGATCGCACGCATGTGCTGATGATCAGCTATATGTATGAGCCCCGTGTTCCCTCGGGGTCACGCCTCGCGCGGGCGCTCCTGGGCGGCTGGTCGTTCTCGGGGATTAACCAGGTGCAATCGGGCAACCCGTTCTCTGTCAGGATGAACGTGGACTACGCGGGCATCGGCCCGGGCAGTGGAAACCAGTTCTGGAATCAGGTCGGCGATCCGATGGACGTGACGCGGACTTCATTTACGAACTCGGCGGTGTGGTTCAACGGAGCCGCCTTCGCGGCACCGGCTCAAGGGACTTTCGGCGTGCAGCCACGGAACGCGCTGCGCAATCCCGGGTTCTGGGAATGGAATCTGTCGGTGCGCCGCAGACTTCCACTCGTGAAGGACCACACAATCGACCTCCGATGGGACGCGTTCAACGTGCTGAACCAACCGAGCCTTGGCGGGGCGAACAGCAATCCGACCAGCGGATCGTTCGGCCTGGTGACCAGCAAGACAGGCAACCGGACTATGCAGTTGATGTTGGCGTACCGCTTCTAACTTGTGAGTGGGTTCGTTGTTAGATGAGAAAAGGCCGGCCTCTGAATGTGAGTGCCGGCCTTTTATCTCTTTCCGAAACCAACAACCAACAACCAACAACCAACAACTACATGCAGGAATTGGCGATCATCTTCAGCGCGGTAGGCGTCATATGATGTTCGCCGGCTTGTTCCTTCATCTCGCCTTTAGCGGGCTTCTTCATTCCTGACTCCATCCGGGCCGCCGCTTTCTCGCCGACGGTGGTGCCGGTAATCGCGACCTTGTGGCCGACGTGCGGGTCGAGTTTCAAGGTTGCGGGTACGCCAATGAGCTCGACTTCCTTCGGGCCGCTTCCCTCGATCTTCGTCAGCATGAACGTGTTCGGTTCGGTGCCTTTCGCCAGACATCCGGTCATCGTATGCGAGCCGCCGGCTTTTGCCGCTGCGGGTTTTGCTGCTGCTGAGGCCGACTTCGTCTTCCCCGCATCCCCGTACTGCGCGGCTCCGAGCTGCACGCCGAACGCCAACGTTCCCACGGCCAGAATCCCGACAACATGTTTCATCGACATACGCACGTCTCCTTTGATATGACTCTTTTCCGAACGATTTGAATGGCGTTGTAAAAGAGGTGCATACGCCGTGCCCGGCTGCACACATCGGCATGACTGTTTGACTTGGCGCCCGCCCCACGTCACAATCGCTTCGTGATTCTTCGGAGAGCCGCTGTCACATCCCTGCTCGTTGCCCTCGTTACCCTGCCGTGCCTCAGCCTGTGCTCGGGCTGGACCTCGTCCGCGGGCGCGCGCATGGCATGCTGCGTGGGCTCAGATGATCACGAGTCGCAGACAGCCGCAGATTCGTGCTGCGCCCTGGGCGAACATCGCCAGAACGCAGAATCGCCCAGCGGGTTGCTGGCCGCCGCAATCCCGGCACAAGACCTGACCCAAGACACGATCGCATTCCTTTCTTCCGTGCCGGTGCTCCAAGGTTCGTGCGTTGACGTAGGTGAGCGCGATCATGTGGCCGCCACGTCCGATACGCATCTTCTCATCTCCGTCTTCCTGATTTAGTCCCGCAACAGTACGGGTGTCTTCGTTTTCACGCGCACAGGTGTGCGCGTGTGAGGACTGTTGCGCATGATCAATCGACTCATAGAGCTGTCGCTGAAAAACCGCGTTGTCGTGGTCGCTCTTTATCTGGCCCTTGCCGGATGGGGCTGGTGGGCGCTGACGGCGACGCCGATTGACGCGATTCCGGATCTCTCGGACAACCAGGTGATCGTGTTCACCGACTGGCAGGGCCACAGCCCGCAGGAGGTCGAAGATCAGATCACCTATCCGCTGACGGTGAACCTTCAAGGTCTCGCCCGCGTTCGAGTTGTCCGCTCGCAGTCGGCATTCGGCTTCTCAATGATCTACGTCGTCTTCGAAGACAACGTCGATCTGTATTTCGCTCGCGCGCGTGTGCTGGAGCGGATGAGCCTCATCACGAAGACGCTTCCGGCTGGAGTCGCTCCGACCCTCGGTCCAGACGCCACTGGCGTTGGGCATGTGTTCTGGTACACCGTCGAGAGCCCGACACGCTCATTGCGCGAGCTGCGCACGCTGCAGGATTGGTTCGTCCGCTATCAACTGAACTCTGTGCCTGGCGTCGCCGAGGTCGCATCGGTTGGCGGTTTTGTTCAGCAGTATCAGATCGATGTCGATCCTCATCGATTGCGGCTGTACAAGCTTCCGTTAAGTGCGGTCGTCACCGCCGTTCGTGACAGCAACCTCAACGTCGGCGGGAACGTGGTCGAATCCAACGGGGCCTGGCTCATCGTCAGAGGCTTTGGACTGATCCAGTCGATCGACCATCTGAAGCATATTACGATTGCCGCCGCAGGGGGTGTGCCGGTCTTCGTTGACCAGGTAGCCAACATTCACATCGGCGATGCCTTCCGCGTGGCATCTCTCGTGAAAGGCACGCACGAAGCGGTCGGCGGTGTCGTTGTCGCACGAACGGGCGAGAACACAAAGAGTGTCATCGACGCCGTGAAGGCGAGAATCGCGCAAATTCAGCCGGGATTGCCGGCCGACGTCCGCATTGTGCCGTTCTACGATCGATCCGATCTCATCGAGCGGTCGGTCGATACCCTGCGCACGGCACTGGTTGAAGAAATCATCCTCGTCACGCTCGCGCACGTCATCTTCCTGATGCACTTCCGATCGATCCTCATTGTGACGGCGCCGTTGCCACTTGCGGTGCTCATCGCGTTTCTTGGGATGTATTACGCAGGCTTGTCCTCGAACATCATGAGCCTCGCTGGTATCGCGATTGCCATCGGTGTGCTGGTGGACGCCGGCATCGTGGTCACCGAGAATGCCTTTCGATTTCTCGAGCAGCGCAACGTCGATCCCCGCGATCGACCGCTCGTCTGGCAGACGGTTCTGGAATCGACGCGCCTGGTTGGCCGTCCGGTGTTTTTCTCGATGGCCATCATCCTGCTCGCGTTCGTGCCGGTCTTCGCGTTGACGGGCCAGGAAGGCAAGCTTTTTCATCCGCTTGCGTTTACAAAGACGGCAGCCGTTCTCGCCGCCACGGTGATCGCGGTAACGCTTGTGCCCGTCCTCTGCACGCTCCTCCTCGGCGGCAAATTTCATTCTGAAGACGACAATCCCGTGATGCGCGGCCTCCGGCGGTTGTATCGGCCGGCCCTGGCGAGCGCGCTCGCGCATCGCGCAGTCACGATCGGGCTCGCACTTGTGCTTTTCGCCGGAGCGCTGCTCGCCGCCAGCCGTATCGGCAGCGAGTTCATGCCGGCGCTGAACGAAGGCGATCTGATGTTCATGCCGATCGCCGATCCGAGCATTTCGCTGACCGAGAACACCGAGATCGCCAAGAAGCAGAATGCCGCCCTGATGACGTTTCCTGAGGTCGAATACGTCGTCGCGAAGGTGGCGAGGGCCGACACATCGACCGATCCCGCCCCGTTGAACATGACCGAGACAATCGTGCATCTCAGACCGGCGGCGCAGTGGCGACCGGGCATGACGCCCGATCGGCTGAGGGCGGAGATGGGTCAAGCGGTTCAGATGCCCGGCGTCTCGAATATCTGGACGATGCCCATCATCAATCGCATCGATATGCTGACGACCGGCATTCGGTCGGAAGTGGGCATCAAGATCTACGGCGCCGATCTCTCGACGCTCGAGTCGCTCGCACGGCAGGCGGCACAAATCGTTCGAACCGTCCCAGGCGCGAGCAACGTGTATCCAGAACAGGTGACGAGCGGCCAGTACTTGAACATCACGATCGATCGCGCCGCCGCGGCGCGCTTTGGTCTGAGTGTGAGCGATATTCAGCAGGTGATCGAAAACGCGGTTGGGGAAACGGTTCTTTCGGTGACGATTGAAGGACGGCAGCGGTTTCCGATTCGCGTACGGTATGCACCGGAATTTCGCGCCGATCCGCACGCGCTCGGCCAGGTGCTCGTGACGTCGGCGAGCGGCGCGCAAGTGCCATTGTCGCAGGTTGCCAGAATCGAGAATGCCCGCGGCCCGGCGATGATTTCTTCCGAGAACGGGTTGCTGCTCGCCACCGTGCTCCTGAATGTTCAGAACCGCGATGTGGGCGGGTTTGTGAACGAGGCGAAGGATGTCGTTGCGAAGCAACTGACGCTTCCCGCCGGCTACTACCTCGGATGGAGCGGCCGCTGGGAGAACCAGGAACATGCGCGGCGGCGGTTGCAGGTCGTTTTGCCGATCGTTCTGGTCGTGATTTTCGTGCTCCTGTACTTCACGTATCACTCGGCGATCGAGGCGGCGCACGTGCTGCTGGCGGTGCCGTTTGCATTGACCGGCGGCATGTATCTCCTCTGGCTGCTCGGCTACAACTTTTCCGTGGCGGTCTGGGTGGGATTCATCGCGCTGTTCGGCACGGCGGTGCAGACCGGCGTCGTGATGGTGATCTATCTCGAAGATGCTGTTCAGAGAAAACGAGGAGAGCTGGGAGGCGCGCTCACCATTCACGCACTCCGGCAAGCCGTGATGGAAGGCGCGCTGTTGCGGCTTCGGCCGAAGTTGATGACCGTCTCAACGGTGGTCGCGGGGTTGTTACCGATTATGTGGAGCAGTCGCGTGGGTGCGGAAGTGATGAAGCCGCTCGCCACTCCGGTACTTGGCGGCATGGTCTCTTCGTTGATCCATGTCCTGATCGTGACGCCGGTGATTTTTTTCTGGATCAAACAGCGTCAGTTCGGCCTTGTCGATGACGCGACGGCCGACGAGTCGGACCGGCGGGCTTTCACATGGCGACCGGTCATCGCCGGTCTCGTCGTGGCGACAATGCTGAGCATCGGCGGTTGGATGGCGTGGCATCAGGTGAAGAACCGTGGAGGTGCGGCGGAGTCGGCCGCGGCGGGAACTGTTGTTCGCACGATTCGCTCGGGCGACATCGACATTCTGGTCCGAGCGCCGGACGGGATGCTCCGCCAGGGACGCAACACGTTCACTATCGAATTTCGGTCCGTTCGGGACGCAGCCCTCGTGGATGTCGGAACGGTCCGCGCCGGCGCGAACATGGTGATGCCGGGCATGGTCATGCCCAGCGGTGCGCAGGTGCAGCGTAGTGGAACGCCAGGCCGGTACGAAGCCACTGCGGAATTCGGTATGTCTGGCGCCTGGCGGATGGCGATTGAGTGGAATGGTCCAGCAGGGCAGGGGTCGGCGTCATTCGAGGGAGCGGTTCAATGAGAAGCAAAGAAATCGTCGCCGCGCTGTGCGGCGTGGTGGTGTTGTGCGCCGGCGACGCGCACGGTCAGACCGACCAGTACCTTGATACCGAAAGAGGCGTCTCGCTCGCCGGCGCCGTCGCAACGGCTGTCGAGCAGGAGCCGTCGTTTCGCGCGGCGCGCACGGAGCTCGATGCCGCGCGCGGGATGCAGAAGCAGGCGGCGCGTCGTCCGAACCCGACGGTGTCGCTCGAGCAACGCCAGCAGACGGGCGGTTCCGATAACCAGTCGGCGGTGGGCATCGAGTGGCCGCTCGATCTCTTCCGACAGAAAACGCGAGTGGCGCTTGCTCGTCGCGAGAGCGAAGCAACAGAACTGTCAATTGCGGATCGGCAGCGACTGCTGGCCAGTGACGTGCGTTCGCGCTATGGGCAGGCCGCCGCGGCGATTCGAGAGTTAGTGATCGCAGAGAACCTGGCGGAGTCGGCCAGGCGCGACCTGAATCTCAGGCGGTCGCGCGTCGACGAAGGCGCGTCCGCTCCGCTCGAGCGGGATCTGCTGGATGTCGATCTGCGAGTGCTCGAATCGGAACGCCTCATGGCCGTCGGCAAAACGGAAGGCGCCATGATCGAGTTGAAGCGCGTCCTCGGGTTGCGGGCAGATGCGCCGTTGAAACTTCGAGAGACGCTCGAAACGCTGGTGACGCCGACCGAGACGACGCCCCCGTCATCCACAGGCGATCGCGCCGACGTGCGAGAGGCCGAAGCGCGAGTGCGCGTCGCGGATGCACGAATCGACAGGGCCCGCAGCGAAGGGCGTTTCGACGTGAGCCTGACAGGCTCGTACATGCGCATGGACGCAGGATTTTCTCAGCGCGGATTCAATGCGCAAAGTGCACTCGAGCCCGTTCACGGAGTGTTTCATTATCTCGCCGGCGGAGCCATGGTGATGGTTCCGCTGCGCAATCGGAACCAGGGAGAGATTGCAGCGGCCCAGGCAGATCGCGTGGGCGCCTCCGCGCGGCTCGAGGCGGCGCGACTCATGGCGCAGGCGGAAGTCGCCGCAGCCGAGGCGCAGGAACATCGCGCTCGGCAGGCTCTCGCCGTGCTCGAAGGCGCTGTCCAGCTGTCGCGGCAAAACCTCGATGTGATTCGACAAACGTTCGAGCTTGGCCGGACGACCGCTTCGGAAGTTCTTGCCGAACAACGGCGGTACCTGCAGGTCGAGAACGCCCACACATCGGGGTTGCACGCCGTCTTTGACGCACGGACAGCGCTTCTGCGAGCGCAGGGAGATGTGCGATGAAACAAGCGCTTATCGGCGTCGTGTGTCTCGCGGTGGGATCGCTCGGCACGTATTACCTCATGAACCGCCACGGCGTCCACGTGACACCGTTCCCGACGCAAGCCGCTGCGCCGGCGAGTGCCGGCGCGAACGGTGAGGCGCTCATCACCTTGATGCCGGAAGCGGCAGCCCGTGCTGGTATCGAAGTGACACAGGTTGTGGCGTCGACGAGCGGCGCCCGCCTCCGTATCCCCGCAGTTGTTCAGCCCAACGCCTACAGGGCAGTGATTGTGACGCCGGTCGTTTCGGGTCGCATCACTCGCGTACCCGTCGAGCTCGGTCAGCACGTTCGGCGAGGCCAGACCCTTGCCGAGATCTACAGCCCGGAGCTCGCCGACGCGCAAACGCAGTACATCTCAGCCAGAGCCGAACTCGACGCACATGAACGGGACGTGCGCCGCACCGAGAAACTGGTTGAACTCGGCTCGGCAAGCCGGCAGGAACTAGAAAAAATTCACGCCGAACACACCGCAGCTGAATCCATGCTGCAAAGCCGGAGATCGCGGCTCATGCTGTTGGGCATGACCGCGTCGCACGTCACGGGGCTCTCGTCGAGCGCCCAGGTCGCGTCGACCGTCACCGTGCCGGCGCCCATCGACGGCGTTATTACTGTGCGCAATGCGAATATCGGACTCAACGTCGATCCGTCCACGTCGATCTTTGCCGTGGTCGATCTCACGAACGTGTGGCTTGTTGGCGATCTCTACGAGCGCGACCTCGGCCGCGTGCGGATCGGAAGCGCCGCAACGGTGACGGCCAGCGCATATCCGGAGTTGAGGCTGGAGGGGAAGGTCAGCTACATCGATCCACAGATCAAGGCCGAGACGCGCACCGCGCAAATCAGGGTTGAAGTGCCGAATCCCGGCACGCAGCTTCGGCTGGGCATGTACGTCGACATGGAGGTTGGCGAAGCCGGTACAGGTGCCGGTGTGATGATTCCGCGCGCAGCGGTGCAGATGGTGGGCGATCGGACGGTTGTCTATCTGTCGAATCCAGCCAGGCCGGGACAGTTTGTCGAACGCGGCGTGACGTTAGGCGACGCCAGCGGCAATCTCGTTCAGATAATTTTCGGCGTGGTCGCCGGCGATACTGTTGTCTCAAAGGGCAGCTTTGCGATTCGCGCGGAGCGTGATCGGGTGGGTGACGGAGGACCCGCCCCGGCCGTCTCCAGCGGCGTCCAGACCGCACGAGTGACGGTGTCGGAAAAAGGTTATGAGCCCGCACGTGTCACGTTGCGCGCGGGCGTGCCAGCCCGGATCACGTTCGTGCGCACGACCGATGCCACATGCGGAACGGAAGTGACGATTCCGTCGTTGAGCCTCAAGCGCGCGCTTCCGCTCAATCAGCCAGTTGATGTAGAGTTCACGCCGCAGAAGGCCGGCGATGTGGAATTTGTGTGTGGGATGGGCATGTTGAAGGGGACGATAGTCGTTCAGTAAATCCGCAGTCGAAAGGAGGAACGTATGTTCGAGAGGCTCGCGACGTTCGGGTTGAGTCGAAGAAAATTACTGCGAGGCGGGGGCTCAAGTGCCATAGCAGGGCTTGTTGCGATGGCTTTGCCGACGAGGGCCGAGGCGCAACTTCAGCGCGCCGGACGGACGGGCGGTTCCAAGCGGGTGCATATCGACGGAGTGCTCGTTCGGGTGACCGGAGCAGGCGGACCCGCTCCCCAACTCGTCATCAGCGCAACGGTCGACGGCCCTGGTGACGCGATGAGCGGATCGGGCTGGGCATCTGGGATGCCGACTGTACTTCCAGCCACACCTGTGGCCCCCATCTTTTTCACGCAAGCTGGAGCGTCGGTTGGGAGCGTGGTCAGGCTGATGGGCCGGGGGCTGTTCTCGTCCATCGCCGCCTGTGTCGGAGCCGAGATCGTCATCACGGCCGATGGGGCCGACGGGTTCATCAGCTTCACGTGCATGTGCGTCGATCCCGCGCTTCCTCAATGGAAATACGAAGGTTTTGGCACAGTCGTCCACGATTAGAGACTCTCATCCAAGGAGGCGAGATGACGGCAACAGCGGCAGCAACACGATGGAAGATGCGCGGTCGTGGCTATGAGTTCTGCAACTGCAATTTCGGGTGTGGATGCAACTTTGGCGGGTTTCCGAGTTCCAAAGACGGGAGTTGCCGCGCGCTCGTCGGCGTCGAGGTCGTTTCCGGCTCGTGCGGAGACGTGACTCTTTCAGGCGTGAAGTGTGCGGCGATCATTGACTGGCCGAAGGCGATTCACGAAGGCAACGGCAAGTGCGTCTTCGTCGTGGACCCGTCGACCACTGACCAACAGATTGACGCGCTGGCGGGGATTTTCACCGGCAAACTTGGCGGAATGCCCTGGGAGATTCTCGGACCCACCTTCGAGGTCGCGGGACTTGTGAAGGCGCCCATCACGATCACGGGTGAAGGACGCAAGCGAACGTTTACCGCAGAAGGTGTGGCCGAGGGCCGCGGCGATACGTTCAAGAACCCTGTCACAGGCGAGGATCACCTGGCGAATCTCGACTTGCCCGACGGCTTCATCTGGAAACATGGCGAGTGTGGCCAAGGGTCGTTCCGCGCGAGCGCAAGCGGCGTCTCGGTGGGAGCCGAGAAATCGAACTGGATTTTCTACGAATTCGACTGGTCGAATGCCTAGCGCAGCCATGCGTCGGCGCGCGTATCGAGCGCGCGCCGACGGGTTTCTTTAGACGTTGGTCATTTGGAAATCATCTTCAAATCAGTTGCATGGATCATCTTCGTGCCCTTGGTGTCCTTCACGTCGCCCGTAAGCGAGACTTTGTGCGACATGTGCGGCACGAGCTTGGCGTTGTTTTCTCCGGCGAGCTTGCCCATCGGCATCACGTCGTAGACCTCGCCTTTATCGGTGACGAGGGCCACGGTGTTGCCCTTCTTCGCGCATGCCTGGGCACAGGTCTCGCCCATCCCTTTGTGCGCGTTGGTCGTATTGGCCTTGTCCTTCGTATAACAAGCCTTGTCCACCAAGACGCCCGTTACCTCTGCCGCATACGCGGTTGCGCTGACGCCGAGCAGTACTGCGATGATGATTGCGCTGACGTGCTTCATGGCTGCCTCCTGTGAGTTAATGACGCGCGAACACTTGCGTTTTTCCTGCCTTGTCGAACGAGATGACGTTGAACGGATCGGCCTTCACACCCTCCACCTCCATTCCCGGCGACCCAGCCGGCATGTCCGGCACGGTGATTCCCACGACGGCCGGACGTTCTTTCAGAAGGCGCCGGACATCGGCAGCAGGCACGTGTCCTTCGATCGTGTAACCATCGACCGTTGCCGTATGACACGAGAGAAAGTTTTCAGGAACTCCATGGGTTCTCTTCACGGCCGAGAGGTCGCTCACGTTCGTGGCACGCACCTCGAAGCCGTTCTTGCGCATGTACTCGACCCATTTCGAGCAGCAGCCGCACGTCGGAGACTTAAAGACTTCGACGAGGGGCGCGGGCTTCCGCTGAACTCCCGCCGCCGCAGTTGACAGCAGCACCGCGAACAGGAGAGCTGTCACGATCGCGATCCGATTCATTGTTGCTCCTTACCGGTTTGGCGCTGCAGGCGCCGTCAACGTTGTTATCGACGCTGGCCGCCGATCCCCAACGACGCCGATCCAGTCAGCGGTCGTGCCATCGGCGAATTTCTGGCGCGCCTTCCAGGCAATCTGTGTGGCTTGAGGATTTCTCGCGAAGAACACGAATTCGCCCACTTCTCCCGCTTTAATGTCCTGCTGCCACGTGATGGCGGCGATGCGATCGCCCTCGCGGCGGGCGTCGTAGGTAAACCCGCTGCCTGCCAGCACTCCCGTGACGGTGACATCGGCCGGCACTTCGAGCTCGACCGCGGTGGTTGTGACTTTTCCCTCAGTGGGAACCCGCACGGTGTAGCGCTCGCTCGCGCCTGCCTGCGACTGTCGCGGCCACACCGTGACGTGCGCGTGAAGAGCCGTCGTGGTTGCGAGCAGCGCGATCGCGAAAGCCGCACGACGCCTCATTGTGCCTCCTCTGCGATCTTCGTCGCACCCACCTGTATTTCACGCGCAATCAGCGGATCTTCGCCGTTCCCGATGTCGACCACGACGCGCCCGCCCTTTTTCACCTGGTCGAGCGCGATCTTCCGCTTGGCGCGTGTGACGAGCGTCTTATCGTTGATCTGAATGGACAACACCTCGCCGCTCGGCGTCTTGACGTCCATGTGCTTGCCATCCACGGCGGTGATCGTGCCCATGACCCGATGCGTGTGACCGTCGTGCGCCAGCGCGGGGGCCAGCGCGACCAACAACAACAAGACGAGCGTCGCTCCAACTGTTCTAATCATGCTGTCCTCCGTGTTTGTGCTCAGGGACGACAGACGGCACGTCGCCGCCTTCGAGAAATCGTTTCTCTTCGAGTTGCTGCCGAATCTCCTCCGGCGATCGTGGGTTCATGGCTTCCATCTCGGAAATGTCTTCAGCCGACAGTGCCCGTAAGTGCCGTATGAAGTGGACGAGCTTCCAGCTGTCCTCTACGCCATGATTCGTCCCTGTCGACCACGCGGGCATGCCAGTGAACCTGATGCCGTTTTCAATGATCCAGAACAGCTCGCCGTCGCTCAGGTTTTGCGTCGATGCGAGGCGCATGTCAGGTGCCTTCGGGAAAAGCCCTCGTCCCATTTCCGTGTTGCCGCTGCCGTCGTTCGCATGACACATGGCACAGTGATCGGCGTAGTGGGCTCGGGCCTCGACGAGCACAGTCTGCGAAGACGTCATGGGGTTGCTCAGCGCGCGCGCTTGCCGCGCGACGACCACGCGTCGAATATTGCGCGCGACGAACTCGTCGACGGCTCCCGGCTGGTCCCTCGCACTCAGCCCGGCCCTCAGGATATACCCAACGACCACAATCGCCACGATGGCGACGAGGCAGACCAGAATCGCGGCGGCCTTGAGGAATGGTTTCATCTGACCCTGGAATTTCCCGCTTGCACGAGCAGCACGCTTCCCGCACACACGAGGGCAAGCGACACCAGGTGTGCGAGCGTGAACGGACCAACGACTCGAACATTCACCCGAACGAACTCAATCACAAATCGCAAGCCGCCCGCCAGAATACAGTAACGCCCGACAATCACGACGGCGGCAACACGTTGGCGCCTCCACCGGAGCAACAACCAGGCGATCGGAATCAGCGCGACCGATTCGTAGATCTGTGTCGGGTGCACGGGCACGATCGTCGGAGGCAGTCCTTCTGGAAACGCCACACCCCACGGCAGGTTCGTAGGCCGGCCGTAGTCATCACCGACGAGAAAGCAACCGATGCGGCCGATCGCCTGACCCACAGCGAGGGCGGGTGTCGCGGCGGCGAGCGCGGGCATCAGCGGGACGGTTCGGCGTCGCAGCATCCAAAGCCCGGTGCCGACGCCGCCGAGGAACCCGCCGAACCAACTCATCCCGCCGCGGCTCAACAGCAGCGACGCGATCGGGCCATCATGAAGATGTTCGATCGTCCACAGCAGCTTCGCCCCAACGAGCCCTCCCATCAGCCCCGCGACCGCCGCGTCGAAACCTTCCGGCGGCAGACGGCTCCTGGCCAGCTCGCGACGAAATATCCATAGCCCGACGAGCGAACCGATGGCGACGAGTACACCGAAGCTCGTGATGTCGAACTCGCCGATGCGGAACAGCGTCGGGTACATCAGTTCATGTGATGTCCCGCATGGGGGTCGGCCATCGGTGACATCGGCTGCATTGGCTGAGACATTCGCATATTCCACATCCGTCCCATCGGACCAGCGGGCGCTCGGAGGCGGAAGAATATTTGGAATGAGATCGGATGGTCGCCGTGGGTCGCTTTCAGCGCGTCGGGTGTTCGATAAAACGTGACGCCTGTTCCCACTCCGCCTTCGAATCCCCGAAAATTCAGGACGTCGCGCACACCGCCAAGCGTGAGCGCCACCACACTGGTCACGGCGTCGGTCAGTCCGAGATCGTGTGCTGTCAGGCCGGTGGCGAGCGGTACACGCTCGGCCTGATGGACCTCGAATCGTCCGAAGACCGAGTTGGCGCCGGCGTGCCGGGTGCCTTCGGCAAGGAAACTGTTCTGATCGTCGCCTTCCCGGTTGTTGCGGCCATAGGCGACCGTGATCGCCGAAAAATCGCTTTCATGCTTCTTCAGCCAGCCCGCCGACACCGTCGTGCGTTGAATATTGCCGTGCTCGAGTGCCTCGGGCTCCTTCAGGTGGGCCGTCGACGCCTGCAGTTCCCACCGCTCGTTCGGACGAAACCAGACGCGTGTCGCGACAGAATCGAGCGCGCCGAAATCAAAGTCCCACCGGTGTTGATCGGGTTCGCGACCGTTGAAGATCGATCCTTCGACGAGCCACGGACCGTGGTCGACAGCGGCGGTCACGACGCCGAACGCGATGTGCGTCGAGTCGAACACGTGGTGTGAAAGTGGTGCGATCGGATTTTCCGCTGCCGATGCGCGATGCATGAACGCCACGGGGCCGATCGCGGGCTCTCCGACCGGACCACCTGCGATGGTGAATCCGCTGCCAGTTCCAATCGGCATCCTCCAGACCGCTGCCAGCTGCATAAAAAAATCATGGGGATGCTGACGATCGATGAGCGGGCGGCCGTCGAGGCTTTCGCCGGCCTGGAAAATTTCGCGGTATCCCTTTTCACCAACCGTCGCGGGATCGAGGCTCAGCATGGTATTGAGCGTCAGCTGAGAGGATCCCACTTTTCGGCTGAACATTCCCATCCACCAGTTCGGCACGCGAAACTCATCGCCGCCACGAGGCCCGCCCTGATGATTGAACATCCCAAACACGACAGCATCCTGCATCACGTGCCAACCTGGCCCCGATTCCGCAGGCATGTTCATCTGCATCGGCTGTTGAGTCTGGCCTGCCAGAGGCGCCGCTGCCGTCAATACGACGGACGCCGCATAAAAGATCTTTCTAAAGTAATCCAACACGAGTGATCTCCATCAACGCCTGCGATTCGAATAACCGCACGCACACCAATACAGATGTGGGGCGAGCTCTTACAGGTGGAGATGAAAGATCAGATTCGAAGCGGAGAGGCGGGCCGAGTCGGGGGGGACGTGCCTTTCAATATGGGCGATGAAGCGAACCTCAGTGCGAAAGCGTTATGGGCCCTCGGTGTGATCAGGCTGGCCCACATCGAGTTCGACTTGAGTGTAGAGCCCCGCTTTTCGGCTGTGCTAAGCGCTTGACCGGCGTCGCCACAGTGTGCGCAGCAGTCGCTGTGAATAGCCATCAGTGCGAGGCCATCAAGCGGTATGCTCGTCTCGCTCATATGATGGTGCTCGTGCCCGGTCATCTCGACGGATGCCGGAGCCTTCGCCGAATGAGCCGACAATGAGGAGCAATGTGCAGGGCAGGTCCAAACCGTGACGAGGCAGGCGGCGAGCGCGGCGATAAGAAAACGAGTCGCTTTCATCGGTCTCTACAAGATATAGCATGAAACGCCTGGCAGCGGAATGCGTCCTATCTGACTTATGACGACTACCACACCCAACCCACACCACATGGAGGTCGTGGATCCCGTCTGCAAGATGACGATCGCGCCGAGCAAAGCGGCGGGGACATTCGACTATCACAATCAGGCGTATTACTTCTGCGGCAAAAGCTGCCTGGAACGCTTCAAAGCCGATCCCGAATCATTCTTGAGCCGGGACGCCATTCAGCCCAGCGACAGTCATCACCACGCCGAGGTGGAATACACCTGCCCGATGCATCCCGAGATCCGGCAGAAAGGCCCTGGTTCGTGCCCAATTTGCGGCATGGCGCTGGAGCCGGTGCATGTCACGCTCGAGGATCTGCCAAACGAAGAGCTGGAGGATATGACGCGGCGGTTCCGCTGGTCGCTGCTGCCCACGCTTCCGATTCTCGCCTTCATGATTTCGGAATTTCTCCCCGGTCAACCGCTGCAGCGTCTCGTGCCCGCCGGCACGCTGAATTGGATCGAGCTCCTTCTGGCGACACCCGTCGTTCTGTGGGGCGGCTGGACATTTTTCGTGCGCGGCTGGGCGTCATTCGTCACTCGTCGTCTAAATATGTTCACGTTGATCGCACTCGGCGTCGGCGCGGCATTCGGGTTCAGCGTGGTCGCAACCTTAGCACCTGGATTATTTCCTCAGTCGTTTCGCCTGAATGGCGGAGCCGTCGGGGTGTATTTCGAGCCGGCTGCAATCATTGTGGTGTTGGTACTCCTCGGCCAAGTGCTGGAATTGCGCGCGCGCAGCCGAACGGGCGCAGCGATCAAAAGCCTGCTTGGGCTTGCGCCGAAAACGGCGCGGCGCATCGAAAGAGATGGCATCGAGCGCGATGTGGCGCTCGATCGCGTGCACGTCGGCGATCGTTTGCGAGTGCGGCCCGGCGAACGGATTCCTGTGGACGGCGCGGTCGTTGAGGGAACCTCGGTTATCGACGAATCGATGATCACCGGCGAGCCAATACCTGTAGAGAAAGGGACGAGCGATACGGTGACCGGCGGGACCGTGAACGGCACGGGAACGTTCGTGATGGAAGCCCGGCGCGTCGGCGCCGACACGCTTCTTGCGCAGATTGTTCGGATGGTCAGTGAGGCGCAACGATCTCGTGCGCCCATCCAGCGGCTCGCCGACACGGTGTCGTCGTGGTTTGTCCCAACGGTGATCGCGGCCGCCGTCGCGACCTTCTTCGTCTGGGCCACCGTTGGCCCGGAGCCGCGTCTGACGCACGCGCTTGTGAACGCAGTGGCCGTCCTCATTATCGCGTGTCCGTGCGCTCTGGGCCTGGCGACGCCGATGTCCATCATGGTTGGGACAGGCCGTGGCGCGGAAGCCGGCGTGTTATTTCGCAACGCAGAAGCGCTCGAGCTGCTCGAACAGGTGAACACGCTGGTGGTCGACAAGACGGGCACACTCACCGAGGGGAAGCCACGCTTGGTGACCATCGCTCCAGAGGGCGGCATTGATGAGGTGACACTTTTGCGGTTGGTTGCCAGCCTGGAGAACGTCAGTGAGCATCCGCTGGCTGGTGCGATCGTTGGTGGTGCGCGCGAGCGCAATATCACGATGTCGAACGTGGAGCGGTTTCAATCAATCACGGGAAAAGGCGTCACGGGAGTCGTCGAAGGACGATCGGTTGCCGTCGGCAACGCTGGGCACCTCGAGGTGCTCGGGAGTTCGCTCGGCTCGTTGCCTCAGCGCGCCGACGAACTCAGGCGCCTGGGGCAGACAGTGGTGTTTGTCGCCGTTGACGGGAAAGCCGCGGGGCTGATTGGCGTGGCCGATCCTGTGAAGCAGACGACGAAAGACGCGATCGAGGCCCTTCACGCTCAAGGACTGAAAATTGTCATGGTGACGGGCGACAGCCGACTAACGGCTGAAGCTGTCGCGAAACTGGTGGGCATTGATCACATCGAGGCCGAGGTGCTTCCGGATCAGAAAGTGGCGATCGTCAAAGATCTGCAGCAACGCGGAAACCGCGTCGCGATGGCAGGCGACGGAATCAACGATGCGCCGGCGCTTGCACAAGCGGACGTGGGTATCGCGATGGGGACCGGGACCGACGTCGCGATGGAGAGCGCCGATGTGACGTTGGTGAAAGGCGATCTGCGGGGTATCGTCCGGGCGCGTCACTTGAGTCGCGCGACGATGAAGAACATCAGGCAGAATTTGTTCTTCGCCTTCGTGTACAACGTGTTTGGCGTTCCCGTCGCCGCAGGCGTGTTGTATCCGGTGTTCGGGTTGTTGCTGAGCCCTATGATTGCGAGCGCGGCGATGACGTTCAGCTCGGTATCGGTCATCGGCAACGCATTGCGCTTGCGACGGGTGAGAGTCTGACAGCAAACGTCTAAGGGAAGGAATCGCCAATGACAATAACAAGTCGAGCCGTGCTGATAGCGCTCGCAATAGCAGGCGCAGGCCTCAGCGCCCAACCGGTCCCGACCGAGATGTTGGCGGTACCCGGGGCCACCAACACGACGCCGTCACTGGCTGCGTCAGGTCGAACGGTGGCGGCAGTCTGGACCGCGACGAAGGATGGTGCCGCGAATGTGTATGTCGCGCTGAGCAGCGATGGCGGCGGCACGTTTTCCGTGCCGCGCCGCGTCAACGATCAGGACGGTGACGCCGGTGCGACCACCGAACAACCTCCTCGCGTGGTCATTTCCGGATCGGGCACCGCACGCAGGCTCACCGTTGTGTGGTCCAAGCGAGATGCAGGCTCGCAGCAGACGCGCCGGGACATCGTTCGGATGGCGCAGTCGACAGATGGCGGGCGCACCTTTACACCGGCGCGCTTCATCCATGACCCGGCGTTTACAGGCGCGCGCGGATGGGAGTCACTCACTGCGGGCGCCGACGGTGCCGTGCATGCCGTGTGGCTCGATGGCCGCGACGCCGACAAAAAGATCGCCGAGTCGGCGAAGCAGACGGGCACGGTTCCGAAGGGACAGCCCCCGCAAGCGATCTATCACGGCACGATCTCAGCTGACGGGCACATCGTCGAGAGCCTGATCGCGAGTGACGTGTGCTTCTGCTGCAAGACAGCCGTCGCAGTGGATACGCGCGGCGTTGTCTATGCGGCTTGGCGTCATGTTTTTCCCGGAAGCATGCGCGACATCGCCTTCGCTTCATCGACGAACGGTGGACGTCAGTTTAACCCGCTGGTCAGAGTGAGTGAAGACAAGTGGGAGTTGAATGGCTGCCCCGAGGACGGACCTTCAATCGCCGTAGACGAGTCGGGAACGATCCATATTGCGTGGGCCACCGTTGTGAATGAAGGTGAGCCGCGAAAGGCGCTGTTCTACGCGACATCACGCGACGGCAAGACCCTCTCGGCGCGAGCGCGCGTGCCTTCCGGCGCGACGACTCCCGGCCATCCCCAGTTGACGCTGACATCAGATGGAGGCGCGGCTATTGCCTTCGATGAAAACCCGAACGGGCTGCGTCGAGTGTCGTTCATTCGCGTGTCTCGAGCAGGGGACTTTCGGCAACCGCAAATTCTCAGTGCCGATGAATCAGCCTCCTATCCGGTAATCATACGTTCTGGTGCCAACAACCTCCTCGTCGCTTGGACGAGCAGATCGTCGACGGCGAAATCGACAGAACCCTCTGTGATTAGACTGAAACGAATTCCTACTAGCTGACGAATGTCACAACCGAATCATGAAGCGCCGAACTTTGAACCCGTCGTTCATGGGTGCCTGCTCGTTCGTTTTGTCACCAGTCGATTCGAGGCGATGGCACCACCAAAGGGAAACTAGGACTGCAACGGCGAAATAGACCAGGGCACCCATAGACCTACTTTGAAACGCTCTTCCTCAGGGCCGCCCTAAAAAGTCCTAAAAAGTCCCTAAAGTCCGCTCACGCCTGGGTTTCCAGCACGCTAGGATTATCAGAAGTGGCCTAAGCCGCCCGAATCGGGCGGTACGGGGGACCCATCGAGACGACAGCCGTCTCCGGGGCGAATCCGATTTATCGGTAGAGGACTTCCAACCTCG
This sequence comes from Vicinamibacteria bacterium, assembly GCA_031371345.1. Taxonomy (GTDB): domain Bacteria; phylum Acidobacteriota; class Vicinamibacteria; order Vicinamibacterales; family JAMQPK01; genus JAMQPK01. The sequence goes on from JANMJM010000049.1 coordinate 23,788, forward strand.
AGCCCGTCAGCTAACCCCGTCGGCCGTGGAAGGACATCGTGGCCGAAGAAGGTCTGTTTTCGCAGCTCAAGCGTCTCGTCGTCGGCAAGCCCATCCCCTCGCACCTCGCACATCACGAGCGGCTTTCGCGCGTCACTGGACTCGCCGTTCTTTCGTCAGACCCGCTTTCCTCTGTCGCGTACGCAACCGAGGAGATTCTGCGGGTGCTGGTGATCACCGGCGCCCTCGGCTTGGTCAGCCCGATCGCGTTTGTTATCGCCAGCATTCTTGCCATCGTCGTGTTCTCGTATCGCCAGACGTTGTTCGCCTACCCCTCGGGCGGTGGGGCGTACATCGTGGCGAAAGAGAACCTGGGCGACACACCAGCGCTCATTGCAGCCGCATCACTGCTGATCGACTACATTCTCACCGTCGCGGTCAGCGTGGCCGCAGGAGTTGCAGCGCTTACATCCGCGTTTCCCAATTGGCACATCAACCGTGTTGAACTCGCCCTCGCATTTGTCACGATCCTCATGTTCGGCAACCTGCGAGGCATTCGCGAGTCGGGGCGCATCTTCGCGATTCCGACCTACTTCTTCATCGTCACAACGTTGACCCTGATCGGCGTCGGCGCATGGCAGGTGATGACGGGCAACGTGGTGCCTGTGGTCCCAGCCGATCCGTTGCCGATCGGTCGGGAACCATTAGGGCTGTTTCTTCTTCTGACCGCCTTTTCCAACGGGTGCACGGCCATGACGGGCGTCGAAGCCGTTTCTAACGGCGTGCCGGCGTTCCGTCCGCCCGAGTCCAAGAATGCGGCGGCGACGATGATGATGATGGTGGTGCTTGCCATCACCATGTTCCTCGGCATCACGCTTCTTGCGCAGGCGTACCATGTGGTCCCGAGCCAAACCGAAACCGTGGTGTCGCAACTCGCGCGCGGCGTGTTCGGCACGCGCGGCGTGGCGTACTATGCGATGCAGGCCGCGACGATGCTGATCCTGGTGCTGGCGGCGAACACAGCGTATGCCGACTTCCCGAGACTCGCTTCGATCCTTGCGCGGGATCGATACCTCCCGCGCCAGCTCATGAATCAGGGCGACCGTCTCGCGTTCTCGAACGGCATCGTCGGTTTGAGCGTGTTTGCGGCGATTCTCCTTGTGATGTTCCGAGGCGATACGCACGCGCTCATTCCGCTCTACATGATTGGTGTCTTTGTGTCGTTCACGCTGTCTCAAGCGGGCATGGTCGTCAGATGGCGCAGGCTGCGCGGTCCCCGCTGGAAGACGAACGCGTTCGTGAACGGCGTGGGTGCGGTGGTCACCGGCATCGTATTGATCGTCGTCTCCCTCACGAAGGCGCACGAAGGCGCCTGGATCATCATGTTGTTGATTCCGCTGAACGTGCTGTTTTTCCGCGTCACTCGTAAGCACTACGACGGCGTGGCAGCACAGCTGTCGCTGAAGGGATGGACGCCCGCCGGCCCGCGCCGCAACCATGTGATTGTGCCTGTCGGAGGTATTTATCGATCTGTGGTTGAAGCGCTCGACTACGCCAAGACACTTTCCCCTGACGTACGTGCCATCTATGTCAATATCGATGGCGCCTCGACCGAACAGGTGAAAAGCGAATGGCCCAAGTGGGGGGAGGGCGTGCCTTTTGTGATTCTGGAGTCTCCCTACCGCTCGCTAATGGAGCCGATGCTCGAGTACATCGATCAGCTCTCCAAGGAGCAATCCGCTGATTACATTACGATTGTGCTGCCCGAGTTCGTGCCGGCAAAATGGTGGCACCATCTCTTCCATAATCAGCGTGCGTTGCTCATCAAAGGCGCATTGCTGTTCAAGCCCAACACGGTGGTTACAAGCGTTCCTTTCCATCTCAGACACTGAACGGTATTGACGAGCATGGCGTCGAAGAGGCCCAACTGGCGGCATTTCGTTCTCGCGCTACTTGCCATCAGCGTCATCACGTTGTTGTATGCTCGCTGGCTTCACGTCACAAATGCGACGATCGTCGCGCTCACCTACTTCCTTGTTGTCCTGTTGGTCGCCGCCTCGTCTCATCTGTGGGTAGCGATTCTGACGTCGTGTGTGGCGGTTGCCTTCTTCAACTTCTTCTTCCTGCCGCCGGTGGGAACGTGGACGATCGCCGATCCGCAGAATTGGGTCGCGCTGTTTGCGTTCTTGACCGTTAGCCTGGTGGCGAGTCGGTTGTCGGCGCTGGCCCAGGAGCGTCAGCACGAGGCCACGGCACGCCGCGACGAGCTCGCACGTTTGTTCGACTTGAGTCGTGACGTGCTCCTGTCGACCGATAACAAGGAACCGCTCGCGTTATTGGCGAGGTTTGTGGCGCGTCGTTTCGAGCTGGATTACGCCGCAATCTGTCTGCCGCATGCCACTGTCTGGGACGTGTTTGATGCGGGATCTGTTGAGGTCACACTCGATCCGCAGCAACTGACCACCGCCTTTGATGCGGCCCAAAAAAGTCTGGAATTCGATGCATACACCCGGACCTACACGGGTCACCGGGCCATCGTCGTAGGCGACGAGACCGTGCGCCTCGTGCCATTGCGACTCGGCACGAAGCCCCTCGGGTTGCTCGCTGCGGCTGGACGATCGGTGGAAGCCGGAACGCTGGACGCGCTTGCAGGAGTCGTCGCTATCGCGATCGAGCGCGCACAATTCCTGGAAGAGCGTAAGGGCGCCGAGCTCGCGCGGCAGAGCGAGGAGTTGAAATCCGCCCTGCTGGCGTCGCTCGCGCACGACCTTCGTACGCCGCTCACCGCCATCCGCGTGGCTGCGAGTAACCTGCAGGGCACATGGCTGAGCGACGAGCAGCGGCGCGAGCAGAGTGATTTGGTCCTGGCGGAAGTCGAACGCCTTACGCGCCTCTTTCAGAACATTCTCGAGATGGCGCGCATTGACGCCGGCGCCATCCTTGCCGAAGCGCAATGGGTCCATCCCTTAGAAATCGTGCAGGGCGCCGAGGCCCTCGTCGAGCATGCCCTTCGCGGACATTCGGTTGAAACGCACGTCGAGGGAGACGACCTCGTTCGGCTCGATCCGCGACTGACGGCGTCGGCACTCGCTCACTTGCTCGAGAACGCCGCGCAGTACTCGGGCGCCGGCTCGGCGATTATCGTCGGCTGCCGGGTGGCAGCCGGAGACCTGTCGATTACCGTGCGCGATCGTGGAACAGGAATTCCAGCCGCGGATCTCCCGAGGCTCTTCGAGCGTTTCTATCGCGGCGGTGACACAAAACGACGGGTCTCGGGCACCGGCATGGGATTGTCCATTGCCCGCGGACTACTCGCGGCCGAACAGGGTCGAGTATGGGCAGAGAATTGTGCCGACGGTGGCGCGCAGTTCACGATCGCGGTTCCCGTACACGTCAAATCGAGCACCGGCCAAGGAGTGTCCTCGTGACGCGCGCCGCACTCATCTTGCTCGTCGACGACGAGGCGTCGATTCAGAGGGCCGTTGCGCCGCTGCTGCGGTCGCGGGGGTACGACGTCGAGACGGTTGCTACAGGTGGCGAGGCATTGCGCTCCGCCAGCGAGAGGCCTCCGGATCTGATCGTGCTCGATCTGGGGCTTCCCGATCTCGACGGAACAGAAGTCTGCCGGCGCATCAGAAAAACGTCGGACGTTCCCATCATCGTTCTCTCGGCCCGCGGCAACGAAGCCGATAAAGTGGCCGCGCTCGATCTGGGTGCGGACGACTACGTCACGAAGCCATTCAGCCCCGAAGAGCTGCTTGCCAGAATCCGCGTCGCCCTGCGGCGGGTGTTCACTGGAGACGAGCCTGAAAGCGGTCGCATTCATGTCGGCGACCTGGAGATCGATTTCGATCGTCGGCGGGTGACGAAAGGCGACACGGAGATCCGTCTGACGCCGAAGGAGTTCGAGTTGCTCGCCTTGTTCGCGCACAACCCCGACCGAGTCCTGACGCATCGCACCATCTTGAAGGCCATCTGGGGTCCTAACGCTGTGGACAATCCGGAGCATCTCTGGGTGCTCGTCGGACAACTACGGAAAAAGATCGAGGCCGATCCGACACACCCTCAACACCTTGTGAGCGAACCGTGGGTTGGCTACCGCCTTGTGACGGAACGTTTAACACTTTCTTAGCTACTTTTCCGTTCGTTCTTAGTTAGCCCTTCGTATCCTCGCGACATGGGCCGAACGAACAGGGTTCACGTCTTTGCGACGACTTCGCTTCTTGAGACGCGCGCAGCTCTTACCACCGCGTTGAAGCTCGCTTGGGGACTCGGCGCGACGCTTCAGATTCTGGTACCTGACGGTGTGATTTGGCCGAATGCCATCGAACGCGCGGTGCAAACCTCCACGCGTAAAAGGAAGTGCTCATGTTGGTGTTCGGCATGAGGCCGGCCGTCTACGCGCGACATGGTATGCCGTCTACGTGGAGACGCCGAG
>JANMJM010000066.1:0-14854 GCA_031371345.1 Vicinamibacteria bacterium
CATCCAGGCCATCGACCCGGCGACCGGTGCAGTGCTCCAGACCTACGCTCAGCCGCAAGTCGTCGGCTTGGCCCAGGTCGGCGCTGCGCTCTGGATCACCCACTGGTCGGAACAGCAAGTCGGAACTTGGGTTCCGGCTACCAACACGTTTGTCCGGTTTTCACGACGCCTCAACTGGCAGGAGCCCTGGCCTACGATCCTTCAGCCCAGATTTTGTGGGTCGGGCAGTTAGGCGGGATGGTTATTCCCTATGATCTCCTGGGTAACCCACTAGGCTCGGGCTTCAACGCACTGGCCCCGATTCAAGCGCAGTTTCCGAACTCTGCACTGGATACCATTGACGGCTTGACGTTCAAAGGCGAATCGCAACAAACCGCGGTTCCCGAGCCTGCGACGCTGACCTTATTTGGGACCGGTCTCGCGCTCGCGGCGGCACGTCGCAGACGCAAAGCGGGAGCGAAGGTCTAGAGATCGACGACTGGATGACTCCGAAGGCCGCTCAGATGAGCGGCCTTTTTTTTAAGACCCGCCTTTTGGCTTCTCATAACCCTCCGGCGCAACATCCCCACACTGGTGTTCGGCTCATGTTTTCGGTAGAGTCGTGCCGCATGGACAACGACAACGACGTCGCGCGCCGGACATTCTTGAAAATGACTGCCGCTGCCACGACGTTGGTCGCCGCGCCCTTCAGTAACGTGGCGGCCGCTGCGCCGAGCGCGTTGGCACAGGCCGCTTCCGTTACGCCGCCAGAGATCGCCACCGCCGGCAGGCCGCAGGGCACGGAGAAGGTCGGCGCCAGCGTCGACAATCTTCCGATCATCGACGCGCATATCCATCTGTTCGATGGCACGAGGCCGCAAGGCGCGAGCTACATGGGCTCGGCGGATTATCGCGCCAAATCCAAAACATCACTCCCCGGTCTGTACGCCCCGCTGGCCCGACCGTCCGGCATTGTAGGCGCCATCGTCGTGGAATCGAGTGCCTGGGTGGAAGACAATCTGTGGTACTTGGAAGTCGCCCAGCCCGACCCGATTATCGTCGGTGTCTCGGGGCGGCTCGATCCGTACAAGCCGGAGTTCGGCGAATATCTGGATCGCTACCACAAGAACCCGCTGTACCGCGCCATACGCGCCAGCCGCTTCTACACCAACACCGATGGCAAGGTGACGCTCGACGCAGTCGCGGTGAACAATTTGAAATTGTTGGCTCAGGCCGACTTGGCGCAGGACACGGCCAATCCTTCGATCCCGCTGATGACCGCCAACGTGATGCTCGCGGACGCCATTCCCAGCTTGCGCATCATCATGGATCATTTGCCGTCCTTTGATCCGACACCCGACAACCAACCGACGTATGAGACGTTGATCAAGGAGATGGCGGCGCGGCCCAACATCTTCGTCAAGCTGAGCGAGGTTTATCATCCGCGGACGGACACAAGGCAGGTCGTCGGCGATTACATGCGCTTGCATGACCGGTTGGAATATCTCTACGGCATGTTCGGTGAAGACCGTGTGATATTCGGCACCGACTATCCCAACTCATATGGCGTCGCCACGATTTCGGAACAAGTGGGACTGATGAAGAAATTCTTCTCCACCAAGACTCGCGCGCAGGCAGAGAAATATTTCTGGACAAACGCGGCGCGCGTTTACAAATACGTCAAGCGCGCCGCAAACCAGCCGGCCTGACTCGACACGCCGCTCGGCGTGACAAATTGCTGCTGGTGGTGCCGATGGGCTAGAGGAAGCCGAAGTGGTCGTTGGCAGCGAGGTGTTTCATCGTGTCCTCTCGCCTTCCATGCTGTGAAGAATGCTGTCTGTCACGGCGGCAGCCAGAATTTCGTATCCCGCCGGCGTGTAATGCGTGCCATCGGGGCCGATTAACTTTTCCTTGCCGCCGTCTTCGACGAGTCTGTGCAAATCGTCGACGGGCACCCCATCCTGCGTCATGACCTTCATCGCCGCAGCGTTGTACTTCTCGACGTCGGCCTCGAAGCGGTCGAAGCCGGCCTTCCGCTGGGCGTGAAGGGTATCCAGGATCGGCGTGGACGTCGCGAAAATGATCTTCGCCGTTGTCCCCTTCCGAATGCGCTCCAGGATCGCCCTCAGATTCTTCTCGTACTCCGCCACCGGCACCTGGTAGCTCTTATCCTTCAGCTTCAAGTCGTGCAGGCCGGCATTAATGTGGACGACGTCCGGCCGCTCGTTGATCACCCATTCATCGAGGTTCTTGAGAACGTTGCCGCTGTCCTCGCCATTCGGCTTCGGACTCACGACGATCGCCTTCCCTTCGAGTCGCTTCGCCACCAACGGCGCGTACCCTATGCGGATGGAATCGCCGATCAAGACGACTTTGGGCAGAGGCGTCTCCTGAGCAGCGCCGCTGGCGATCAGAATCGCTACGAAGACCGCGGACCAGCAAGGGGTTGCCATCCTTCACCGATCAGTCGTAGCTCGCTGCAAGCTGTTCGTACAAATAGTCCGAAAGATAGTGATGCGCCTCTGTCGTCGGATGGACGACGTCCCAGAAGAGAAATCCCAAGTTCATGTTGAAGAACCGCGGCTTCACATTCTCGCAAGAGGTCGGATTGATAAACAGGCACGCCGACATCCCCGGCGTTGGACCGAATACCTCGAGAGCGGGAGCGTGCCACTCCATCCTGCTCAACAGCTCCTGAAACAGCGGGTCAAGCTTTACATAAATAATATGGAGCTTCGGCAGCCGCGCCTGCAAATCCGCCATTCCCGCGTCAAGCAGCGCGTTATGCAGGGTGCTGACAGCCGATGCATTTGGGTCACCGGCATTGCTGGGAATGAGACCGAGATCTGGCAGGTCGAAGACGATCACGTCGCGGGCACCGAGTAGGTAGAGACTGATGATCCCTTCCTCGATGTTGAGGACGACCTGCGCCGGATCCATGGGCACGTTGAACGGATCGAGCCGATAGTCGTTCGCGCCCGTGGCGATGGCATACAGCGCACGGTCGGAGGGCTTCTTGCCGTGAAGTGCCTGCCGGAATAGTTCAATCTGCCCTTTGAGCCCGGGCGCCCACATGCCACCGGGCGTCTGATCCACGTAATCGGTTCCCGTGCCCCCATATGCGAAATCGATCGCGCCTGCGCCTTTGATGAGGGATGGCGAGGCAAGGGACGGCGTCAACGCGTCAGCACCGTCGAGTGGCTTGCCCGTCAGGCGCTGCCATAGATATTCGAATTCGACGTACCCGTTCGAGAATCGCCCCTTGAAATATGTCCGATGCGGGGATGCTGATGGTGGAACCGGTGGTTTGGCGCCGAGGGATTCAGATTGAATGAGGACGTTGCCGTTGTCGGCGAGGCTATCGCCGAACACGTACAAGGAATCGAAGTGTGGTACCTGCGCCGACGCGACCGAGGGTAGGACGCAGACAATAAGCAACGCGGCGAACGATCTCCACAGCGGGTAACGAGTGTTCATGAAGGATAGTCTCACAGAACGACCTGCGAAAATTCTCAAAGGAAATTCTTTGGGCACACTGTCGCCGATCTATACAAAAGCGATCGCATTACCCCGCTGGTGGGATCTCTGGCAGCAACCGGTGGAAGTTCGCCTTCACCGCCAGGTAGCACTCGCAGGACGTCGCTTCAAGCCCCGCGAGGTTGATGATATTGATGGATCCTCGCGCGCTATCAATCAACCCCGCCACATGAAGACTCTGCATGGTCAGCGTGACGGTTGGTCGTCGGACGCCGAGCATGATGGCGAGAAATTCATGTGTCAGCTTCAGCTCGTTTGTGCCGAGGCGATCTCGCGTCATCAACAGCCAGCGACAGCACCGCTGCTCCGCTGAGTGCAGCCCGTTGCACACCGTGGTCTGCATCACTTGAGTGAGCAGCGCTTGCGTGTATCGGATCACGCGGTTGTACAACGCCTCACGGCGTTCCATTTCCGCCATGAAGTGCTCCGTCGAGATCTTGTAAGCGGAACAGCCAGCGACCTGCACGAACGTGTCGGTGGCCGACAGGTCGTCGCCAAAAAACACGCCCGCGCCGATCACGCCTTCATTGCCAATCGTCGCAACCTCCGCGGTTTGGCCATCGTGCATCGTTTTTGTCAACGAGCACGCACCGCCGGATGGGAAGTACACATCACGAATCGGTTGTCCTTCTTTGTGCAGCACTTGCCGGATGTTGAGCGGCGCGAGAACCAGGTGCGCGTGAAGCCGCTGATACTCTTCAGTGGGCAGGGTGCCGAGAAGTTTGTTCAAGGATCCAGTGCCATTCACGTGCCGTGAAGACACACGTGGCGTATCGATTGACGGGAGCATGTGGCTCTCCAAAGTCGGGGTGACTCAAACAACTTTAGGAGGCTGAGGCTTGGCCAGGTCTCTCGCTGACAGGCGAGGCGGCGGCAGGCTCGGAAAGCAGGAACGCAACGAGTGTATCATCCTTCAGTGATAACCACTGGCCTCAAAATCGCCGTATTCGTCGACTTCGACAACATTGAGATCGGCGTCAAAACCACGCTGAACCTCCAACTCGACATCGCTGCAGTACTCGAAGGCATCAAAGAGCGCGGCGAAATCGTCACCAAAGTGGCGTACGGCGATTGGAAGCGCGCGGGCGATTACAGCCGCCTGCTCTCGCAGCACGCTATCCGCATGGTGCAGCGCACCGTCACACCCGGTGGCGACAAGAACGGCGCCGACATCAATCTCGCGCTCGACGCCCTCGAGATGGCATTCACACATCACCACATCAACGCGTTTGTGATTGTCGGCGGCGACAGCGACTTCATCACCCTCGTCGAGAAGCTGAAACAGTACGACAAGAAAGTCTTCGTCGTCGGCGGCCGCCAGTTCACCAGCCTGGTGATGCAGCGGAACTGCCACGAGTTCATCGCGTACGAAAATCTCGTGAGCGGAAGACGATCGCAGCCCACCGACACTCGCCGAACCGTTCCAGCCGATGCAGCGGCCAAGGAACCCGGCGACATCGACCAAATCATTCCGTTGGTGAAGCGTGCGCTGAAGGTGCTGGCTGATCGCGAGGTGTCACCGCAGCTTGGACTGCTGAAGAGTACGCTGCTGCAACTCGATTCCACGTTCTCCGAGCGGAACTACGGGTCGTCGACCTTCCGCGATTTCGTTGAAAAGATTTCCAAGACGGGCGCCGTGACGATCCGTCAGTCGGGACGAAACATCACCGTCGATCTACCCGAAGACGGCGCCGCGCCCCAGGCAGTGGCCGCCGCCGCTCCGGCGCGCGACACCAAGAGCGAACCATCGGCGCCGGCGGCCCTCGACGAAGCCCGGCTCGCCGAAATCGCGCAGCAGGTGCGGCAGGCCATCGAACAGGCGCCGCAGCCGCCTCGATGGCCGATGTACGTCCGCCAATTCAAGCAGTTCCTGCGCGCGAATGACAAGGGCCTCGAAGAGCAAGGCAATGGGCACGGCACGGTGCTCGACTGGATTCGTGCGTGCCAGCGCGCAGGCATTCTCAGGCTCGAGCGCGATCGCCGAGGACAGATGAGGGTGTTTCCTGGCGCTGCCCTTCAGCAGGCCCCGGGCGTCGCGCCGCCCATGACGCAGCCGCCGGTTGACGACGCCCTCTCAGGCGAGAGCTCGAGCGACAGCGGCCACATCGTTGACATGATCAGCCCACTCCCGGAGGAGCAGATAGTCGTGCAGGCTGAGGAACCGACCGATCAGGCGCCGGTCGTTGCCAAGCGCGTGCGCAACGCGGCGGCCGGTACCCGAAAGCGCGCTCCTCGAAAACGAGCGCCAAAAAAATAGCTGTTCCTACTTCTCGAGCATGCGCACTTCAAACATCTGGCGCGTGCCATCCTTCGAAAGCGCGGGAAACGCGAACCGGTCCCCTGCGCGATTCCAGCACGGTGCCGGGTCGATGCGCAGGTCGCCGCCGGTATAACCGGCACGGCTGAAGTCTTCGGTGTGCAAGGACGCCCGGTCCGCGCGCCGCATGACCGTATAGTGCATCGTGGCACCGGTTGTTGCGCCGTTCACAAGCCATTTGCCGTCGCGCGACAGCGCCGTATCCCCTTCGGGGTCACGAAAGACCTCAGGTCCCCCGATGGTCTCGACAATCTTTTGCGCCAAGGTGTCGTAGACGATCAGCTTGCCCTCAACGGCGCCGAGCATTCGTGATCGAAAATCCCACTCAGGATGCCCGCCAATGAACACGCGCTGCTCGATCAGCTCCGACCCATCGGGCCGTACTGTCATCGGCACATTGATCCGCGTTTTCGGGTCATCAAAATTTGCGCGCACAAAAAAGAAGATGCGATCGCCCTCCCGGTTCCAGAGGGTGTGGTTTAAGAACAAGGCCTTTCCGTCGATCGTGGGGTGCCTGTCCACGAGCGCATCGCGCATTTTCTGGAACGAGACAATCAGCTTCCGCTTGCCCGTCTTTGTATCGACGAGAAAGAGCCCGTCGTCCTGGGGATGGTCCACCCCTTCGGTCCAGTCCCATGCGCCGGGATACCCGGTCACCGGCCGCAGCCGCGCCATCCGTGCGTAGTTGATTGCCGTGAATGCGCCGCCGCCCTGCTTCATGCCGCCGTTGGCCGCTGGCGTGTCATCAAACCGGAATTCCTGCACACGTCGTCTATCGATGATGTCGTAAAGCGCCGTGAAGACCTTACCTGTCCTGGGATCGCGATCATTGAAGAAGAACTGTCTTGTCGGTTTCTCGGGGTTCCAGTAAATCATCGCGCCCTGCTGGGGATTCCAGCCGCGTGTCTCGTCCACCTTCAGCTCTGCGTAGTTATGTGTCCCGTCCAACAAGACAATGTCGGCAGCATCCTCTGGACGAGGCATGCGGTTCTGAAACGCCGTGCGCAACGCCACGAGATGTTTTCCGTCGGCGCTGTAGGGCGAATTTCCCACATGGCCGATATAGCCGTAAAAATGATGAGACGGACCAAAGGTTAGCTGCCGCACGTCATACTTCAGAGGCGTGAGAGGCGCGCCCACAATCGTGCAAGACGCGGCCGCAACGCCCAGTGCGGTGCGCGTCAGATAAGCCGTGAAACGCCGCGACATGGTCACTCCGTGATATAAAAAGACTAAGCCAGCGACGAAAGGCGGACGGTCATGATCAAAACCGTAGCGGCGTCGGTCCTCTCGATGTTCCTCGCGGCTCCCCTCTCGGCTCAGGTTCCCGTCTACACCAACAAGCCGATCGCAAAGACAACACTGCCGCGCTACCAAATCACGCCCGAAGAGTATGAATCACTCCTCGCCCATCAGTTCGTGTACGTGCCGCCGGCCGATCCACAGCGTGAGTCGGGCCCAACCGTGGCGATCGCCAGCTACACACCACCCGTCGTTCTGCAAACACCGTTGCCTCCGCCGAGCTGGCTGGCCGATCCGTTCTATATGATGCCGTACCCGGGCTGGGGGCGTCGTAGCTACGGGTATAGCGAGGGCTACGGCGGAATAGCCTCGCGCCGACCTGAGCGGCGCGATCCAGAGGCGCGTCCACGCGAGACGCGTCAACAACCAACGCCAGTACCAACGCCGGCACCGACGCCGGCTCCGCGGCACACGCCACGGTCGAGCGGCATCAAGACTGGGAAATAACGAGGCCGATCCTGAGGGGAGTTACGCGGGAGACGAACCGGGAGTCACATGCCACGAGTAGTCGCAGGCGCGGCAGTGGCAGTTGGTTACCGTGACGGCGCCAACAATGATTTGCTCGCTGTTGACATACTCGTGCTTCCCGCAGCGCGGGCAGTAATTCGACAGGCACTCAGACTTCGACTTCGAAAGCAGCGTGGAGGCGCGAACGTCATTTTGCATGGACAAGCCTTTCAGGCATGGCCATATGATCTTACCACCGCCTCGTCCTCCGCACGTTTTTCTCGCAGATCATTGGGCAAATTAGTAACATGGAGGGTATGTTCCGCATGCAGTGGCTTGTTGCCGGCGCAATCGCGGCGGTCGCCGGTCTTATCGCCTATCGCACAATTGTCCCGCGTATGGATCGCCGGCGTACGCATGATGCCGGCGCGGTCTCGGCCGACTGGCTAGCCAACCATAGGAATCTTCCCGGCGAATAAGCGGTTCCACAGCTCAGGGCTGTCGGTCCACCACCGGCGGCGTTCGGCCAGACGCGGAAACCCGCGCCGATCGCGCCCGCGGCGGCGCTCGGGCGAGCATGCCTGAAAGGTCCATCCCGTCTTCAGCAGGAACGCCTCCATGTCGGCCTGAAATGATGCGAGCGCGGATACGTCGCTGAACGAATAGCGGCGAGGCGCGCCGTCCCCGGTCTCGACCACAAGGAGGCCGGCGTCAGCGTCGGATTCAATGCTGATGCGCTCGTTGCCGCGCTGAAACGTCCAGAGCATGACTGCTGAGGATTTATCGGCGACTTGACAGGATTCCTTCAATTTCCGTAAAAACCGCCCTGGCGCTTCATTCGAGGCGGAAACTGAAGAACAACGGCCTACAGGAATACCCCTGTGCCGTATTGAACAGCAGTCAAACCGGCGATTCTTTACCCTGATGATCGATGCTCCACGAGTTCATCAGCCTGAATCGCGACGAAATCATTGGCCGATGCCGCGCCAAAGTCACCGCGAGGCTGATCCCCACTCCTACGGAGTTGGAAATCAATCACGGAGTGCCCCTCTTTCTTGACCAACTTGTCGAGGTGCTGCGGTACCACGAGAAGGACCATCCTGATATCCGGAGGAGCGCCGCCCTTCACGGCCAGGATCTTCTCAAGCAGGGATTTACGGTCGGGCAGGTCGTCCACGATTACGGCGATGTCTGCCAGTCGATTACAGAACTGGCGATGGAAAGCCATGCGCCGATCGGCGCCGACGAGTTTCGTACTCTGAACCAGTGCCTTGACGATGCGATTGCCGACGCGGTCACGGCGTATGGCTACGACTGCAACCAATCCACGCTCGCCGAGGAGAGTGCTCGCGGCAGCACAGAAATGGGCTTCTTCGCTCACGAATTGCGCAACCTGCTTCAGACCGTCACGATTGCGTTCGAGGTGCTGAAGAAGGGCAACGCCGGAGTGTCAGGGAGCACGGCAGCGCTGATTAGCCGAAGCTTGATCGACTTGCACTCGCTCGTCGACAAATCCATCGCCGACGTGCGGATGACGAGCGGCCTTCAGCATCCGTTGGCATTTCGCGTCTCGACGTTTATTGAAGAGCTCGCGCTCGCGGCGGGGCTCCTGGCCTCCAGTCATAACGTTTCCCTGAAGGTGGTTTCCCCAGACCGCGAGGCGGAGATTGTGGGAGACCGGCAAAATCTTGGGGCGGCTGTGAGGAACATGCTCCAGAATGCGATCAAATTCACGCGACCAGGCTCGACGGTGACGCTCAGGGCGATCGCGTCGGCCGAGCGTGTCTTGATCGAGGTTCAGGATGAATGTGGCGGCCTCCCCGAAGGGAAAAGCTCCGAGTTATTTCATCCGTTCGAACAGCGCGGGTCCGACCGGACCGGCTTGGGTCTCGGCCTCGCTTATAGCCAGTGGGCGGTCGTCGCAAACGGCGGACGCATCTACGTGCGCGACCTCCCCAACTTGGGGTGTGTCTTCGTCGCGGACCTGCCTCGACAGCCCTCGCCGTCGGCAGAGACCAACTCGATTCTCAAACAAGGACAGGCGACCGACCGACGAGCGGCGAACTGACCCTGGGCACGCGTAGCTGGCCGATGGCTGCGCAGCGCGCAGCCATCGGTCTCTCACCTAAAACGTCAGTCGCAGCCCGACCTGACCAGTGCGCGTCGACGCCACACTCGTAATCTGGCCGAACGTCGGCGACGTGACCGTCGTGTTCGGATTGTTTAAAAGCCGCCAGTTGAACACGTTGAACGACTCGAAACGAACCTGTAGCTGTGTGTGGTTGCGCAACGTGAACGCCTTTGCAATCGTCATATCCACGCGACGCCGGCCAGGTCCCCGTACCTGAGAGGAGTTCTGGTTGCCCGGCCGAATCGTCGCCCGCGTAATCGGCGAGGTCTCCACCAGCGTGTACGCGTTTTTGTCGAGGTACTGCAGCGTGTCGCGCCAGTTGTCGAATATCTGGTTCCCGCCGTTGTAATCGGGCCGGCTGTTCGCGATACCCGACGCCTGCGTGATCCGCAGCGGTTCGCCCGTTCGGAAATTCAGCACGTTCGAAAGCTGCCAACCACCGAGCACGGCGCCCAGCACGTCCTTACGGGCAGCCAGCCACGGGATTTCGTAGACGGTCGTGCCCGTTATGCGATGGCGGACCTCACCGATGAGAGGCGAGTAGTCGACGTCGAGATTGGGATTGAAGAAGTCCTGTGTGTTGTTGTAGGTGTCGGCACCGATCGAGCTGTTGAAGTTACCAACCAGGTTCCCTCCCTGCTGCGACCGGCCTTCCGACAACGTGTAGTGCACCGCGAGGTCCAGGCGATGGAACCGGCTGAGCCTGGCGTTCCCCTCGAACGCGTTGTATTTCATGGTTTGATCGTCGGTGATATACCACCCCCCGGGGGTGATGGCCGGGTTGGGCCGGGCGCCGGTCACACGATCGTAGGCGTTGGCAAAGTTCAGGAGGATCGGCATGTTCTTCCCGCTGGTGTGAACGTAGCCCGCCGACACTGACGCCAGTTTCCCAATTTGCCGCTGCACGTCAAAGGTGGCCTGCACGGTTTCGGGACTCTTCATGTCGGTCTCAAACATGTAATAGAGGTTCTTCCTACCGGCCGAGTCGCGGATCACGATCTTCTCGGCGTCCTCCGCATAGGTGAACGGCCAGCCGATGCCGCGCGCCTCCTGCTCCGTGCGATTCCAGCCCTGGCGGACGGGAGTAAACGGGCGCGCTACCGCGTTCTGGAACAACGCCATGATGTTGCCGGTGGTGAACACTCCGACACCACCGCGCACGACGGTCATGCCGGTGCGATCGACCGTCCACGCGAATCCGGCGCGGGGAGCGAAATTCACCTTGTCGGCGTCGATCACATTGTGCAAATCGCGCGGCGCGCCGAAATCCATCTTGCGAATGTCGGTCGGGTTGTTCAGATTGTTGACCTCCGCCGGATCATTAGGATCGAGGGATTTGTAACCAAATCCGGGATAGTAGTCGTAGCGCAGACCCAGGTTGAGCACGAACCGGTCGGTCACACGCCAGTCGTCCTGGACAAAGCCCCCGAGCTGGTCGACCCACGCTCGATGCGGTGGGTTGCCCATGGCGAGCAGGAAATCGCTCGCCTTGTTCGCCAGCAAGTCATCGAGGGTGGGGAAGGTAAACCGGTTCGTCTGCGGATTCGACTTGGAGCCGATCTCGCGCGCCCATCGGAACCCGAACTTCACTGAGTGGGGTCCCATAAGGCGGGTCACCTTCTGGTCTACGTTATATGAGTCGTAGGTCAGGGCCAGGATTTCCGTATCCCCACTGCCAAACAAGCCTGTCACGCTGAAGGTTGGGATGCGCTTGCGCACATTGTAGAGGTCCGACTGCGCCCCCCGTGTCGGCGATTCCGCCAGCCAGAATCCGTCGAACCGGTCGAGCGTATTGCGATTCCAGCCGAACCGGCTTTCGGAGACCCACGAGCTGCGGGTGAGCACGTAGTTGGTGGATACACGCTTCGAGCCGTTCGTGTACTGCTGATTGTTGTTGATCTGGATGCGCGGAACGGAGGCGAACGGCCGCATCCGCGAGGCGGTCACCGACAATCTGCCGGTGCCAGCTTCGAAGTCCACTTTTGCGAGGAACGTGTTGTCGTGCCGGACGAGGGTCTTGGCATCCGTGTATCGGCCAACGACGTCGTTGATCGGCACATTCGGCTGCGGCATATTGGCGAGCACGAGTTTGGTCTCGGGATACGGCAGCGCCGCCAGCATACGATCGCGCGTGGCCTGCGTCGCGACGTTCCCCTGCACCGTCACGCCCGAGTGCTCGCGATAGCCCTCGTAGCTGGTGAAGAACAAGACCCGGTTCCGCAGAACGGGCCCGCCGAGCGATCCGCCGAACTGGTTGAATCTGATCTTGGGCTTGGCCGTCGTCGGCGGCAGGAACGGATCGCGCGACGAGAACGCGTCGCTCTGGAAGTTTTCCAGCAGTGATCCGTGGAACTGGTTGGTCCCCGATCGCGTGATCATGTTGACCTGCCCGCCGATCGAACCGCCGTACTCCGCGGCCAGGACCCCCTTGACGACCTGCACTTCGGCGACCGCCTCGACGCTCAGAATCTCGATCTGGTTCTGGCCGCCGTAGTTGCCGAACCCACGGTTCTCGGGGTTCGTCTGCGCGCTGCTGCCGTCCACCGTGATAGCGCTGCCGCCGTCGCCGACGCCGTTCACGCGAAACGCCCGACCGCCCCCTACTGCATTGTCAGACGAACTGACGCCAGATCCCAGGAGGATGACGTTTTGGAGATTCCGTCGCGAGACCGGGATCTCCTGCACCTCGGCGCCCATGGTCTGCATCTGCGCGGTGGAGGTCGCCTGAATGAGCGGCGCGGATTCCACGACCGTGACCGTCTCTGCCAGCGCACCGACTTCGAGTGCGTAGGTCTGTCGCACTTCCTGACCCGCGCCGAGCCTCAAGCCCGAACTGGTGTAGGTCTTGAAGCCCGAAAGCTCGATCTTGATGGCATACGGACCGGCAGGAAGGCCGGGCAGCGCAAATTCCCCCCGGCCGTCCGTAATCGCCTCTCTCGTTAAATTAGTACCCTGATGAGTCACAGTGACGTTGACGCCTGGCAGGATTCCTCCGGAACTGTCGCGAACGACGCCATACAGTGTCGCTGTTGTGACTTGGGCACGCGCATTCGTTGATGCGGCCAGAAGCGTTGCCCCGACAAGTACGCCGATAGCCAGGACTCGCGCAGACATTTTCATACAACCTCCGGAGAACCGTTTCTGAACGGTGGGCTTCCAACGACGATATTTTTCAATTCGTTCGTGGGTTTTAGCACCAAAGTCCGCGCGCTGTCTAGCGCCTTTCTCGATCCGCATTTGTGCCTGTCGCAGGGATGGAACGCGCCCAACATCAGCCCGTCCATCACACACAGTTCACAGTTTCCAGCGTCTACTTATTCTTCGGTGGGAACGGCGTGTCGGTCCGGAGTCCGGTGATGTGTCCGTACCGCTTCTCGATGTCGGCGCGCACATCGGTCAGGGACGCGCCCGCTTCGCACATCGTCTTCGCGCGCTCGGCGACGGCGATACACATCGCGCAGGCGATGCCGTGCTCGTTCCATTCGGTGACCGTACCGTTTTTCGATCGACGCTTCACGAAACAGTCTTCGCTCGACCGATGGCCCATCTCGTTGCATCCGCAGAAACACGGCACGTAACGGAGGACTTCCGGATGCTCAGCCGCATAACGGTAAACACGCTGAATGACCTCGGGCGGCCGCGGCAGAAGTCTCGGATCGATGGCGGGCAGACGCAGCACCGGCAGTTTGCCCTGTGAGGGCGATTGCGCCATCGCCGACACCGCCAGAATTGCGACAAGTGCCGCGAGCGACAGTGGTTTCCTGATCCATCGCTGTTCGCTCACGGGCAGGCGCCTGCGGTCTGGCACGACGTCGACTTCATCGGCCCGACCCCAATTTCCAGGATGACGCCATCTTCCGTATTCGCCCCATCGAAATGAACGGTGTTTTTGTGATGGGTAACGAATGTCCCGGCGGTCATCGGATACGTGGTGGCCGGATCGTAGGTTTTGCTCGAACTCACCCACCAGGCACCAGACACAACGTAGAAATAGCGCTCGATATCGTGGAAATGCGGACGGCTGTAATTGCCGGGTAGCCATTTCGCGAGCCGGATGTAGAGGCCGGGCTGCGCCGGGTCGCCGATCAAATTCACATGACGCTGGCCTCCCGTGCCTTCCCATTTCATGTCGCTGGGGAGCACAAACGAAACATGCGTCGGATCGGGCGGCGCGGCCGCCGCACGATTCTGCGCATACGCGTAACCCGTCACCGCCGCGACGCACACCACGCTCAACCAGAAGATTCGTTCGAAGTTTCTCATCTCAGGCCTCCACGTCTGTGGCGCGCATGCTACACGAAAGGCGACTGCCCGTAAAATAGAAGCCGTGCCTCTTGCATTCGGTAATCTCTTCGGGTCGGGCGCTCGCCGCGCGGTCGAATCCATCGAGCCTCGACGCACGTTTCACGACGTCATTTTGCCGCCGTCCACTCGCCGCGCACTCGACCAGGCACTCGTCCAGGTGACGAGCTACGACCTTATATTCAACAAATGGGGACTGGGCGAGCGACACCCCACCGGCCTCGCCTTAGCGTTCAACTTCGCCGGGCCGTCCGGCACGGGCAAAACCATCTGTGCCGAAGCCATCGCGCACACACTTGGCCGGCGTTTGCTGGTCGTTCGCTACGCCGAGCTCGAATCGATGTGGATGGGAGAAACGCCCAAAAACATCGCGGCGGTCTTCAATCTGGCGAGAGAACAGCGTGCGCTGTTGCTGTTCGATGAAGCGGATGCCATCGCCTCCCGTCGCTCGGGATCGGTCGAGCACGGCTTTCAGCGCGAGGGCAACCTAATCGTCAGCGTGCTGCTTCAAGAGCTCGAATCGTTCCGCGGCGTCGTCATTTTTGCGACAAATTTAGCAGCGAATTTCGATCCCGCATTCGAGCGGCGCATCCGCACGCACGTGCTGTTCGAAATGCCGGGGGTCGATGAGCGCGAGCAGATCTGGCGCGTGCAAATGCATCCGTCGCTCACGCCGCTTGCACCCGACGTCGATTTCCGCGCGCTTGCAGAATGCTACGTGGTGAGCGGCGGCGATATCAGGAACGGCGTGCTGAAGGCCGCGCTTGCGGCCGCGGCCGAGCCCGGCAGCGACGGGTCGAAAGCCATCCATCAGCGCCACTTGGAAGAGGGCATTCGCG
>JANMJM010000076.1:0-15781 GCA_031371345.1 Vicinamibacteria bacterium
ATTGGCCAAGGCGCTCGATGTCGAGGATACAGCGACGATCAAAGCGATCGAGGCAGCGGCGTTGCTTCACGACACGGGGAAGCTTGCCGTTCCAGAACACATTTTGAGTAAGCCCGGCAAACTCTCACCAGCAGAGTTCGAGGAGATGAAGCGGCACGTGGATGTTGGCGCAGACATCCTGTCCCTTGTCGATTTCCCCTATCCGGTTGTCCCGATCGTCCGCTGCCATCATGAAAACTGGGACGGCACCGGATATCCGCGCGGCGTGCGCGGCACCGACATTCCGATTGGCGCGCGCATTCTTTCGGTTGTCGATTGTTTTGACGCGTTGACGTCGGACCGCCCGTACCGCTCTGCGCTGACGCAAGGCGAGGCCTTCGACATCCTCCGTGCGCGCAGCGGGACGATGTACGAGCCGCTGGTAGTCGACACGTTCATCCGCGTGCACCGCGACATCGTGGCCTCGTTCGTCGAAACTCCGGCCCAGCGCGATGTGATGCGGCAAATCGCCAATGCGGTTGCCAAGCCGAAGCCTCAGCTTCCTGAGCCGGTGGTTTCACCGGTGGCGGCACCGGCCGCCTCCGACGACGTCCTGGCGTTCATCAGCCTCGTCCGACTGGCATCGGGAGACGCCACAGTCGGCGATGTCCTCGCACTTTCATCGAAGTTGATGACGGGCATCGCGCCGGATGTGACGATTGCGTGGTACATCCTTGACGATGCGAGTCAGCGGCTCGTCGTGATGGATGCGGCCGGTCCGGCCGCCAGTAACGTGCGCGGCACGACCGTCGGACTCGGCGACGGGCTGAGCGGGTGGGTGGCGGCTCACCGTCAAGTCATCGTGAATTCCGAGGCAGCGCTCGACCTCGGGCGCCGCGCGAGGACTCAGACGCCTTCGCTCAAGTCGTCCTTGGGTGTCCCGCTCGTGGCGGGCGAGTCGTTGGTTGGCGCCGTGACGCTGTATTCGAGTCAGCGCATGGCCTTTACCGAGGATCATAGCCGGCTTGTGCAGATGATCGCGCCGCACATCGCGCAGGCGATTCGCACCGCGCGCCTGGCCCAAGTGAACGCCGACGCTCCCGGCGCACTCGTCCACGTCGATCTCAAACTCGTCTCGAGGCGCTAGAAACCCGCCAGAAACGCTGCGCAGCTGAGAAAGCCTGCTGCCAGCACGATGACTCCGAGGCGGCGCTTCGCCTTGAGCCGGTACCACATGTAGTAGCTGCCGAGCACCATCACGATAAGTCCCACCGCCATCGCGTCCATCGCCAGCACCCAGATTGTCGTCAACATCCAGTCGCGGCGTGATGACGGCTGGTTGAACCTCGATCCGCTGAACGTGTGAAAGATTCTGAACGTCGCCCACCCACTGTTGTCGAAATGCTGAATCGATGCGCGGTTCTGCCCGAGATCGACGCGCACCTGGCTGGCATCGCTCGGCCGGCTCACGTTGAACGCGAGCTGTCCTGAAGGCTGCGTCGCCGGCAGGTCGATTTCGCCCGCGAGGCCCAATTGCTGCATGACATCGCTCACACGCTCTGCCTCTGTTGTTCCCGCCGGCGTCCGGATCGACGTTTCAGAACGGGTCTCTTTGCGCTCGTTGGCCGCCAGCGACATCAGCCATTGGCCGTGATTCAACATGAGGCCGGTCAGCGAAAACAGCCAGAGGAAGAAGAGGAAGTACAGGCCGAGGTAAAAGTGCAGCTTGCGATTCCACGCCTCGAAGACCTTACCGGATGACGGCATAGATCAACCCAAAGAAGGTGAAGGCGCCGGCCGCGAGCAGGGCGAGTCCAATCGTGCGCTCGGCTTTGAGCACCCACCAGAGATATATCCCCGTGATGGTGATGAAGAGCGTGAGATAGATCGTGGCATCGGCGAAGGACCGCCACGCCGCGGTCCAAACCCAGTTGCCGCGAATCGCGACGTTATGGGGCCCCGGCATTTTGTGAAGATAGGCCAGTCGCTCCCAGACGCTCGTGAGCCGGCGCGACACGGTTGCCGTTCCCGTTTGCAGATCGACATCGACATTTGTTTCAAGCCCGGGTTTCGATACCGGAAATACAAAATGCCGAGTTTGCCGGACGAAACGGGTGAAGCCGATTTCGCCGGTTGCGCCAATCTGCCGAAGAATCAGTTGCGCGCGCGCGATGGCCTCTTTTCCCTGGGCGCGATCGATGTCTGCGGGAATGTCTACCTTGTGAACATCGACACTGGACCAGTGGTCGGGAACGATCTTCGCGTGATTCAAGAAGAAGACGCTGACCGCAAATAGGAGAAGAAACGGGCTGATGAACAGCCCGAAGTACAGATGAAGGTCTCTCGTCCAACGATAGAACATCAACAATTATCCTACACAAATGTCTCTGAGAATGGTTTTCTCTTCAAAGTTGTGAGAAGCGACCTCGTCATCACGTCGTCGCATATGGCGAAAACATTGGCATTCCGGCGATTCGGGTCGAGCGCCCATGTGGAACCAGCTTTGCTGAGAGATTCGCAGAACTCTTTTCGGCGGGGGCCGCCCAATGTCATCAAGTGCTGCTGTGAAACTTGCAGAGACGACCACGACGAGCAATACCAACGAGCTTCGCAGGCTCTCGACGTTTCTTGAAATCAGTCAGACGCTGGCCGCGGCGTCCAACCAGAAGACCGCGTTTCATCAGGTGCTCGGCATTCTCGAGCGTCACCATGCCGTCGTGCGCAGCAGCATCGCGCTGTTGAATTCGACCGAAGAGCACATCGAGGTGATCGCCTCCGAGGGGCCGGCGCCGGCCAAAGCCGACGCCAAATTCAAGGTGGGCGAGGGGATTACCGGACGCGTCGTGCAGAGCGGCAAACCGATCGTCGTACCGCGCGTGTCGCGCGAGCCCATGTTCCTGCGCCGCACGTCGGACCGTCCGGAGCTGCCGAGCCAGGAAATCAGCTTCGTGTGCGTGCCGATTTTGCTGAATCGCAAAGCCGTGGGCGCGCTCGGTGCCGACTTCCGCTTCAAGGCCGAGCGCGATTTCGATCGCACGGTGAAATTCCTCGGGGTGGTCGCCTCGCTCGTGGCCCAGGCGATCCGCATCCAGCGTGTCGTCGATGCCGAGCGCGAACGGCTGCGCGAGGAAAACACGCACCTCCGCATCGAGCTGAAGGAACGGTACGACTTCTCGAACATCCTTGGCACCAGCGGACCGATGCGCCTGGTGTACGAACAGGTCGCGCAAGTGGCACGCACCGACACCACGGTGCTCGTGCGCGGCGAATCGGGCACCGGCAAGGAGCTGATTGCGCAGGCGATTCACTACAATTCGCTGCGATCGAAGCGGCCGTTCATCAAGGTCAGCTGCGCGGCGCTGCCCGAAAGCCTGATCGAATCGGAGTTGTTCGGCTACGAAAAAGGCGCGTTTACCGGCGCCCAGACGTCGAAGAAGGGGCGGTTCGAGCTTGCCGAAGCGGGCACTCTGTTCCTCGACGAAATCGGCGAGCTGAATGTCTCGACGCAAGTGAAGCTGCTGCGCGTCCTGCAGGCGAAGGAGTTCGAACGGCTGGGCGGTACGAAGACGATTCGGTCGAACGTGCGGATGATTGCCGCGACGAACAAAGATATCGAGAAAGCCATCGTCGACGGTGCGTTCCGCGACGATCTGTACTACCGCCTCAACGTGTTCTCGATCTTCATTCCGCCGCTGCGAGAGCGCAAACCCGATCTGCTGCTGCTCGCCGATCATTTTCTCGAGAAGGCGTCGCTTGCCAACAACAAGCACATCAAGCGGATTTCCACGCCCGCCATCGACATGTTGATGGCCTATCACTGGCCCGGCAACGTGCGCGAGCTCGAGAATGCCATCGAGCGCGCGGTGGTCGTGTGCGACGGCCAGGTCGTGCACGCGCACCACTTGCCGCCGACGCTGCAGACGGCCGCCTCGTCGGGCACCGTCATGAGCCTCTCGCTGAAGGACGCGCTCGACGCCTACGAGAAGGATCTGATTCAGGACGCACTGAAAACCTCGCGCGGCAACCGCGCCAAGGCCGCACGGCTGCTGAACACGACCGGCCGCATCATGAATTACAAGGTCCGCCAGCTCCGCATCGACTGGCGCCGTTTCAAGAAGTAACAAAACTGCGGGACGATTCGAGTCCTCCTACAACTTTGTCGCCTGGTCGTCCCTGCCGCGACGCCGCCGCGCGGAAATTTTTTCGGCCGGGGGAGTCCCTGGCGCGCCTCTCATGTCGAGGGATGTGAACCAAACCTGAAGACAGACATAAATGTAGCCAGGTACATCCTGTCCGACAATCGCGTCTGGTGCGGGCAACCTGCCGCGCAGGCCGCGGATTCTGAAAAAACGTGCATCTTCCTAATGAAAACGAGCAGAACGAGCGATCGCGCGTCGTCGCACCGGCTGGCGTTTCTCTTGCACGAAGGCCGGGCGTCGGCGAAAAGGGGGATCGCGCCGTCATCTCGTTCCGCAACTATTCGAGGAGGACCGATGCGAAAGAAGTCGCCAGGAATTCTGGCTGCCGGAGTGCTGCTGTTACTGATGGGAGCGACCCCGGCCATGGCTCAGACAAACGCCGAGCTGACTGTTGCCTCTAACTCGGGCCGGTGACTGCGTCGCGCAGGCATCGGCCCACTCTTACTGGAGGATGATCGTGAATTTATTTTCTTTTCTTTATCGATGCACCCGCATCGCCGTGTCGGCCGGTTTGCTGCTAAGCGTCGCGTCGGGTACGGCGAGCGCGCAGACGCAGCCGCCCGATCCGAACCCCGGCGCTTTCACTTTCACCACCGGCGTCGACGCGCCCTCGGTCTACTTCTTCCGCGGCATCCGGCAGGAAGTGAATCCGAAGCTCACACTGTTTCCGTATGGTGATGGCGGTATCGCGCTATTTTCGGGAGATGGTCCCCTGAAAAGCGCCAGCATCAATTTCGGCGTCTGGAACAGCCTGCACGGCGGCAGCACCGGATCGAAGGGACCGAGCAGACAGGTGCATTATGAGGAGGACTTCTACTCGACATTCACGCTGGGATTCGCCAAAGGCATGAGCCTCGGCACCACCTACACCGCCTACACCTACCCGAACCAAGGCGCCGCGCCGGTGAAGGAAATGAGCTTCAAGATCGCACAGGCCAACAAGATTGCGCCCTATGGCATCGTGGCGTTTGAGTTGAGCGGGCAAGCCGACGCTGGAGCGAACAAGGGCAGTTATCTCGAGCTTGGCGTCGCGCCGAGCTGGCCGCTGGTCGGGGCCGTGACGCTAGCCGTGCCGGTGAAAGTCGGAATGAGCTTGAAGGACTATTACGAAGTCGGCGGCGTCGACAACAAGTTCGGGTTTTTTGACGTCGGCGGCCTTGTGACCGTGCCGTTGAGCAGCGTCGCGAGCAAGTTTGGTTCGTGGAACATCCACGGCGGAGTCGATTATCTGCGGCTCGGCGATGGCAGCCTCGCCCTTGGGCTTGGCACGAACGGTAAGAAAAATCAGGCCGTCGTGATAGGCGGCATCGGCATGACCTACTAGCATTGGAGGACACGTGACCGCATTTATTTTACGTTCGACTCGATTCGGAATAAGAGTGCTGTTTGCGGTGATGTTGCTCGTCGGCATCACAGCCGGTGCCGCCGCCCAGACGACCGATCCCAATCCGGGCGCGATCACGCTGACAACGGGCATCGATATTCCGAGCGTCTATTACTTCCGCGGCATCAGGCAGGAGGCCGATCCGAAGCTCACGATGTGGCCGTACGGCGATGTCGGCATTGCGTTGTTCTCAGGAAAGGGCGGGTTGAAAAGCGCCTCAGTAAATTTTGGTGTGTGGAACAGTCTGCATACCGGATCGACGGGCTCGGCTGGTCCGAGCAAGCAGCTTCACTATGAAGAAGATTTCTATTCGACGCTCACACTCGGATTCACCGGCCTGAATTTCGGCATCACCTACACGGCGTATACCTATCCAAATCAGGGTGCGGCGCCGGTGAAGGAAGTCAGCTTCAAGGCCGCCTCCACGAGCAAGTACGCGCCGTACGGGCTGATTGCGATTGAAACGAGCGGGCAAGCCGACGCGGGGCTCAACAAGGGCACGTATCTGGAACTCGGCGCTGGGCCGAGTTGGCCACTTGGCGGCGGAAAAGCCACGTTTGCCGTTCCGGTCAAAGTCGGCATGAGCCTGAAGGACTATTACGAGACGGCAGGCGGGGACAACAAGTTTGGATTCTTTGATCTCGGAGGTCTCGTGACCGTTCCGCTGAGCGGCATTCCGAGCAGCTACGGATCGTGGAACGTCCACTTCGGCGCCGACTACCTGAGACTTGGCGACGGCGCCGTGGCGATTGGCCTGGGCACCGGCGGGAAGAAAAATCAGGGCGTCGTGATGGGTGGCATCGGTCTCGTCTACTAGTTCGGAGGGCCCCGGCTGGCAGTAAGCTTATGTCGGCATGGGGCCTATCAAGGGACGAGTCGAGGGGCGCGACATCGATCAGCCGGCGCTTCGAGCACGGCTCGGCGCGACGCTCGAGACTGCGCGACAAGAACTGATTGCCTCGACCGAGCGAGGCGAAGGCGGGCGCGAGGCGCTTGCGCGCTACTCCGACGCGGTGGACGAGGCCGTCAGAGATCTCGTCGACGCGGCACGGACGCACACCAGTACGCCGATCGCCGTGTGCGCGCTCGGCGGGTACGGCCGACGTGCGCTGAGCCTGCACTCGGATATTGATTTGCTGCTGCTGTTCGGGGCGCCGATCGGGCGCCCGGAAGAGCGATTTGTAAAGGCGCTGCTGCATCCATTATGGGATCTGCGATTCACGGTGGGCCATCATGTGCGTGAGCTGGCCGATTTTGATCGCCTCGAGACAGACAATCCGGAATTTCTCCTGGCGCTCACCGACCTCCGGCCGCTCGCCGGCGATCGTGAGCTTGCCGGCCGCTTCGACGCGGTTCTGCAGGGCTCGAGCCGCCAGTGGCATCCGCAGATTCTCGAGGCGCTGGTCGTGCTGACCGACGATCGGCACAGCCAGTTCCACGACACGCTGTATCAGCTCGAGCCCGACGTGAAAGAAGGGCCTGGCGCGCTGCGCGATATTTGGGCCACGCGGACGATCTTGAAGCTTGGGGGCGATCGCCGCCGTGCGCCGCGCAACGAGCCGGCCGATCGCCTGAGCGACGCCGAGGAATTTCTCATGCGCATCCGTTCGGGGCTGCACCTCGATATGGGACGCAATCTGAATGTGCTGAGCTACGAACTGCAGGAAAAAGCGGCCGAGCGGCTCCATTACGCCGACCCGGACGCGCGGCGTCGCGCCGAAGCGCTGATGACCGATTATTTCAAGCACGCGCGCAGCGTCACGCGCGCGCTCGGCCGCGTGCGCCGCGCGGCGCTGCCGCCGACGCCAACGCCCATTCGCCTGATTGGCGAGAACCTCATGTGGGTGGTAGAAGGCATCACGTTTGCCAATGCGGCAAAGGCGGCCGCGAGTCCTGCGTCGTGGATTGCGTTGTTCGATGCGGCGGTCTCCCGCAACGTGCCCGCGGCCGACGATGCACTCGCACTGATCGAGCGCGAGCAGGAGACCCACCACTATCGGCCCGACGCGTTTCATCCCACCAACGATCATCGGCAGCGCATCGTGCAATTCCTGCGGCCGAGGCCGGGCCTGTCGGCGCGTTTGAGCGAGATGCGCGACTGCGGCCTGCTCGGCGCGATCTTTCTCGAGTTCAACGAAATTTCCTGTAAGGTGACGCGCGATTTCTACCATAAGTACTCGGTCGACGAGCACACGCTGCTGACGGTCAGAAACGTCGAGCGCCTCATGAACCATCCGCGCTTCGGCCCAGTCCTGCGCGAGCTGCGCCGGCCCGAGGTGTTGGTGTTGACGCTGCTGTATCACGACGTCGGCAAGGCGCGCGAAGGGAATCATTCCGAGGTGGGCGCCGAGATGGCGGCCGTCATGATGGACCGGTTAGGCCTCGACAACGAGGACCGACAGATGGTCGATTTCCTCATTCGCAACCACCTGAAGATGTCGCGCATTGCGTTCCGGCGCGACACCGAAGAGCCGGAAGTGGTGAAGCAGTTTGCGTCGCTGTTGAACACCGAAGAGCACCTCAAAATGTTGTTCCTGCTGACGCTGGCCGACGTCGGCGCCGTCAGCGCAGAAACGCTGACGCCATGGAAAGAAGAACTGCTCTGGCGTCTCTACGTCGATGCGTACAACCAGATGACGCTCGGCTACGGCGACGAGATCATCGATCGCAAGGAAGCGCTCGTGGCGGCGCTGCAGGCGAGCCGGCCGGACGACATTTCCGAATCCGAGATGGCGACGTTTCTCGAGGGGTTGCCGCGCCGCTATCTGATTCTCTTTACGCCCGACGCCATCTACCGGCACGTGCGCCTGTCGCGGAACATCAGCCCGAACGAGGCGCATTTCTTTTTGGAGAAGAAGGCCGATGCGTGGGAGCTGACCGTGGTCTCGCTCGACAAGCCGTTCCTCTTCTCGAACATCTGCGGCGTGCTGTCCTACTTCGGCATGGACATTCTGCGGGGCCACGCCCTGACGAGCCTGTCGGGTCTGGTGCTCGACGTGTTCCAGTTCAGCGACCGCGAGAAGTTCTTCGAGCGCAATTCGCAGGCGCGCGAGCAGTTCGATAAACGGCTGACCGACGTCATGTCGGGGAAGAACGACGTCACGGCACTGCTCACCGGCAAGGAGCAAAGCGTGCTCTTCCGCCGCGGCCCGGCGCGACGCGCGCCGGTCATTTATTTCGACGACGAGCATTCGCGGCGCTACACGATTCTCGAGCTGGTCGCGGAAGATGCCCCGGGACTGCTGCACCGGATCAGCCGCGTCATCTCGGAACATGGAATTGACGTCGATCTCGTGCTGATCTCGACCGAAGGGCAAAAGGCGATAGACGTATTTCACATCACTCGCGGCGGGGCGAAACTCTCAGAAGACGCGAAGGCGGCGCTGAAAGCAGACCTCGAACGCATGCTGAAGGAGAGCGCATGAAACTCATCAAGGCAATCGTCCGCCCCAACATGGTGGACAACATCAAGGAAGCCCTCGGGAAGCTGAACATCGCCGGTATGACCGTGACCGAGGTTCGCGGGCATGGCCGGCAGAAGGGGCATACGGCGGTGTACCGCGGGCGCGAGTACGAAGTGAGCCTGCTGCCGAAGATGGAAATCGAAGTGGTGGTGCCCGACAACTCGGTCGACGAGGCTATCAAGGCGATTATCGGTGCCGCCCGGACGGGTGAAATCGGCGACGGGCGCGTGTTTGTGATGCCGGTGGAGCAGGGATATAACATCCGCACCGGCGAGAAAGACGTGGTATAAATTCGGCGCCCGGCAGCCTTCGTAGTCCAGGTTTCCAGCGTTTCCCGGTCATACGCCCGGTAGAGTGCTCGTGAGTGGCCCGATATTGCGGGCGCCGCTGCTGTAGCGGCGCGTGCGCGTTTCTCAAAGTGGAGGATTAATGACTGCGCAAGACGTAATGAAATTGATCAAGGAAAAGGGCGTGAAGATGGTCGATGTCCGGTTCATCGATCTGCCCGGCATCTGGCAGCACTTTACGCTGTCGGTGAAAGAATTCTCAATCGATGCTTTCGAGGAAGGGCTCGGCTTCGACGGCTCGAGCATCCGCGGGTTCCAGGCGATTCAGGAGAGCGACATGTTGCTCTTCCCGGATCCCGAAACCGCGTTCATCGATCCGTTCATGGCCGAGCCGACGCTCGTGCTCCTGTGCAACGTCAAGGATCCGGTGACGGGTGAGGCGTACACCCGCGACCCGCGTTACATCTCGGCCAAAGCCGAGGCGTATCTGAAGTCGACCGGCATCGCCGACACGGCATACTTCGGACCGGAACCGGAATTCTTCATTTTCGACGACATCCGGTTCGGCCAGTCCTACAACCACGCGTTCTACTACCTCGACAGCTCGGAAGGCTTCTGGAACGCCGGCCAGCAGAAGGAGGGCGAGGCGAACCTCGGCTACAAGATTCGGTATAAGGAAGGCTACTTCCCAGTGCCGCCGATGGACGCGCTGCAGGACATCCGCACCGAGATGGTGCTCGCGATGGAGCAGATCGGCATCCACGTGGAAGTGCATCACCACGAAGTCGCCACCGCCGGCCAGTGCGAAATCGACATGCGGTTCGACAAGCTGACGGTGATGGCCGACAAACTGATGAAGTTCAAATACGTCGTCAAGAACGTCGCGCGCCGGCACGGCAAGACAGCGACCTTCATGCCGAAGCCGATTTTCCAGGACAACGGCTCGGGAATGCACGTGCATCAGAGCATCTGGAAGGGCGGGAAGAACCTGATGTTCCAGGCCGGCACCTACGCCGACCTCAGCGAGACCGCGCTGCACTACATCGGCGGCGTGCTGAAGCATGCCCCGGCGCTGCTCGCGTTCTGCGCGCCGACGACCAACTCGTATCGCCGGCTCGTACCGGGCTATGAGGCGCCGATCAACCTGATCTTCTCGCAGCGCAACCGCAGCGCCGCCGTGCGCATTCCGGCCTACTCGCGCAGCGAAAAATCAAAGCGCATCGAGGTCCGGTTCCCCGATCCGTCGGCGAACGGTTATCTCGCGTTTGCCGCGCTGCTGATGGCCGGCCTCGACGGGATCCAGAACAAGATCAAGCCGATCGGTCCGCTCGATAAGGACCTCTACGATCTCGAACCGGAAGATCTCGCGAAGGTGCCGAAGGCGCCGGGCGGTCTCGACGAAGTGCTGAACGCGCTCGAGAAGGATCACGCGTTCCTGCTGAAGGGCGACGTGTTCACCCAGGACGTCATCGACACGTGGATCAGTTACAAGCGAACGAAGGAAGTCGACGCGATTCGCCTGCGGCCGCATCCGTGGGAGTTCGCGCTGTATTACGACATCTAGGCGATTGACCGGCTATGGGCTTTCGGCTTTTGGCTTTAGGCCAGGCCGAGAGCCCAGAGCCCAAAGCCCAAGGCCTTGCCGTCCCCATCCGATCTCTTCCTTTCCCCCGACCTCGCCGAAGATCAGGCTCGCGACTACCTGGCGTCGCTGGGGTTTCGGGATGCCGTCGCCGCCGACACGCACTTCCAGGCGATGGCCGACGATCTCATCGTCCGCGAGGCGCTCGGCCGCATCGCGGCGGACCTGCTGCCCGCGCTCCTCGAATCGCCCGATCCCGATGCGGCTGTGGTGGGCCTGTCTCGCTATCTCGCGGCGAGAACCGGACGGTCGATGTTTCTCGATTACCTGCGCGAGGATCCCCGCGCGCTGCACGTGCTCACCTACGTGCTCGGTGCATCGCCATTCCTCAGCGAAATTCTCATCCGCAATCCGGAATATTTTCACTGGCTCATTTCGCAGTTCGAGCGAAGCGCTCCCGACCGGCGGGATCTCGAGGACGAGATTGAAACGCAGCTCAGCACGATCGAGGATCCTGCCGAAGCGCTGGATACGCTGAAGCGCTGGAAACGGCGAGAGACGCTGCGTATTGCGGCGCGCGATCTGCTGCGTCGCGAAACCGTCGAAACCGCGACCGCGCAGATTTCCGATCTCGCCGGCGTCGTCGTCGACACCGCTCTGTCAATTGTAACGAGGCAGCTGCTGGAGGCCGAAGAACGCGCCGCCGCGCCAGGCACCTTCGCCGTCATTGGCATGGGGAAGCTGGGCGGCCGCGAGTTGAACTACAGCTCGGACATCGACTTGCTCTATGTGTACGACTCGAGTGAAGAAGACCCGTCCACATCGCGAGATTTCTTTCACCGGCTTGGCCGGAAATTGACCGCCGCGCTCGGCGAGTACACGGGCGAGAGCTATCTGTACCGCGTCGACCTCCGGCTGCGGCCTGGCGGCGCCAAAGGGAATATCGCCTACTCGCTTGAGGAGTACGACGAGTACTACACCGCGTGGGGAGAGACCTTCGAGCGGTTTGCCCTCATCAAGGCGCGGCCCATTGCCGGCGATGTGCAACTCGGCCGCCGCTTCATCGACCGGGTGCAGCCGTTCGTCTATCGCAAATACCTCGATCGCGCCGCGCTTGAAGAGCTCTCGCGGTACAAAGCGCGCAGCGATCAGGCGCTGGGCAGCAGGGCCGACGACAGGAACGTGAAGGCTGGCCGTGGCGGCATCCGCGAGGTGGAGCTGTTTACGCAGGTATTTCAGTTGACCTACGGTGGGCCAACGCCGGCACTCCGCCAGCCCAGCACGCTGGCGGGACTCGACGCGCTGGTTCGCGCCGGCCTCGTACCCAAGTCGGTGCAGCACGAGCTGAGTCATGCCTACGTGTTTCTGCGGTCGGTCGAGCACCGGCTGCAGCTCGTGCAGGAGAACCAGACCCACCGCATGTCGGACGAGGTGCGCGAGCTCGACATCAGCGCGCGACGGCTCGGGCTTGGATCGTCGGAGGATCTCGACAAACAGCTCAGCGCGTATCGCGATCGCGTGAACGAAATTTACCTCGATCTTTTCGAACACAAGAAGGACTCGAGCGAGTTCGAGGCGCGGCAGCTGTTTCGCATCCTCGATGACGAAGTGCCGGAACAGGCGGCAATCGAGTATCTCGAGAGCTGCGGTCTCGCCGACGGGAAGTCCGGACTGGAGGCGATGCTCTCCATGAATCAGGCGGCCGCAGCCGCGCAGGCACCCGCCGTCGCGCGCAATGTCGTCGCGAACGTGCTTGCCGCGTTGATGTCGCGCCTGGTGGAGTGCGCAAAGCCAGAACAGGTATTGACGCGACTCGAACAGCTTGCGGCGGCCACAGGCGGGCCGATTCATTTCTATCGCAGCCTCCTCGAGCACCGGGCCCTTCGCGAAGCGACCATTCTGGCGCTCGACTCCGGCGATCTGTCGTCGCTGCGCCTGATTCGCTACCCTGAGCTGCTCGATTCGATGATTCTTCCGCCAGAAGACATCGACACAGCAGGCCGCAAAATCGCGTCGGCGCTCGATTGGCGCGAAGACCTCGATCGCGAAGCGCGGATGAACCAGGTGCGCCGCTTGAAGAACCTCGAAGAATTCAAGATGGTGTTCGAGTGGCTTGCCGGGGGGAACCTCGATCTCCTGCAGGAGAAACTGTCGCTGCTCGCCGAGCTTTGTGTCGAGCGTGCGGCCCGGTGGCACGCGCCGCAGTCGGTCGAACGTAAGGCGTGGGCCATCATGGCGCTCGGCAAGCTGGGCGGCATCGAGCTGGCAGTGCACTCCGATCTCGATCTGGTCGTGTTTTACGACGGCGATCCCGAGGACGGCCGAAGTTTCGAGCAGTATCAGGCGTTTGTCACGGCGATGACGACGTTTCTGGATAAGCCGGCCTCGGAAGGCACCGTGTATCACGTCGACACGCGTCTGCGACCGGAGGGCCGCAAAGGTGCGCTGGCGATGCCGGTGTCGATGTTCCAGCGCTATCTCGACACGCGCGCCGAAGACTGGGAGCGGCTCGCGTGGACGCGCTGCCGGCCGTTGGCGGCACCGGACGAAATGGCCGCGCGCATCCAGGGTCTCGTGACCGGTTTCGTCTATGGCCCATGGAATTCGACGATCCCGGCGACCATGCGCGACGTTCGTGCGCGAATGGAACGCGAGCTCGCGCACGAAGACGGCGGCCGCTTCGATTTCAAAGTGGGGAAGGGCGGTCTTGCCGACATCGATTTCATGTTGCAGATGGTGCAAATCCGCGAGGGATTCCAACGGCCCGAGTTCCGCATTCCTGGAACACGACAACTGCTCGCGTCGCTGCCAGTCACCGCATATCTCACACCCGCCGAGACCGATCGTCTTCGAGGTGCGCACCGGTTTCTTCGCTCACTCGAGCTGATGGCGCGCATGGAAACCGACACGAACCTCAGCTGGATCAGCAGCGATGCCGCCTCGGTTGCGCCGCTTGCCGTGCGCATGGGCTTTTCACGGCCGTCTGCTGGCGAAAAATTACTGGACGCGTATCGCGAGACGACAGCCGGCGTTCGCGCGCTGTATCTGCAGGTGCTCGAGAGGCTGTAACGATCGTCGATCGTCCATCGTCGGTTGGAACTAAAGGTTCTTCACGAACCGTGTGACGGTCGGCTCTCGGCGGTACCCTGCAGTGCGCCAGAAGCGCTGGCCGAGTGTGTTGTCGGCAAACACGAGCGCGCCTATGCGCTTCGCGCCGCGTTTGCGAAGTCTGGCTTCAGCGCGCTCAACAAGGCGCGTGGCGATGCGGTTTCCACGGTACGCGCGATCGACCGCCAAACGGGCCATGCTCCCTCGCCATCCATCCCATCCGGCAATCAGACTGCCCACCATTCGACGGCCATGCCAAGCCACGAGGAAAAGGTCGCGATCCTGCGCAATTCTTACTCGTACCATCCGCTTCTCATCGGTGACATTCGAACGGATGCCCGCGCGTTTCCACAACTCGAGCAACGCATTGCCATCGGCCGGCCTCGCGGCGCGAATAGTTATGTTCATCGCGTATTATTACGCCATGTTTGATGTGGTGGGTGTCGGCACCAACTCGGTCGACGAAGTTCTCCTGACTCGCGAGAATCTCATGGACGTGATTGCATCGGGAAAGGGTCGCGTTCACGCCCGGCATGTATTCAGCGGCGGACAGACCGCAACCACCTTGTCGGCGTGCTCCGCCTTCGGATTGAGAAGCCGGTACATCGGTGTCTTTGGATCTGACGCTTGGGGCGGGCTCGCCAGACGCGCACTGGAGGAACATGGCGTCGATACTGGTCGCTGCACCGTAATCGACCGGCCGAACCGCACAGCCGTGATTGTTGTGGATGATGGCGGCAGGCGGACGGTGTTATGGCATCGTAGCGAGGGACTGTCGTTGGCGGCCGGGCAGCTCGAGGGAAACGCGCTCGAAGCCAGACTCGTGCATGTGGATGACGACGATCCCGCTATCGCCCTGCGTGCCGCACAGATTGCGCGCTCGTCCGGCACTGCGGTGACGACCGACCTCGAGCACGTGAATGAGCGAACCGAACAGCTGATCTCGACGGCGACGTACCCGATTTTGAACGAGCACCTGGCTGCCGTCCTGACGGGCGAGGATGATCCCGAACGGGCCCTTCGGAAACTGCGCCGTCTGAATGCGGGATTGATTTGTATGACGCTGGGCGAGCGCGGCGCGGCTGCACTGGAGGGCGACCGCTTTCACATGTCACCCGCTGCCGCCGTCAGTGTCGTCGACAATACGGGCGCCGGCGACGTGTTTCGCGGCGCCTTCATCTACGCCGTTCTTCACGCGTGGGCGCCGCCCGATATTCTACGGTTTGCCAATGCGGCCGCGGGCATCAGTTGCACCCGCCTCGGCGCGATCGCCGGTGTTCCCACCCACGACGAGACGCGCCGGCTTCTCGCCGAGCCGCTGCTGAATTAGCGTCTCGGTCCTGTGCTGCCGAGCAGCATCTCCGTCAACAATCGCGAGTCGTACTCGCGTGGGTATGCCAGGCCGAGCATATGCGCCAGTGTTGGCGCGATGTCCTCTGGGCCGGACTCCGCGTCGTAGATTCCCGGCTTGATCCCCTCGCCCATAAAGACAATCGGAATGTGGCGATCGTATTCGTGCGCAGTGCCATGCCCCGTACCACCCGGTTGAGCGTTGAGATACACGTACTTCTTCACCAGCACGTTGAGATGCGGGCTCCTGGGCTGAAAAAACGCGTTTTGAAACAGCTTCAGGTAGGGATCCGATGAATTGTCAATCGTCATCAGGTCGGACTGTGTGTAGACCTTCTCGACCAAGCCGGTCGACATCAGCGCGCCAATGGCCGTCTGTTCGACCGTGCTGCGGTCGAGATGGTTTCGCGCGATGACGTCGTCGTCCA
>JANMJM010000077.1:0-7561 GCA_031371345.1 Vicinamibacteria bacterium
GATCCAGCTGAAAACCTCGGGCAACGACGCTGAAGTGATGGTGCCCGGGGTGTCCATGGTGGCCGTGATCAAATCTGGCGGTAACGATTTCCATGGCCGGTATGGCTACGCGCTGCAGCGGCCCAGAATTGGCAGCCTGAAGCTGCAGGCGAGCAACCTGGACGGTCATTTGCGAAGTCAAGGCCTGACGGCGACGCAGCCCGTCAAGGATTTTCACGATTACCAGCTCGATCTTGGCGGGCGGATCCTGAAAGATAAGCTCTGGTTTTATGGCGCGTACAGCTCGCAGCTGAAGGAAACCGGCATCACGGGGTTCGTCAAGGATGCGGGCCCCGACGGCAGGTTCCTGACCGGCGACGAGCAGATCGCCTACGCGACCACCGGCATCAAGCAGTGGTCCATGAAGTACTCCTACCAGATGTCCAAGAACAACCGAGTGAACTATGTGTGGCAGCGGGGCACAAAGTTCGTGGGAGAGGACGGCGCCGGCCAACTCAGCCCGCTCGAACACACGCGTGATTACACGAACCCAGCCGCGATCAACCGCGCGGAGTACCAGGCCACTATCGGATCCTCTTCACTGTTCAACGTCGTTGCGGGCTACGTCGGCTGGTGGTCCGATTACAGCGCCGAGCGTCAGCAGGCGAAGTATGGCTTCCCGTACGTGCAGCCCTACTTGGACCGCGAAAACAGTCTGACGGGCGGCGCCAGCAACCGCGAATACAGTCTGCGGCCTCAGGATCGGTGGATGCTGGACGCCGGCTACAGTTTCTATCCGAAGACCTTTCTCGGCGGGCACCACGAGTTCAAGACGGGCTTGATGTACTACTACGACCACGAGGCGTGGTACTACCCCGGCAACGTGCACTACGGCAATTACATTCGTGTGTTCGACAGGATCGGAGGCGTGTCTGGCACGCCTGTGCAGATTCAAGTCGCCAACGATCCCGTCCATCCATCCGACATGGAGCAGACGCTTGCGTGGTACTTGAAAGACAGCTACCGCGTGAACGGCCGGACCACGCTCAACCTCGGCGTCCGCGCCGAGTATCAGCACGCCTACTTGCCGGAACAGACAAAGGCGGCAAGCAAGGAGTTTCCGAGCGTGTTCCCGGACGGAACGTTCGCTTACGTGAATCTCGTCAAGTGGGTCACCGTTGTTCCGCGAGTGGGGCTGGCGTGGGATGGAGGCGGCTTGGGAGTGTTCAAGACGACAGCGGGGTTGTACGGCTACATGTTTGGCTCGCAGCGCGGCATCGATTACAACCCTAACGCGGGAGCGTACGCGACCTTCAACTGGCACGATAACAATAACGACAAGCAGTACCAACCCGGAGAGGTGAATCTCGCCCTCAACGGCGCTGGCTCCGATTTCGTCAGCGTCAGCGGCGGGATTTCCAACTACGTGAGCCCTGACCTGAAGCAGCCGAGCACATTCGAGTACACCGGCAGCTATGAGCATCCGCTCATGAAAGACATGGGATTCCGCACGTCGTACGTTTACAGGTACCAGAAGAACTTGTATTCCACGACCGGACCGAACGTCTTGCGTCCGCCGAGCGTCTACAACATCCCGATCACGCGCCGCGATCCGGGGCCCGATCGCGTTCTCGGTAACGCCGATGACGGCGGAAAGGTGACCTTCTACGACTACGATCCCGCCTATCGCGGGGCCGCCTTCGTGAAAACGGTTACTGTAAACAGCCCTAATCCCGACAAATACCACACGATGGAAGTCGCGGTCGTCAAGCGGCCATCTCACGGGTGGCAGGGCGAGGCGGCGTTTTGGACCGTGAAGAACGACAGGTGGATCACCAAGACGTTCAACGCGCCTCAGGATTATTATTTCGCCACCGACAAGACGTGGACCTGGGCGGCCAACTTCAACGTGAGCTATCACTTGCCCTTCGATGTGCTCGCCGCCGTTTCGTTACAGTCCAAGCAGGGAGCGAAGGGGCAGCGGACGAACCTGTTCCAGACGGCCGATCCTGATGGCGGCACACCGATCAGTCAGCTCAGTACCGTTACCCTCCGAATGGGAGAGTTCGGCTCGGTGCGCGGGCCCGCGCTGAACGTAATGAATCTGCGGTTCAGTAAAAATATACGGCTCAAGGCCACGCGGCGCGTCGGCCTCGATTTCGACATCTTCAATCTGCTGAATTCAAACGCACCGAACACGCTCGTGTTCGCGTCTGGTCCCACATATGGGTACGCGACAGGGGTCAACGGCGGAATCCTGCCGCCGCGCATCGCTCGCCTCGGTGTCAGGTTCAGCTTCTAATTGTCTGAACCTGGATAGGAGTAAGGGGCGATGGGTGAGGGGTAATTACCCCTTGCCCCTTACCCCTCGCCCCTTGGCCCCTTGCCCCTTATAGTTCCCCATTGGCGAAGACCCGCCGGCGCGCTCGCACGAAACCCATCCCGCGTTCACATACGCGCGTCTGGATACTGCTCGCAGCGGTGTTTCTGTTGAAGCTTGTTGTCGTGCTTCAGCTGAAAGATCACGTGTTGACGCAGCCCGATGCAGGACTCGACACGACGACGTACGTCGGGCTTGCCGAACGGGTTGTCGGTGGCGACCTCGCGCTTCGTCCGGGTCTGTATTTCGTTTCGCCGCTGTACATCTATTTTCTCGCGGGCGTTCTTGGCGTCACAGGCTCGTTTACGGCGGTTCGAGTGCTGCAGATCGCGCTTGGGACATGCGCCGTCGCGTTCGTGTTCGTCATGACGGAGGAATGGTTCGGCCGGCGCGCCGCCTGGGTGGCTGCCGCGCTCGCGGCGTTGACTGGGCTATTCACGTTCTACGAATCGCTTCTGCTGCAGTCGGCGCTCGATCCGTTTCTCACAGCCGCCGCGCTGATGTGTCTCACGCTCGGTTTCGCAAGAGGAGGCCGCCGCTGGTTTGTCCTTTCGGGCTTGGCGTTTGGTCTCGATGTACTCAATCGTCCGAACATCATGCTTGTGGCCGCGTGTCTTGCGGTGCTCGTCGCCATCACGACACGCGCGCGCCTGGCGGCGCTATTTGCTGCCGGTGTCGCTGTGGCGCTTGCACCCGTCATCATTCGCAATATCGTCGTCGCAGGCGATTGGTCGCCGATGCCGTCGCACGGCGGACTGAACTTTTTCATCGGCAACAATGCCGACGCCGATGGAACCTACCGTGCTGTTCCTGGAATCACGCCAAATCTCGAAGGCCAGCGAGAAGACACGAGGCGCATCGCGGAGCGCGCGGCCGGACATGCGTTGACCGACGCGGAGGTGTCGGATCATTTCTACGCGTTAGGCTGGTCGTGGATCGGGGAACACCCGGTGCCAGCGGTGAAACTGTTGTTGCGGAAAATCTCGTACGTGTTTGGCGCAGATACCATTTGGTTGAACTACAGCTATCCGTTTTTCGCGCGCGATGCAGGAACGTTTCTTCGCGTGCTGGCGGTAGGTTCGTGGCTGCTGGCGCCGCTCGGGCTCGTCGGGCTCGTCGTCGCGGCGCCGAGGATTTTGCGGCCGCAATATGTGGTCTGGGCGTCGTTCGTGCCGCTGTATGGAATCGTCGTCGCAGCCTTTTTTGTGGCCGATCGTTACACCCTTCCGCTGTTGATCGCTTTGAGCGTCGGCAGCGGTGCGGCCGTCGACTGCGTGTGTCAGGCGGCCGCCGGGCGCCGCTGGAAAAAACTTGCCGTTATTGGAACCGCTGTGGTGGCTGTGATCATCTCCATGATGTTTGCCGCGCGACCGCTGAGCGCAACGGACGGCGTCGAGGAAGAACGTATACGGATGGCCGAGCGATTGGTCACGCTGAGGCAATACAGCGAGGCCGAGGCCTGGGCGACGCGAGCGGAGGAAATATCTTCGCACCCGGGCCTCGTGCATTTTCGCGTGGGCCAGCGGCTTCTCGCCGGCGGCGAGCCAACCCGCGCCATCATCCACTTCGAAACTGCGCTGAGAGTTGATCCTGGCCAGCCCGAGGTGTCGTTCGTTCTCGGAGAAGCCCTGTTAGATGCGGGCCGCGCGCATGACGCGATCCCGCATCTTCAGCGGGCGTTCGACGCGGCCACCCGGACTGACGTGGTGGGACCAGACCTCGTACGCGCGCTTGGCGAGACAGGCGATCGATCCGGGGCGATTGCGGTGTTGAAAACGCTCAGGCCTTTGCAGAGCAATGACGGGCAGCGCTGGGTTGAGCTCGGAGAACTTGGTATGCAGCTCCGCGACGCGACCGTGGCAGAGGGATTTTTCAGACGAGCTGTACAGGCGCACCCCGATCTCGCCTCTGCACACTTCGGTCTGGCCGCGGCCGCGGCGAGCACCGGCCGCATCTCGGAAGCCCGGATCGAAGCGCAGGAAACCCTGCGCTTGGATCCCGGCTCCGAGCGGGCCAGACAGCTGCAAAGCGCATTGAAGTAAGCGCCCTATGTCGTTCTGATCCAAATACTTGGAGTAATACGCGTTCAGCGTCGTCGAGACAATTTGCGACAACAGAAGACCCGCCTCAGGGTATATTTCTCCCATACGAAAACTAGTTTGAAGCGCCTCACCGTGTGTCGCGCGGCTCGCGCGTCTTCGCGATGATGAACGTTTTCTCGAAGGAGGGTCTAGAGATGGCAGCACTTGTACGCCGGTCGCTGATCGTGTTCGCGGTGATCGGATTGATCGTCGCCTCGGTCGGTACCGCACTCGCGCAAAGCGTGTCCTCGGGCACGATTCAGGGGACGATTAAAGACGAACAGGGCGGTGTGCTCCCGGGCGTGACGGCGACGCTCTCGAGCCCGTCACTGCAGGTGCGCGAGTTGACGCAGGTGACCGATGAGGGGGGCAATTACCGCTTCGTCGATCTGCCAGCCGGCACCTATCAACTCAAATTCGAGTTGTCCGGATTCAGCGCGCTCATTCGCGAGGATCTCCGGCTGACAGTCGGCTTCGTGGCGCGTGTTGACGACGCGCTGAAAGTCGGCGTGATGACCGAGTCGGTGACGGTGAGCGGACAGAGCCCTGTTGTCGACGTCACGAGCACGAGTGCCAGCGTCGCGTTCACGAAAGAAATGCTCGACTCGGTGCCACGAGGCCGCGACCTCCAGAACGTTCTTGCGATGGCGCCGGGCGTGACCCAGGCGACGCTCGACGTGGGCGGCAGCACGTTGGCCCAGCGGCAGGACACCGCGAGCTACGGCATGGCGGCGCAGCCCAAGCTTCAGTACGAAGGCATGAACATCGCGATGGGCGCCGATCAGAACACGCCGATCTATTTCATCGACAACAGTCTCGAAGAAGTGCAGGTCCGGACCTCCGGGAACGACGCCGAGGTCTCGACGCCTGGCGTCTCCATGGTGGCGATCATGAAGTCGGGGGGCAACACCTTCCACGGCGCGTACCGCGGTTCGTATCAGCCGGGCAATCTCCAGCCAAGCAATCTCAACGATGCTCTGAGGAAGCAAAACATTGGCGCGCCCCCGAAGCTCAAGACCTTCTACGACTACGCCGCCGATTTGGGCGGCAGGATTGTGCGGGACAAGCTGTGGTTTTATGGCGGCTATGCGAAACAAGCCAAGAGCGAGGGCACTCTCGGCTTTGCCGCCGGTCCTGGACCCGACGGTCGGTATTTGACAGGGGACGAGCCTCAAGCGTATTTCGAGAGCGCTCTGTACCAATACTCGCTGAAGCTCTCGTATCAAATGACGAAGAGCAACCGGCTCGTCTACGCGTGGCAGCGGGGCGTGAAGGCGCAGCCGCAGAACGGCGGCGACCGCTTCCGGCCGCTCGAGGCCACGCGCGACTACAAGAATCCGACGGCCATTCAGAAGGCCGAGTGGCAGAGCACAGTGACGCAGCGGCTGCTGTTGAACGCGATGGGCGGCTACGCTGGTTATGTCACCGATTACGACGCCAGCCGCTCGTTCGCACGGGCGGACGCTCCGAGCCGTCAGGATCTTGAAACGGGACTGTTCACGGGCTCGCACGTCCAGCATCAGGGCAAGACGCGCGATCGATATCAGGGTGAGGCCAGTGCCAGCTTCTTCCCGGCGCGTTCGTTTGGCGGGCAGCACGATTTCAAGACCGGCGTCTCGCTGTACTACGATCGGACCTCTGATGCGTGGCTGAACAACCTCGCCGGCAATTACGTGCTGATCACCGACAAGCTCAATGGCGTGTCGGGCTCGGCATCCCGCATCCGGATCTACAATACGCCCGTCTTCCCGCAAGACAGCGAAGACACCTTCGCGTATTACTTCAAAGACAGCTGGCGTCCGTCAAACAATCTGACCTTCAACCTCGGCCTGCGCTGGGAGTATCAGCACTCGTATCTGCCCGAGCAGGACTTTGCCGGCGCTCGCGATTTTCCGCAGGTCTTCCCGGCCAAGCACGTGGACAAGCTCAACGTGCAAACTTTCAACCGGGTCGTGCCGCGTCTTGGCGTTGCCTACGATCTCGGCGGCAAGTCGGTGATCAAGGCGACGTGGGGACTCTACAACTACATCCTCGGCGACACCTATGCCGACGTGTTCGCCGCCACCGCCACATCGAATGCCGTATTCACCTGGCACGATCTGAACAATGACAAGCTGTGGCAGCCTGGTGAGACGGATCTCCGGCTGAATGGCGGCAGTGATTTCGTCAGCATCACCGCGGCCTCCAACTACGACCTGAGCCCGGAGCTGAAGCAACCGAACACGTGGGAATCAACCGTGAGCTACGAGCGCGAGTTGGGACCCGGCCTGGGTGTTCGCGTGATGTACATCAACCGGATTGCCAGCGACAGCATATCGACGCTCAACCCGACGCGGCCCTACGGCGCGTACAGCGTGCCCATCACGCGACGGGATCCTGGCAAGGATGGAGTTCTTGGCAACGGCGACGACAGTGGGAGCATCACGTTGTATGACTACGCCGCCTCGTACCGAGGCGCGGCGTTCGACAGGAGAAAGCGCGTCAACGCCGACAACACCGATCG
Source organism: Vicinamibacteria bacterium (assembly GCA_031371345.1). Classification (GTDB taxonomy): domain Bacteria; phylum Acidobacteriota; class Vicinamibacteria; order Vicinamibacterales; family JAMQPK01; genus JAMQPK01. The sequence continues at coordinate 6,944 of JANMJM010000077.1, forward strand.
CTACAATTCGATGGAGTTCACGCTCACCAAGCGCGCGTCCAGCCGATGGATGGGCCAAGTCTCGTATTTCGCGGTCAAGAACCACCGCTGGCTCAACGGCACGTTCCAGACTCCGAACGACCAGTTCTTCCCGCTGGACGAGACGTGGTCGTGGGCCGGCAATGTCACTGGGAGCTATCGCCTGCCGTACGACATCTCGGTGTCCGGCTTCCTCCAGAGCAAAGCTGGCGTCAAGGGGCAGCGCACGAACCTCTTCCGGCCGGCCGATCCGGATGGCGGTCCGGCGATCGGAAGCAACACCAACACGACGATTCGCCTCGAGCCGTTCGGCAGCCAGAGCCTGTCGGCGTTCAACATCCTGAACTTCCGGGCGAACAAGGATTTCCGCCTGGGTGGAGGCCGGAGGCTCGGCATCGACTTCGACGTGTTCAACCTGTTGAATTCCGCGACGCCGACCGGCGCCGATTTCTCGTCGGGTCCAACGTTCGGCTATGCAACAGGCGTCACGCCTCCGCTCATTACGCGCATCGGCGCCCGCTTCACGTTCTAGGCAGTCTTTCGTCCACGGCCATCGTCCACGACGTTGGACGATGGACGATGGACGATCGACGATGGACG
>JANMJM010000087.1:0-21865 GCA_031371345.1 Vicinamibacteria bacterium
GAACAAGGCCGACAAGAACAAGGCCGACAAGAAATAGATGGCCGGAAAACTCAAAGTCATTGTCCTCTACGATCGGTGGGAGCCGAAAGAGGAGGAGTCTGCCTCGAACGGCAAGGCGCCGCTCATGCGCACGCTCGACAAGAAGGAAGTCGAGGAAGAAGTCATCGACGCGCTGACGAAGCTCGGTCACGAGCCCTCACTCCATCAGCTGGATGGCTCGCTGAAAAGCCTGCACGCCCTTGCGCGCGTCGACTGCGATCTGATCTTCAACCTCAGCGAATCGTTCGCCGGCAACGACACGGCCGACTTCAACATCGCGGCCTATATGGAGCTCGTCGGCAAACGGTTCACCGGCACCGGCAGCCACGGCCTGATGCTCGCGCAGGACAAGAGCGTCGCGAAAAAAATCTTCGCGTTTCACGGCATCCACACGCCGATCTTCGCGCGATCGTTCCGCGGGCGGTTGGCGTTTTCCGACGAGCTGCACTTTCCGGTCATCGTGAAGCCGATGCGCGAGGACGGCTCGATCGGCATCGAGTTCAACGCCGTCGTCTCCTCGATCAAGGAATTGATGGAGCGCATCGACTGGCTGCACGAGCAGTTCGATTCGCCTATCCTCATCGAGGAATACGTCGATGGGCGCGAGATGTATGTGGGCGTGCTTGGGAATGAAACACCGGAGGCGCTGCCGGTCATCGAGCTCGACCTGTCGAACCTTCCCGAGGGAAAGCCCAAAATCGCCTCCGCGGAAGTGAAATGGGGCAAGGGCACCAAGGCCTACCGCGATACGAAATCGATCGTGGCGACCGATTTGTCGGAGGAAACGAGCGCGCTGCTGCAAAATACGGCGATCGCTGCCTATCAGGCGCTCGAGCTGCGCGATTACGGCCGCGTCGACATGCGGCTGAAGCCCGATGGCACGGTGACCGTCATCGAGGTGAACCCGAATCCGTGGCTCGCATCACGCGCCGAGCTGGCGCAGGCCGCGCGCAAAGCGGGGCGCACCTACAGCCAGCTGATCGAGGAAATCGTCGACATGGCGATGACGAGGTATCCGCAGTGAATCGCGATCATCACGTAATGTGGGAGGTCTCGAACGGCGAGGTCTCCACCTCGTGCGTCATGGTCAGCTGCTGCGCCGGCGCCGAGTTGCAGATTCTGAAAATCACGCGTGGCGACGAGCACATCGTGCTGCGCGAACTCTATCCCGATCGATCGTCCCTGTACGAACGGGCCCGCGAACTGCAAATCGAATTGACTGCCGTCTGATGGTGTCGGTGCTGCTGAAGGGGTTGTTGGTACCGAACACGCCGAGTTTTTTGATCCTCGCGCTGATGCCGGGAATCCTTCTGTTGTATCGCCGCAAAGATGGCGGACGCGCTGGCAGAATCTGGGTGACAGTTTTGGCGCTGCTGTACCTCGTGTGGAGTACGCCGCTGACGGCCGTGCCCTTCGTGAACGCGTTGTCCCCCGTCTACCCCCCGGTGATGAACAGTCACGATGCCCGCGGCGCGACAGCCATCGTCGTCCTTGGCGCCGGCATCGACACCTATCGCTCGCGCGGCGACGTCTACTCGGGCGCAACCAGAGAACATGCGCTTCGCATGTTGGAAGCGGCGCGCGTCTACCGCGCGCTGGATCACCCGTGGGTGATCGTGACCGGCGGCTTTGGCAACGAGCGCAACAGCCAGGCGCATTACATGGCCCTCGGGCTCCCAGGTTTCGGCGTCGACGCCGATCGCATCATCGAGGAAAACGAAGCCACCAACACCCGCGACCACGTATTGTTGGTGCCGCCCATCCTGAAAGAGCGGGGTGTGAAGCAGTTCGTGCTCGTCACCTCACAACAGCACATCGCACGCGCGCTGAAATCGTTTCGAAAAGTTGGTTGGGATCCGATTCCCTCGACGCCGGAGGTCTACGTGCCACGCAGACGGTGGACGCAGGTCCTTCCCGGCGGACCAGCACTCGACGCAAGCGCGGCGATGCTATACGACGAAGTGGCGATGGTGTACTACTGGCTACGCGGATGGGTGTAGCGACACGTCGGGCTCATGGCGGGGCAGCGTAATGGTGAAAATGGCGCCGCCTTCAGGACGATTGGCGGCGCGCACGCGGCCGCCGTGCAACTCGATCAGCTGGCGCGCGATCGACAGCCCCAGGCCGGTTCCTCGAGGGTCGCGCGTTCGCGACTGATCCACGCGATAGAACCGCTCGAATACCCGGCCGAGATCGGACTCGGGAAGACCCGGTCCGCTGTCGGCCACGGTGAGATCGATGGCGTTTGCGGCGACACGCGCATCCAGTTCGACGTGCCCCGCCTCAGGGGAATAGTTCACGGCATTTTCCACGAGATTCCGAAGCGCATCCTGCAGCTTCGTCACGTCGGCTTGAATCGATGCCGCCTCAGGCGCCACCGTCACGTCGACGCTGATTCGACGCCGCTCGATGGGCTCGGCGAGATCCACCAAGACCGACTTGAACAGAGCGGCGACATCCGTGGCGTGCCGATCGGCCGTTTCCTGATGGGCGTCGAGCCTGGCCAGCCGCAGAAGATCGCGGACGAGCCGCTCCATACGCGCCGTGTGCCGGTCGATGACCTCGAGAAACGTCCGGCGCTGCTCGGGACTCGTCGGGTCGTCCATCAGCGCTTCGACATACCCGCGAACAGCCGTCAGCGGCGTCCGTAGCTCGTGCGACACATTGGCGACAAAATCGCGCCGCACGCGATCGACGCGGCGCAGATCGCTGATGTCGTGCAGCACCAGCACGGCGCCGCCGCCGCCTCCGGCGCTGACCTCGGCCGCTTGCGCCCGGAAAATTCTCGGCCCACCCCGCCCTGTCGTGCCCGCATCGAGCGAGACTTCAATCGGCAGCCGGTGCTCGCCGTGAAGCGCCGCACCGAGTTGCTGGACGATGCCAGGCTGGCGGACGGCTTCGACGTAGTGGCGCCCGAGCTGGACAGCTTCGAGGTTCAACATCTGACACGCCGCATCATTAATAAGACGCAGCCGGCCGTTGGCGTCGACGACGAGCACGCCTTCGACCATGCCCGACAGAATGGCCGCCATGCGCGTGCGATCGGTCGACAACTCTCTCAGGCGCGCGGCGAGCTGCTGAATGGAATCGTCGAGAACACGCGCCACCTTGCCGATTTCGTCGTTCCCGTCATCGGGCACACGACGCGAGAAATCTCCCCGCGCATATTGCGCGGCAACGCTGGCAATCTCGCGGACGCGGTTGGCGAGCGGAGCTGAAAACATCCATGCGCCGGCCAGCCCCGCCAGGGCCGCCAAGCCGAGCGCGAAGAGCGTCGACCGCCGGACGGCCTGCACCTGACGCGCCGTCACGGTCAGTGGCAGCGCGAGCCGCACCACGGCAATCGGCGATTGGCGCACTGGAGCGGCGACGTAGAGCAGGTCGGCGTCGATCGTGGCGCTGTGACGCCGTGATATGCCAAGCCCGGATCGCTTGGCGTCGACGACTTCGGGACGGGTGGCGTGATTGTCGAGACTCGCCAGCGCGGCGAACGCTTCGGCCGAATCGCCGAGGACGCGTCCGTCGCTTCCGATGAATGTCACGCGCGCGCCGCTTCGCTCGCTCAGTTGATCGGCTTCGCGATCGAGCGCCTCGGGATCCGATGACGGCGGATTGGCGGACAGCAGTTCGGCAGTGAGCCGTGTCTGTGCGACGAGGCTTTGCTGAATCTGCGTTTCGGTCTCGGCGGCAACCGATCGAGAGATGAGGACGGCAGCGACCGCGAGGCCGACCGCGGCGGCGCCGCAGGCCGCCAGGAACACCTTCGTGCGGAAACCGATGTTCATGCGCTAGGGCTCGATGAGTTTGTAGCCGAACTGTTGCACGGTGACGAGCGCTTGCTCGAGGAACGGGAGTTTCTCGCGCAGCCGGCGAACGTGGACATCGACCGTGCGCGTCGCTCCGGGATAGGCGTAGTCCCACACATCCGACAGCAGTCGGTCGCGCGAGAGGACGCGGCCGCGATGCTCCATCAGATATTGCAGCAGGAGAAATTCCTTCGCCGTCAGCCGCACGTCTGCACCGTCCGTCGACACCGTGTGGCCCGCCGCATCGAGAGAAATGGGGCCGCAGCGAAGCACGCGATTTTCAGAGGGTGCCGTGCGGCGCAGCAGCGCGCGGACCCGCGCCATCAGCTCGTTCGGGCTAAATGGCTTGACGATGTAATCGTCGGCGCCGACGTCGAGCCCGAGAATGCGTTCCGATTCCTCGCCGCGCGCCGTCAACATGATGATGGGGAGCGCCGCGGTACTGGTGTCGTCGCGGAGGGCGCGGCACACCTCGAGCCCATTCAATCCCGGCAGCATGACATCAAGAATGATGAGATCGGGCCGAGCCTCGCGGGCGCGCGTCAGCGCCCGGCCGCCGTCGGGGACGATTTCGGCGGCATAGCTCGATTTTTCAAGATAGTGCGCGATGAGCGCCGCAATATCGGCATCGTCTTCGACGATCAGAACGGCCGGCATGAAACTGTAGAAAGTATAGCGGGTCGGTTCAGGCGTCGGTCCTTGTCCGACAGTGAAAACCTTCACATAAATACGTCCGAACCCTATGGCTGGGGGGCACTTCGGCCGAAATGATCGTAGATGGGTTGGCTTGCGTTTGGCGCCGGATATTCAATTTTATACGCCGTTTTAGGGGCCTATCTTCGACCGTTTCCCGCCGTGCTCCCCTGGTTCCGGATCGTGGCACTGCTTGTGCCGCCCATGGTGGGTGTGACGGTCATCGCGCGGCGTCGTCACGTGTGGACGGGGTGTCAGTGGCTCTTCTGGGCGACGCTTGCGCTCGGGTTGCTGTTGTCGGCCATCAGCGTCGTCGGCTGGTCGGTCGACGAGATGTTGCTCGGTGTCAGCACATCGTGGCTCGGATGGCACGCCGTGTTTGCGCTCTTTGGCGGCGTCGCGCCGTTGCTCGCGCTGCTCGCGCAGCCACATCGTGGCGCGCGCGAAAAAGTCGCCGCCACGACCGCGGTGGACATTGCCGGCATCGCGGTCCTTACCGGGTTTCTGTATTCGCATTTCGTTGTCGTGTCCGATGCCTATGCGACGTCGCAGTCGGCCACGCAATCGCTGCTGCTGCTGTCCGAGGCGCAGGGGATGCTTGTGTGTCTCGGGATGTTCGTCGCGATGTTTCTCGCGCACGACGCGGAATGGAAAGCCACCTATCGACGTCTCGCGGTCGGACTGTCCATCAGCCTTCTGACGCTCACGCTGGGCAACGCGGACATTGCGCAGGGCTTCTATCAGAGCGTGTCCATTGGCGACGCGATGTGGATTCTGCCGTTCGCCTTCTACCCGTGGGCGGCGTCAGAGGCACCGAAATCAAAAGTAGCGTCGCCAGTCGACCTTGGTGAGGCGCAAGAGACGCCGTCGCGCCCGTGGGTCATTTTCGCAGGGCTCGTGCTGCTGCCGGTGATGGACTACGGACTCCGCAAGGCCTCGCCGTCCGGCGCGTCCGATTCTCTCCAGGATCTCTCGACCGCCGTCGCCGTCGTGTCGGTGCTGCCGTTGCTGATGGCACGCCTTGCCGTCGAACGTGCCGAGTTGCGGCAGGTGGACGAGCGGCTGCGTCTGATGGGAGCGGCCGTCGAAGAAGCGAACGAAATGATTTTGATCGTGTCGAGCGATTTCATCGTGCGCCATGCGAACCGCGCGTTCTGCGACGCGGTCGGCTATGAGATCGGCGAGCTCCTCGATCGATCGCCAGCCGCCGTGTTGGAGCGCGAGTCGCAATCGAAGCTCACCGACATCCGCAGAATCCACAAGGGCGAGATCTGGAGCGGAACGTTATTGCACGCACGGAAGGACGAGTCGACATTCCAGACGGCATGCACGATTGTTCCGCTGACCAGTCCTCAAGGGGCGGTGACCCACTTCGTGTACATGGCGCGCGACATTACCGACGAGCTGCGGTTACGCGGACAGCTCATTCACAGCGAACGCTTGTCTGCGGTCGGACAGCTGGTGTCGGGCGTCGCGCACGAGCTGAACAATCCGCTGCAGTCGATTCTGGGATTCACCGAGCTGTTGATCGACGCCGAAGAGCGGCCAGAGCTGCGCCGCGATCTCGAGCAGGTGCGGTCGGAGGCCGTGCGCGCCGGTAAAATCGTGCGGAACCTGCTCGCATTCGTGCGTCGATCATCGAGCGAGCGCACGATGGCCAACATCAATGACATCGTCAAGACGACGATTGCGCTGCGGGCGTACGAGTTCGTGTCGGCAAACATTCGATTGTTCGAGAGCTACGCCGAAGGGCTGCCTCCGGTGGTCGTGAACCCTGAAGAAATTCAGCAGGTGATTCTCAATCTCATCCTCAACGCCGAGCAGGCGATGCGCTCGGTGCGCAAAAGCGGAACGCTGACGATCACGACCAAGTGCGTCGATGAGATTGTCACCATCGAGATTCGCGACGATGGGCCGGGCGTGCCGGCGGCGCTGGCGGGCCGCGTGTTCGAACCGTTCTTCTCGACGAAAGAGGTGGGCGAAGGAACCGGCCTCGGCCTGTCGATCGCCATGGGCATCGCCGAAGCGCACGGTGGCGCTCTCCAGCTCCTGCCTACCGACATTGGCGCGTGCTTCCTCCTCTCGATACCCGCCGTCGCTCCCGACAGTCTTGCGATGCCCAGCCTCGTCACCGCGGCTCGTCACTAAGCCAGTCTCGGTATCTCGTTATAATGTCGAATGCTTAGAAGATCTCTGCGCGCTGTGCCGATGTGGGTCCCGGTGCTGGCGATAGCCGTTTGCGCGACGATGATGGTGTCGGGACAGACCGGCGCAAAGAACGGTGAGTGGCCGCACTGGGGTGGAGACGCCGGCGGCACCAAATACTCGCCGCTCGATCAAATCAACCGCGACAACGTCAAGAACTTGCGAATCGCCTGGCGCTGGAAGGCCGACAACTACGGGTCTCGCGCCGATGCGAACATGGAAGCGACGCCGTTGATGGTCGGCGGCGTGCTGTATACGACGGCCGGCACGCGGCGCGCCGTGGTCGCAATCGATGGCGCAACTGGCGAGACGCTGTGGATGTATCGCCTGGACGAGGGCGAGCGCGCGGATATGGCGCCGCGCAGCGTCAGCCGCGGCGTCGAGTATTGGACCGACGGAAAAGATCAACAGCGCATCATTCTCATCACCAAGGGCTATCGCCTGGTGTCGCTCGATGCGAAGACCGGTATTCCCGATCCGAAATTCGGCAAGAACGGCATCGTCGATCTGTACGAGGATTTCGATCAACCGCTTCCCAAAGACGGCACCATCGGATCGAGCTCGCCGGCCGTCGTGGTCAAAGATACTATCGTGACGGGCGCCGCGCTGCTCGCGGGCACCGCGCCGCGCTCGAAGGCGAATACCAAAGGCTATGTGCGCGGCTGGGATGTGCGAACCGGGAAGCGCATCTGGACGTTCCACACCATTCCGCATCCCGGAGAGTTCGGCAACGACACATGGCTGAACGACTCGTGGTCGTACACGGGGAACACGGCCGTGTGGTCGCCATTCTCGGCCGACGAAGAGCTCGGTTACGTCTATCTGCCTGTTGAGTCGGCGACTGGCGATTTTTATGGCGGCCATCGTCCCGGCAACAACCTCTTTGCCGGCAGCCTCGTGTGCCTCGATGCGAAAACCGGCAAACGGATCTGGCATCAACAGCTCGTTCATCACGACATCTGGGATTACGACCTGTCGTCGCCGCCGACGTTGATCAACATCACAGTCGACGGCCGCGCCATTCGCGCCGTGGCGCAGCCGACGAAGTGGAGCAACCTGTTCGTGTTCGACCGCACGAATGGCAAACCTGTCTGGCCCATCGAAGAGCGGAAGGTCGGCCCGGGTGATACGCCCGGCGAATATTATTCGCCGACGCAGCCGCATCCGACCAAGCCGCTGCCGTACGACCGTCAGGGGATCGCCGAGCAGGATTTGATCGATTTCACGCCCGAGCTGGGAGCCGAAGCGAAGGCGATGCTGAAGGATTACCGACTCGGCCCGCTGTTCACGCCGCCGAGCGTGGCGGTGGCGGGCGGCCTTCGTGGCACGCTGCAGATTCCCGGCAACCAAGGCTCGGCATTGTGGCAGGGGGCTGCGTGGGATCCTGAAACCAACATGCTGTATGTGCCGTCCGTGACGAACATGTCGGTGCAGGCGCTGCAAGTGGGCGGCACGCGTTCCGACATGACATACATCGGTGGCGCAGGTGGCGCCGTTCCACAGGAAGGCGGCGGCGGTGGCGCTGCTCGAGCGTCGGGTCCCGGCCCGGGCGCAGCCGCTGGTGGAACGAACGCCGGTCCTGCAAATGCTCCCGCGGCCGGCGGCGGACGCGGTGGTGGTGGTGGCGGTGGAGGACGTGGCGCTGGCGGTCCTGTTGTCGTTGGCCCGGGCGTCAGCCGCGGCCCATGGGGCATCGGTCCTCAGGGATTGCCGATGGTGAAGCCGCCGTATGGGCGCATCACGGCTTACAACATGAATACCGGCGACATCGTGTGGCAGGTCGCCAACGGCGACACGTACGATTGGATCAAAACGCATCCGGCGCTGAAAGGGATGACGATCCCAAAGACCGGCCGCTCGGACGAAGGCGGCATTGTCGTGACGAAGACACTGATGTTCGCCGGCCAGGGCTGCGGACTCTTCCGCAGCGGCGGCGGTGGCGGTCCGATGTTTTACGCGTACGACAAGAAGACGGGTGACGTCGTGCACGAGCTGACGCTGCCGGGCGGCACGTGCGGCAACCCGATGACGTACTTGCTCAACGGCAAGCAGTACATCGCGGTCTCTATCGGATCGCGCACGTCACCGGCGGAGCTGATTGCGCTGGCGTTGCCGTAACAGTGGTCCACAGATTCTGCGTACCGTGGCGTGATCGGTGTTGAAAACCTGTGGAAACTGGGTCCAGACCCAGTTACATGCGCGTCGGCACATTCAGCGGTGTATTCAGCGTCTCGCGAATTTTTTCCGCCAGCGACTCGGCCGAGAATGGCTTCTGTACGAAGTGCGTCCCCGCGCTCTTCACGCCATGCCGCAAGATCGCGTCGTCTGAATAGCCCGACATATACAGGACGCGCGTATCGGGGCGCGTGATCATGAGCCGTTCCGACAACACGCGGCCGCTAATCCCAGGCATCACGATATCAGTCAGCAGCAGGTGAATGCGGCCATGATGGCGCGCTGCAATCTCGAGCGCCTGGTCGCCCTGAGAGGCGAGCAGCACCGTGTAGCCATGCTTGCGCAGCATGGTCGATACGAGGACACGCACGCGATCGTCGTCTTCGACAAGCAGCACGGTTTCCGATCCGCCGGCCATCATCGACCGTCGCGGCGCGGCAGGCTTGCCGAAGTCGGTCGCGACCGGCAGATAGATGAAAAACGACGTGCCATGGCCGATCTTGCTTTGCACTTCGATGGCACCGCTGTTCTGTTGCACGATGCCGTACACGGTTGCGAGCCCCAGGCCGGTGCCCTTGCCGTTCTCCTTCGTCGTAAAAAATGGCTCGAAGATTCTCGTTGCCGTCTCGGCGTCCATGCCGGTGCCCGTATCGGTGACCGCCATCTCGACGTAGTCGCCCGGCTTCAATCCGGGATGCGCGGCGACGCCGATGTTGTCGAGTTCCACGTTCCTCAGCTCGATGGAAATCTTGCCGCCCCCGGGCATCGCGTCGCGCGCGTTCACGATCAGGTTCACGAGAATCTGTTCGATTTGCGTGCGATCGGCCAGCACCGGCGTCAGCCCCGGCCACACTTCCGTCTCGAACGTGATGTGTTCGCCGATGAGCCGTTGCAGCATGTTCTGCATGTTGTCCACGACTTGATCGAGCGCGACCGCCTGCTGCGTGATCACCTGGCGGCGGCTGAACGCGAGCAGCTGACGTGTGAGACCGGCCGCTCGATCCGCGGCCTTCAGAATTTCTTCGGCGTCGGCGCGCTGGTCGTCTTCCTTGAGCGATTGGACGAGCAGCTCGGCGTACCCGCGGATGGCCATCAGCAAATTATTGAAGTCGTGCGCCACACCGCCGGCGAGGCGTCCGATGGCCTCCATTTTTTGCGCCTGCCGCAACTGCTCGTCGCGCTGGCGAAGGGCATCTTGCGTTTGCTTGCGCTCCATGACGTCTCGGACAACTGCGGTGTAGGCGGTGCCCTTCGCGCTGCGCACGGCGGCCAGCGAGAGCTCGCTTGGAAAAAACCCGCCGTCTTTGCGCACGCCCGTCACCTCGATCGTGCGTCCGAAGATGACGTCGTCGTCGCTCGGTATGGGCAGTGAGGAGTCGTAGCCGGCGCGATCGGATTCGGCCATGAGCATCGTGATAGGGCGCCCCATCACCTCAGACTCGGCGTACCCGAAGGTCGTCTGGGCGCTGCGGTTCCAGAATGTGATGAGGCCGCATTCGTCGGTCGAAATAATCGCGTCGCGCGCCGACTGCGTGACCGTTGCAAATTGCTGATACGACGCTTTGAGCCGCTCGGCCTGATCGCGCAGGCTCTTCGTCATGTTGTTGAAGGCCGAGGCCATCGAGATGGCTTCAGCGCTGCCGCGCACCGGCACCTCCCTGGCCCAGTCGCCCCCGGCGATGTCGCGCGCCGCGTCGGCAATATCCATCACGGGCTGGCTCGTGCGGCGGCTGAACACCAGACCCCCGCCGAGCGCCAGCGCGAAGGCGGCGATGCCAGCGAGGAGAAGCGACCGCCGGAGCTCGTCGAGAAATTGTTGTGTCGGCGCCCAGTCCTGCAGGAGCACGAGTCGGCCAACGGCGTCCGATGAGCGATCTCTGAAAAGCGGGAACGAGCCGCTGATGTAGCGCCGCGATCCGATCGCACGGAGGTTGGCGGAAATTCCCGGAGCCGTTGGCGCGTCCGGACCGGCGAGCGCTGCGCGCAGGTCCTGCTGCTCGAGCTCCGGCAGACTGCTGCCGACGAGCTTGCCACCCGACACGAGATTCACGTCGGCATGCGTCACCTGCGCCAGTTCTTTCGCGACGCGATCGTCGAGCGCGAAACCGAACGTGATCGTGCCGATGTGTTCCTCGGCAAACTTCGCGGGCTCCGATACGACGAGGAACAGTTGATCCTGAATCGCGATGATGTCGCGTTCGGACGCGGAGCGCGCACGCTTTAACGTTGAGACGAGCGCCGGCGGCGTGGGCCAGTGGGGCGACCATCCGGGAGCGGCAATGATTTGTCCGGCTTGATTGGTGAGAATCGCGAATTTTGCGTTCAGCTGTCCGCGATACCCGTCGGCCATCTCCATCAACGTGGGCACGTCCTGCGACGCGATTGTGGCGCGGAAAATCGGCAGCACGAGAATGAGTCGCGTCTGTGCCGCCGCGTTCTCTGCGCGGCTGTCGACGACGCGATGGAATGCCTGTCGCGCATCCTCCAGATTCACCGACGCGCGAGCGATCGCGCTTCGGGTCACGACGCGCGCGGCCGCCACGAGCACGCCCGCCAGCGACAACCCGACCAGGATCAGGATGCCGGCGATCACGCGCGCCTCCATCCGCTTATGCCATTGGAGCTGTCGGTGGACTGGAGTGGACATGCGGCCGATTACCGATATCGAATCGAGTACGTCACGCTGAAATCAACCGACGAATCGTAAATCTTCGGCATGTCGCCGTTCTGGTGCATGAAATTCACCTGCCCCGTCAGCCGGCCGGGCAATCGGACGCGCGTGCCGATCGTGAATCGACTTGCGGCGCGGGCAAACGGCGCGGACGCCGTGTAGTCGAGCGACTCGCCGCGCACGACGGCGGTGAACGGTCCCATCGCGGGGCGGTGAAGCATGCCGTCGACATACCAGCCGGTCGTCGAGACGCCTTCAAACGAATGTCCTTGGATGATCTCGCTGCGAATCTGCACGCCTTGGCTCGAGGCAAAGCGAACATCGACGCCGGTGAACGCCTGTCGTCCCTTGGCAAAGTACGTGGGCAGATAGGGATTGCTGCGCGCGTGGCTCACGCCGACGATGAAGGGCCCGTGATACCCCTGCACGCGCATCGATTGATCCATTCCGCTGCGGCGGTGCGACGAGCCCACATCGTGCGGGCGTCCAAGACTCGCTTCGACAAATAATTGGGGAAGCCCGGCAGTGATCGTCGCTCCTTGTTCGAGCCAGTTGTTCGAGAGCGCGAAGTAGCCGTCGTAGCGAATCAGCGGCGCGCGAACGAAGCCGCTGTAGCCATAGTCGCTGCGCGTGTAGATGCCGAAGGGCGTTCGGAATTGGCCGGCACGCGCGCCGACGAGAAAACCGCGATGCCGGAAATAACGCTCGGCGTAGGCTTCCATGATCTGGAGACGTTGGCTGTAGGGATAGGCCGCGCCGAACACATCGGTACCCATGGGATCGGCGCCGATTAACCCGCCGCCTTGCACGGGATCGTCGCCGGCCCAGCGTTGGCCCCATGACATTTCGGCGAAGTACCGGATCTGCGACGGCCCGTCGCCGAAGACGCGAAGCTGCGTCGCGGCCGCGCGAATCTGTTCACCGGAATATCCGGCCGTCACATCGACCTCTGCTGAGGGTGTCTGGGCGTGTGCGACACACACCGAAGCCCAGAGGAAAATCACGCACGCGACCGAGCGCATGGTGCTTACCATCGAAGTTCGAGCGGTTTGCCGGAACCGACCGTCACCGTGCCGGTCAAGGTCTCGCCACCCGGCCGCCAAGCGTGATACGTGTAAGTCCCTGGCGGAACATTCGCGAGCGTGAACGTGCCTCGCTCGTTCGACATCGCGTGGTAAGGCGTGTCGACGGCCATCACATAGGCGGCCATGTTTGGGTGAATGTTGCAGAAAATGCGACTGAGGCCGGGCCTGTCGAACACAACCGGCTTCGCTTTGACGCCGGCGGGATACATGCCCAGATCGAATTTCTTGCCGTCCTTGAACGAGAACACGTTGTGAAAGACCCGATCGTTGTTGGGGAAGGAGACCGCTGTCCCCACCCGAACGGCGAGCACGTGCGGCTCGAACGCCAGATTGCGCTGGTCAACCGTCACTGGAGTGTCCTGCGCCGTCGGCCGCGCGTCCGGCGCGTCGAGCCAGATAACGGCGTTTGGGACCGGCTTGCCGGACGATTGCGCAGTTCCGCCCAAATCTGCACCAAAAGCAGGACCCGCCATGAGCGCTACTAAGAGGAGAGACCCCGCGACCCGTTGCATGCCATAGGTATCGGTCGAAACAGCCCGTGTTAGCAGGGCAACAATGCGGTAGACTCGCCCACACAGAATTGGCGTAAAGGCCTTTGCGGGAGGGGGTTGGGGATGCGAAAGGGCATGATCGGTCTTGCGTTATTTGTCATATTTGTCGCGCTTCCCGCGGCACAGATTCCCTACTACCCGCCGCCAGGGCAATGGACGCATAAACCGGCGGCCGAGCTTGGCTTCGACCCTGCCAAGCTGAACGAGGCGGTCGAGTTCATGAAGTCGAGCGAGACGCGCTCGCCCGCCCGAGATTTTTCCGATCAAGAAATCGTCAACGGCAAGCTCCTCGCGTCGATTCCGACCGAGCGCGCGGGCAGCAACGGGCTCGTCATTCGTCGCGGCTACATCGTCGCCGAATTCGGCGCGACGGGCGACACGATGCGACCCGACCCGACTTACAGTGTGGCCAAGAGCATGCTGTCGACGATCACCGGCATTGCACTCGATCGCAAGATGATTCCGGATCTCGATCAGCCGGTTGCCAGTTTGATCCGCGACGGCGGCTACGATTCTGCGCAGAACAAACTGGTGACATGGCGCAACCATCTTCAGCAGGAATCGGAGTGGGAAGGCGAGATGTGGGGGAAGAACGCGAACTTCATTGGCACCGAAGCATTTGGCCGCGCCGAGATGAAGCCGCGCGCCATCATGCCGCCAGGTTCTCATTACGAATACAACGACGTCCGCATCAACCGTTTCGCGCTCTCGCTGCTGCGGCTCTACAAGAAGCCAATCCCCGATGTGTTCCGCGATGAGGTGATGAACCCCATCGGCGCCTCGACGACGTGGAAGTGGGTGCCCTACGCGAACGCGTACGTTGACATCGACGGGAAACGCATGGCGTCGGTGAGCGGCGGCACGCGTTGGGGCGGCGGCATGTGGATCAGCTCGTACGATATGGCGCGCTTCGGGTTGCTCTGGCTGCGCAACGGCAAATGGGGCGAGAAGCAGATTGTGTCGCCGGCCTACGTGAAAATGGCGACGACGCCGAGTGCGCACGGACCGGACTACGGGTTCCTGTGGTGGCTCAACACCAAACAGGGACTGTGGCCTGGTTCGCCCGCGAATGCGATCAGGGCCGTGGGACAGGGTGGGAACATCATCTATATCGATCCAAGCCACGATCTCGTCGTCGTCTGGCGATGGAGCGGCGCGGCCGCTCAAGGCTTCCAGAAAGTGGTCGCCGCTATCACGAGCTGAGACGACACTGGACGACCTTCGCCTCGATCTGGAAACTCATACCGCAGGGGAAGTCCGATTCGATCGGATTTCCCGCGCGCTCTATTCCACAGACGCCAGCGTCTACAAAATCGACCCCCAGGGCGTCATCCTGCCGCGTACTCGCGAGGATTGTATCGGCATCGTGCGCATCTGCGCCGCCCGCAAGTGCCCGATCACGATGCGGGGAGGCGGCACGTCGCAGGGCGGCCAGTCGATCGGCGCCGGCCTGGTCGTCGACACCTCGAAATATCTGAACCGTCTGCTCGAGCTGAATGTCGAGGAACGGTGGGCGCGCGTCGAGCCGGGGATCGTGCTCGATGAGCTGAACGCGCAATTGAAGCCGCACAATTTGAGGTTCGCGCCAGATATCTCGACAGCCAGCCGCGCGACGGTTGGCGGCATGATGGGCAACAACTCGTGCGGCGCGCGCTCCGTTCTCTACGGCAAGACGATCGATCACGTGATCGAGCAGGAGGTCGTGCTGTCGGACGGCAGCGTCGTACGCTTTCGTCCGATGACGCCGCCAGAAGTCGATGCGGTATGCGCAGGCGATGGGTTGGAGGCCGAGTGCTATCGCACGGTGCGGCGCCTCGCGCGCGAGCACGCCGATGAGGTCGATCGCCGTTTTCCGAAAGTCCTTCGCCGCGTTGGCGGCTACAACCTCGATGAGTTCACGAAGCCAGATCGTCCCTTCAACCTCGCGAAGTTGATGGTCGGATCGGAAGGCACGCTCGGCGTCGTGCTCGAAGCCACGATCAATCTCGTTCCGCTTCCGAAGGCGAAGGCGGTTCTCGCGATTCAGTTCGCCGAGCTGCTCGAATCGCTGGCGGCGACGCCGGTCATCCTTCGTCACCGTCCGTCGGCGATCGAAGTGATGGACAAGTTCATCCTTGATTTCACCAAGCAAAGCCCGGTACTCGACGCGCTGCGCCGCAGTTTCATCGAAGGCGATCCGGGAGCACTGTTGTGTGTCGAGTTCTATGCCGATCGCGCCGACGCGCTGCCGCCGCGTCTTCAGGCCGTCGAGCAAGACCTTCGCGAACGTGGGCTCGGGTACCGCTATCACCACGCGTACGATGTGCCGGGACAAGCCAAGGTGTGGAGCCTGCGTGAGGCGGCGCTCGGGCTCTCCATGGCGATGAAAGACGACGCCAAGTCGCTCTCGTTTGTCGAAGACACGGCGGTGGCTCCCGAACACCTGCGCGATTACATCGACGAGTTTCTTCAGCTCATCAAGAGACACGGGACGTCGGCCGGCATCTACGCGCACGCGTCGGTCGGATGTCTGCACGTTCGCCCCGTCGTCAATTTGAAAACCGAAGAGGGCGTGAAGAAATTCGAGACGATCGCGACCGAAGTGTCGGACTTGGTGCTGAAGTACGGCGGCGCGCTGTCGGGCGAGCATGGCGACGGCTACCTTCGCAGCCCGTTCATGGAAAAAATGTTCGGGCCAGTGCTGTATGAGGCGTTTCGCACGATCAAGCACACGTTCGATCCGCACGGAGTGTTGAATCCAGGCAAAATCGTCGACGCGCCGCCGCTTATCGCGAATCTGCGCTTCGGCGCCGGTTACCAAACGCCGCATCCGATCACATTTTTCGATTACTCGGACTACGGCGGGATGGCGGGCGCTGTTGAAATGTGCAGTGGGCTCGGCGCGTGCCGCAAGAAGCTCGAAGGAACCATGTGCCCGTCCTATATGGCGACGAAGGAAGAAGCCGATTCCACGCGCGGCCGCGCCAACGTGTTACGTCTGGCGATGGCGGGGAGGATTGGCGAAGCAGGCCTTGGCGATGATGGCGTGTACAAGGTGCTCGATCTGTGTCTCGAGTGCCGCGCATGCAAGGCCGAGTGTCCCGTGGGCGTCGATATGGCCCGCTTCAAGAGCGAATTTCTCGCCGACTACTGGTCGCGCCATGGCGTGTCCCGTCACGCGCGCGTTCTCGGGAACGCGCGAACGCTTGCCGAGCTGGGCAGCCGCATGCCCTCGATCTCGAATTGGATGATGAACAGCGGGCTGGGCAAGCGGCTCGGCGAGAGTCTGCTCGGCATCGATCGGCGCCGCGCGCTGCCGGCGCTCGCGCCTCGTACACTCGCACGCAGCGCACCTCGCGCAGACGATCGGAGCGAGGTCGTACTGTTCAACGACACGTTCACCAATTATTACGACCCGGAGATTGGCATGGCGGCGCTGGACGTGCTTCGCGCGTCGGGCGTGCGAGCGGGAATCGCCGACCATGCGTGCTGCGGCCGCCCGCAGATTTCCAAGGGCCTCCTGGCCGACGCCCGTGCACTGGCCGAGCAGAATGTCCGCGCGCTGCATCACCACGCGGCGGCCGGCCGCGCGATCGTGTTCTGCGAGCCAAGCTGCCTGTCGGCTGTGCGCGAAGACGCGCCCTCGCTCCTTCGAGGTGACGAGCAGAAAAAGGCCAGAGAGATTGCGTCGGCGTGTGTGCTGTTCGAGGAATTCGTCGCCGGTCGCTCCCTTCGGTTGAAACATGGCCCGCCGGAAATTCTGCTGCACGGCCATTGTCATCAGAAATCGATGGGCCTGCTGCCGCCGGCGAAAGCGCTGCTTGAGAAGATTCCAGGATCAACTGTCGTTGATCTGGATGCCGGCTGCTGCGGCATGGCGGGGTCGTTTGGCTATTCGCACGAGCATTTCGAGGTGTCGCGCGCGATCGGCGAACGGAAGCTGCTGCCCGCCATTCGGAACAAGAAAGCCGGAACTGTCGTGGTGGCGGCCGGGACGTCATGTCGACATCAAGTGAAGGATTTCACCGGCGAAGATGCTTTGCATCCAGCGATGCTGCTGCGATCGCTCCTCATTGATGGTGCTGAATGAACCTTGCTGTCGTGTCACTTCTCGCGCTCGTCGTCGCGATTCTCGTTAGCTGCTTTACCGAGCTTAACGTCGGCATCCTGGCCATCGCATTCGCGTGGATCGTCGGCGTGTACTTGGGGGGCATGGGGCTCGATACCGTGCTCGCCGGGTTTCCGGTGTCGCTGTTTCTCACGCTCACGGGGGTCACGCTGCTCTTCAGCCAGGCGCAGTTGAACGGCACGCTCGACCGCATTGCGCATCGCGCTGTGCGTGTCTGCCGCGGCAACGTTGGCCTGATCCCGGTCATTTTTTTTGTGTTGGGTTGTGGTCTGGCCTCTGTCGGTCCCGGAAACGTGTCCACCGCCGCGCTGCTCGGGCCGATGGCGATGGCGACCGCGGCGCGCGCGGGCATCCCCGCGTTCCTGATGATCATCATGGTCGGCAACGGCGCCCAGGCCGGCTCGCTCTCGCCGGTCGCGCCGACCGGCATCATCGTCAATGGGTTGATGATGAAGATTGGGCTTGGCGGCCACGAGTGGCACAGCTACGCGACCAACCTGTTTGCACACGCCTTCGTGGCCTTCGGCGGCTACTTTTTGTTCGGCGGCCTGAAGCTGTTTCGGTTCGCGTATACGGATGGCTCGCTGGAACAGCCGGAATTGTTCCGCCTGACGCGCGGCAACTGGATCACCATCGTCGTCATCAGCGCGCTGATCATCGGCGTGCTGTTCTTCAAAGTGAACGTCGGGATGGGGGCCTTTCTTGGAGCCGTGATTCTTGCCGTCCTTGGCGCCGCCGATCACAAAGAGGCGGTGAAGAAGATGCCGTGGTCGGTCATCCTGATGGTCAGCGGCGTCACCGTGCTGATTGCGCTGCTTGAAAAAACAGGCGGCCTCGATCTGTTCACCGCGCTGCTGGCGCGTCTGGCGACGCCCGCGACCATTACGGGAGTGATTGCGTTTGTGACGGGGTTGATTTCTGTCTACAGCAGCACGTCGGGCGTCGTGCTGCCGGCATTCATCCCCACGATTCCCGGATTGATTGCACGTCTCGGCGGCGGCGATCCGATTTCCATTGCAACGTCGATGAACGTGGGCGCGCATCTCGTGGACATCTCTCCGCTGTCGACGACCGGCGCGCTGTGCCTGGCTGCGGTCGGACCTCAGGAAAATGTGCGCAGCGTCTTCAACAAGCTGCTCGCGTGGGGGCTGTCCATGACGGTCGTCGGCGCGATCATCTGCTACGTATTCTTTTAAATCACCAGCCCGCATGGATCGCGTACCACAGTGCTCCGGTGATCAGCACTCCGCCGACGAGAAGCGTCGTCACGGTGTCGGCGATCATTGGATAGACCATGAACACAAGGCCCGCCACCAATTGAGGCATGCGGCCCTCCTTCTTGCCGTAGACAAAAAGGACGAACCCGACACCACTCGGGATAAGTGAGAGAAGCATCCAGTTCTGGTCGATGCCCTGCAGTAACCCGAGAGGATCGAGGTTCATGCGTCCCCTTTCTGACGACTATTGTCGCCGACGCGCGGCAAGCACGCGCTGGAGATCCTCGCGGATGACGCCATCCTCCGGGTTCAGCCGCAACGCGTGCTCGAGATGCGCGATCGCGTCGTCGAGCTTCCCCTGCATCGCGAGCGCACGGCCGATCAGGTCGTGCGACCCGGCATCGGTCGGATGACGCTCGAGATTTTGCTGCGCCTCGGCCAATGCACCCGCCAAATCGCCGCTGTCGAGCAAAGCGGTTGCCAGATTGTGGCGCACGCTCGCACTGTCCGGATCGAGTTCGAGCGCCCGCCGAAGCGCCGCCGCCGCTTCCGCGTGCTTGCCAGCCGTTCCGAGATCGATGCCTTGGCCGTTCAGGGCGCTCGCGAGCAGCGTCTGCATTTCTTTGTCCTGGGGCATCATGGACAGGCCGACACGCAACTCGCCAATCGCCCGCGGCCAGTTGCGCTGGAGCACATAGATATGTCCGCGAATCCGGCGCGCCCACGGAATTTCTTCCCTGTTCGGATAGTCCGCGAGCAGTTTGGCCAGTACCTGTATCGCCTCGTCGAACCGCTTGTTGTTGAAGAGCGCGATCCCCAGGTTATACATGCTTCGGGGATGTGTTCTGGCACCGAGGCGCAACTCGACGATGGCTTCCTCGTCGCGATTCACGCCGAGAAGCTCGGTGCCAACGGCGCCGTGTGCGACATCGCTGGGCCAGTGCGCGAGGTTCGATTGCGCGAGCAACAGCGGCGACTGGTACACCTGATTTCGCGCGACCGTTACCAATCCGAGCCCTGCCACCAGGACGCCCACTGTCCGCGCGGCGACCTTGGGCGAGATTTTGCCGCGAACGCTGTTGAACTGATACGCGGCGCCGACGACGTGCGCGATAACCGCCATCAGCGGAAGATACATCCGCCGCTCGGCTCCGACTTCGGTGACGATCGGGATCACGCTGGACGCCGGCGCCAGTGTCACAAAGAACCAGGCGCCCAAAAATCCCGCGGCTGGATTCCACACCAGCGCAGCGATGGTGAGGACGAGCAGGGCGGCGACGAGCAGCGCCTGCGGAAGCACCTGGCCGAGCGTCAGTGCCGCCGGCGGTCCGTAAATAATGGCCAGATCGGCGGGCCAGAAGACGAGCCGCAGATATCGAGCGATCATCCGAGCCTGATTCACGAGGTACGTCCACGAATCACCGCCGGCGGAAAATCCCGACGAGCCCGAGCGCGGGCCCGGCAGGATCAAATACGCCAGCACGAGCCACGTGGCTGCGAGCGTCATGTAAAGTCTCCAGCGGTTCGCCAGCGCCTCGCGCATCGATCCGAAGGCAAACACGCTGTCGTAGAGCAGCACCATGACGGGCGCCGTCGCCATGGATTCCTTACATCCCATTCCAAGTGCGCAGGCCACAACAGCGGCGATCGGCCAAACCGGCGAGCGGCCGGCGGGCAAACTGCGCACGCTGGCATACAGCGTGGCGAGATAGAAAAACGCCATCAGCGATTCTGTTCGCTCGGTAATGTAGTTCGCCGCCTCCGTATTCAGCGGGTGCACGACCCACAGCAATGAAATGGCCAGCGCGAGATTGGGTGCGGCGCCGCCGTAACGCGCCACCAGCCGGGGCATCAGGAACGTTCGGCGGGCGATGGCGAAGAGCAACAACGCGCACGCAATGTGGATCGCGATGTTCGCAAGGTGATAGCCCGCGACATCGAGCCCGTTCAGTTGATAGTTCATCGCGAATGTGTAGCCGGCGACGGGGCGTCCGGCCAAGGGCGAGTCGCGGCGTTCGGCCAACACAGTGCTCATCGAACGAATCGCCGAGTTGTTCACGATTGACGATTCGTCGTCGAACACGAACGGCCCTGACACGCTGTTGGCGTAGACGAGAGCGCCAGTCACGATGATGAGCGCGACGCGGAGGACGCGTAAAGAGCGACCAGCCGCGGGCATCTATTTAGCGTTCGGCAGGTAGAGCGACATGATTGGGATGCCGGTCGGGGCGAGGTCGACTTATGGACGATGGACGATCAGTGCGTCATCGCGTACAACAGGATGTCGACGCCCAGCGCGTAGCCGGTCACCGAGAAGGTCTTGAAGTACTCAGGCATTTCTGCTTCGCGCTCGTAGGCGTCGCCGAAGTCGGTGTTGTGGGTCATCATCACCATGATACGGCCGCGTTGGTCGAGGATGCCCCGCGTGTGCACCTGGGCGCTTTCCTCGCCTCGCTCGGACGTCTGGTGATAATTCCTCCACAGGCCGATGTTTGGCACCTGCGGCACGTGATCGACGTTGAAGAGCGTATGAAAAATCGTTTGATCGGGTCCGAGATCGACGATTGGGTACTCAGACGGCGAAAGCGCTTTCCCGATCTGACTCTGCCAGTTTGCCCACGCGCGGTCGCCCCAGAAATCGTCGACCCAGAGGAACCCCCCCTTCAGCAGATACTCCCGCAGCTGCTTGGCTTCGTCTTCGCTGAAATACGAGCCGCCGGGTTCGCTCATCATGGTGAAGGGGCAGTGGAACAGTGCCGGATCGGTCAAGCGGACAAGCACCGTGACGGGGTTGCCTTCCACGTCGTGCGTCACGGGCGACTTCGTGAGCTCGCCAAAACGGATCGACAGGTTCTCGTCGGCGCGCGGGTAATCGACAAACCACCCATCGCCATCACCGTTCGGCCAGCTGCGGAACCAGATGCGGCAAAACTGAAAGCCCCCGTTGTAACCAGCAAGGCCGCCGTTGGAGTCGATCTGGCCAGGAGGGATGCGAGGTGGTGGCATGACTCGAGGCAAGGGTCGCTGCGCGGCGCCATCGGCGGCGGCGAGCGCTAATCCGGCAAGCAGAAGCGTGGCAGCTTTCAGCGGCACGTTCATAGGAAGTCTACCGCGACCCTCGAAATCCGGCCATGCTATTCAGGATTCGCGCCGAAGTACCATATCCCACTAATGGGCCGTTCGGACACGTTTGGAGGAAACCGCTGAATCTACAAATCGATTTTGTTCGTCATCCCCGTGCCCGCCGCTACGTCATTCGCGTACGGCCGGATGGCAGCGTGCGTGTGACGGTTCCTCGCTGGGGGTCGAAGCGTC
>JANMJM010000106.1:0-22343 GCA_031371345.1 Vicinamibacteria bacterium
GATTCATGCGGAAGTTCGGTGTCGCGCTCGGCGTGTCGACGTTCAGCAAGAGCGGAGAGGGCTCGCTCGTCGCAGCCATTCCCAGTCCGATCGCGGTCAACAGGTTCGCCACGGTGACCAGCACCGCCACCGATGTGAAACATAAAGAACTGGGCACGCACCTCATGTTCGTCTACTTCGTGCCGGTCCTCACAAACTTTGACGTCTCGGTGTTTGCCGGGCCGTCGTTTTTCCACCTCACTCAGGACGTTCTCAGCGCGACGGTCCCTGCCGGAACCCAGACCATCAGCGTCGCGAGGCAGTCACAGAAAGGCAACGGCACGGGCGCGAACGCTGGCATCAACTTCAACTACATGTTCCGGCCCAACTACGGCGGCGGCCTCTTCATCCGTTACGCCGGCGCGACGGTCGATCTGCCGTCGGCTGCCGGTGTGAAAGTCGGCGGCCTCCAGGTCGGCGTCGGCGTGCGCCTGCGTTTCTAAGACGCCGCGCTCGTTACGAGCCCGGGTTGATGGCCGGCACGTACAGGCTTGGATCCACAAAGCCGTTGTCGGCCCAACCCGCGCCATTGCCGCCGCCAACATCGGTCAGCACCTTATAGATGTGACCGTCGGGATAGCAGATGCGGCCCGCCGCAAAGCTATACCCCTTCCACGACACGATATTTTCGCCGCCGTTCTTGATCAGCTCTCCGGCCCCCTGGCCGCGGAGCAGCCACGCAATCCGCTTGGTCACTTCGAACGCGGCCTCGGCCCCCTGTCCGGGATTCACCGCATCATGCACGCACTGCGAGAGCCTGCCGGGATCGCCCGTGTACACCGAGCACTGTTGCCAGTTCCCGACGGCACCGCCGCCGCTTGGGGGTGGCGGAGTAGGCGCCGGCACCGCTGTGGTGAAGCTCAGCACCGCTGACCAGTTGCTCACGGCCTGGCTATCGCCGATATCCTTCGCCTGAACTCGCCAGAAATACGTCTTGTTATTCAGAAATGTATAGTTCTCGTTGATCGTCTTTTGGCCGCCGTTCTCGTCGGCGACGAAGACTGCGGCAATCGACGAGAACCCGGCGTCGTTTGCCACCTGCAGCGTCCAAATCACGTGCTCGTAGGGACCGGACTTTCCGCCAGAGGAAATCTGAAACGCCGGAGTCGCCGTAGGAATCGTGCCGCTCGGCGAGACCACGTTCGGCGTTCCCAGCACAACCGGCGCAACGGCGGAGAAGCTGACCACCTTTGAATAATTACCGGTGTTGGCGCCATCTTCTGCGCGCGCGCGCCACCAATACGTGCGCCCTGATGGCAGCGCATCGGGCAGCTGCAGCGTCGTCGTCACGTTGCCGGCGCTGACGCCGGTTTTCTTATAAACAATCTGATTGAACGCCGCGTCGGAGGCGACTTCGAAGGTGTAGCTCAGCGTCCGCACTCCCGAGGTGTCGGCGTTTTGAATCATGAGCTTGATCGGCTGATCGCGCAGCCGGATCTGCCAATCCTGCCCGGGCTCGACCCCGATCGGTGTGGTGATGACGACGCCCGCAATCGGTCCGGCGACGGTCGGCGAGAGCGGATTGGAGCTCTTTGACATCTGGCAGCCGGCCGCTCCTGCAAGGGAGATGGCGGCGATCGTGATGGTCAGCGCGGTTCTGAACCGTGACGTGAAACCCATGGCAACACCTATGTACACAAGTACGGCTTGGACGGGTGGTTGCGGCTTGAACCAGCCTCGCCTTGCCTATAAGCGGTTTATCGGAACGAAAGTGCCGTTGAGTATGTCCGGTCCAAGCTGGGAGACCCAGACCGATGGAGCAGGGGGGCACCACTAGGGTAGGGTGTCAAAGTGTGCTGTGTCAAGGGTTTATTGCGCTGGGACGTGCAATTTCGGACAGGAATGGTAAACGCCGTTCAGAACTTTATTTTCGTCGCACCCCTGAAAATCGTCGCCTCTGCGCTCGAGGACCGACGGACATAGAAAATCGCCCCCGGAATGTTCCCGAAGATGCCGAGCGCGACAAAGAGGACCGACAACGCAAAGGCTTCTGCTGATGGCGTTCCTACTTTACTAAAGAGGTAGACGAAGGCCGCCTGCGACGTGCCGATGCCGTTGGCCGTAATCGGCAGGAACATGATGAGCAGAATGAGCGGGATGAACTCGAAATACGTGATCAGCGGCTGGTGCACGCCGAGCGCCACACCAAGGTAGAAGGCCTGGATGACGCGCAACACCTGAACCAGAATCGAGCCGACGAGCACGTTGGTGAGCGCGCCGTGATGCGTCGCGTAACGCCGGATCGACGTGAACAGCTCGCCGAGAATCTTGCGCGCCCGCGCCCATGGCACGCGGGCGATGAACGATTCGGCGATCGCATCGGCGGTCTCGCTGAAGATCAGCACTGCCGCCACCGCGCAGGCGCCGGCGGTCACCGCGAGCGCCAACACCACCGATCGGTCGGCAGCGAGGTCGCGCGCGAGCATAATGCCGACAAGCGCCATCAGCAGCACCGACAGCACGCCAAGCATTCGATCGACGAATACCGAGGCCACCGAATCGGCCTTCGGCACGCCGTAATTCGACAGGCTGTAGGCGCGCACCACGTCGCCGCCCACGCTGGCCGGAAGAAACGTTCCGACGAAGCTGCTGACGAAGAAGATTCTCAGAATGGTGCCGAATGGCGGAAGGTGCTGTCCTTCCAGCGGCCGAAGCAGCACGAACCAGCGGTACGCCATGATGGCGCGATCGACGAGCACGAGAGCCACGGCGACCAGTAACGGTCCCGTTGAGGCATGCGCGAGCGCGTGCCACACGTCTTGGGGATTCGAGCGCCAGAGCAGGTAGCCGACCAACACCGCGGCAAATGCGAACCGCAGCAGGCCGCTAAGCGAAACCGGACGCTGCTTCACTGAGTCGTGGGAAGTGTTTCTAGATGCCGGGCCGGGTCGTGTTTCACGCGATACGCCCGGCGCAGAAATTTCACGTAGGGCACAACCTGCTTCATTGCGCCCACATTCACTTGGCAGGGGCTCAGGCAGGTGGGGCAGGTCTTCTCTTTAATCTGCTCGCGGTGCGCAAGGTTCGATGCGCGGAAGTAGAGCGCTTCGGCCGTGTCGTCGAGCACGTTGCCGAGCTTCTCGGAATTCTCGCAGTAGAACAGGTTGCCTTCGGGGTTCAACATCAAGCCCTGGCTCTTGAACGGGCAGGGCATGGTCCGGTGATAGCCGTTGGCGATCATGTCGGCGTAATGCAGGTACATGAAGGACTGGCCGCTGAGCACCGACTCCTCCGACACGCGATCGAGGAAGAACTTGCGCATGAACTCTTCCTCGCGCTGCCGAAAGTGAATTTTCTCCTCGAGTCCCTTGTTGTTCAGCATGTGCTCGGTGAACCGCAGCATGTTGAACACGATGTCGAGATTGCGCGCCTTCGACCAGGTCAGAATGTTTTCCGCGTCCTGAAGGTTCATCGCGAAGATGGTCGCCGCGATGCCGAACTGAAAATTCGAGTATTCCTTCGCGAGCGCCTGCATGGCGTCGATCGTCTCGACCGCCTTGTCGAAACCGGCTTTCACCTGACGCACCTGGTTGTGAATGTCGCCGATACCGTCGAGCGACACACGGACGCTCAACAGGAGATCGTTCTCGGCGCAGAACGTCACGATGCGCGTCAGCATCGGAATCGCGCGATGGGGTGTCAGGCCGGTGGTGTTGATGCCAATCTTGCGCATCCGCGGCAGCCGTTTGTGAAACAGCTCCACCATTTCAGGTAAATCGTTTCTCGTCGTCGGCTCGCCACCCGAAATGTTCAGATTCTCGACGGCGCCCCAGAAATCGTGCGCCATCACGCCATCGAGCTGGTCGAGGGACATGTCCGATTTCCGATCGCCCATCTTCCAGTTGCCGCACATTTCGCAGCGCGCGTCGCACACGAACGTGCAGTTGTAGATGAGGACCGTAGGACGAATGGCCTTGAACCGCGACAGTACCCAGGAGTTGGCAAGATCTCTTGGTATGCCTGCTGCGGTTTTTGCCAGATAGTGCAGACGGAAGGTATCAGTCGACACGAAGTACTTCATGATACCACAAGTGCTTACTAGTCCGTAGGATGGCGGCAATTCCGGGTTTGATGTTTCGTGCCGCGTTCCCTATAATCGGCCGTGTTGTCATGCACATCCTGATGATTGCACCCGAGCCGTTTTTCGAGCCTCGGGGTACACCTTTCAGCGAATACCATCGAATTCGCGCGCTCGTCGATCTCGGCCATACCGTCGATTTGGTGACGTATCCGTTCGGACGCGATGTCGACCTTCCGGGGCTCAGAATTTTCCGCGCGGCGCGGCCGCCCTTTGTCACGCACGTCAAGATCGGCCCGTCGCCGGCGAAGGTGTTTCTCGATCTCACGTTGACGCTGACGGCGTTGAATCGCGCGAGGAAAGCGCGGTACGACGCGGTGCATTCGCACGAAGAGGGCGCGGCCATCGGCGTGCTGATTTCCGCGGCGCTTGGCATCCCGCATCTCTATGACATGCATTCGAGCCTGCCGCAGCAGTTGAAGAATTTCGCGTTCAGCGATTCCTCCATGTTGCGCTGGCTGTTTGAAAAGCTCGAGCGCACGGCCATTCAACGCTCGCGCGTCACCATCGTGATCTGTCCCCATCTGCAGGAGACCGCGCGCAGGGTCGTGCCCACCGCGCACACGATTCTGATCGAGAACGCGCCGGGATCGGGCGATACGCCGGTGGCGGGAAGCGGACAGGCGGTTCGTCAGTCGCTCGGGCTCGATGCGTCGAGGCCCATCGTTCTCTATACGGGAACGTTCGAAGCGTATCAGGGGCTCGATCTGCTGTTTGCGGCGGCGAGGCTCGTCAATCAGGAACAGCCGCGTGTCCAGTTTGTGCTGGCCGGCGGCAAGCCGAGTCAGGTCGAAAAGGCGCGTTCGCAGGCGGCCGCTCTCGGCGCAAGCGGCGTCATCTTCACCGGCGAGCTGCCATCGGAAGCCATCCCGGGCTATCTCGATGCGGCCGATGTGCTCGTCTCGCCGCGCAGCACCGGCACCAACACGCCGCTGAAGATTTATCAGTACCTGCGGTCGGGGCGTGTCATCGTCGCCACGCGGCTGCTGACGCACACGCAGGTGCTGTCAGACGAGGTGGCGATTCTCACCGACCCCACACCGGAGGCGTTCGCGCGGGGCGTGCTGCACGCGGTGAACGATCCGGCAACGGCCCGGCGAATTGGCGAAGCCGCCCGACGGCTTGCCGAGACGCGATATACCTACGACGCGTACCTGCAGCGCACACGCGAGGCGTGTGCGGCCCTCGCCGGCGTCCACTCCCGTCCCGTCATCGAAGGCAGAGTCGCGTGAAGCATTACAGCTACGAAGCGTACGCCGATCCCAACATGGCGGCGAGCTTCGACGCGAAGCGGTTCGGCGGCCCGATTGGGCAGTTGCTGCTCGACGATCAAGAGCGCGTGCTGTTCGCGTTCCTCGGAAATATTTCGAATCAACGGATTCTGGATCTCGGGACGGGCACCGGCCGCGCGGCGCTGGCCCTCGCCGGGCGGGGCGCCCGCGTGACTGGTCTCGACGCGTCAGCGGAGATGTTGAACGTCGCACGACGACGAGCCGCCGAATCGGGTGTGTCGATCGAATTTGTCGAGGGCGACGCTCACGCCTTGGCTTTTCCAGACCGCTCCTTTGATTCAGTCGTGTGTTTTCGGTTGTTGATGCACGTGCCTGATTGGCGCCGCTGCCTCTCCGAGCTCTGCCGAGTGGCAGACCGCCGTCTTGTGTTCGACTACCCCGCGCTCGCGAGCGCCGCGTCGCTCCAGGCGGTCTGGCGACGTGTTGCGCTGCGGGCTGGCCGGAAGGTCGAGGCCTATCGTGTGTTCAGCCGAAGCACGATCGGCCGCGAGCTCGCGCGCGGAGGATTTCAGCTGACCGCGAGCCATAAGCAGTTCGTGCTGCCCATCGCTGTCCACAAATCGATTGGCTCGCCGGTGTTCACGAAGACGGTTGAGGGCGCGCTGTCGAGCGTCGGCCTGCTCCGGCTCGCGGGCTCGCCCGTGACCATCGCGGCGGAGCGGTGCGGGTCCTAGTCACCGGCGCCAGTGGGTTCACGGGTGGCCATCTGGCGCGCACGCTAGTGCAGCACGGATACGACGTGCGCGCGCTCGTGCGCAGCACTGCCCAGGCTGATGATCTCGCGAAGGATCGCATCGATTCGGTGCTCGGCAGCCTGGACGATCGTGAGTCGCTGAATCGCGCGGTGAAAGATATCAACGTCGTCTATCACATCGCCGCCGTGTATCGGCAGGCAGGGATTCCGAAATCGATGTATCGCGCCGTTAACGCGACGGCGGTCGGTGCGTTGATTGAGGCCGCTGCCGATGCAGGCGCGACGCGCGTGGTGCACTGCAGCACGGTCGGGGTGCACGGCGACATCGAGCATCCGCCGGCGAACGAGGACGCGCCGCTTCGCCCAGGCGATATTTATCAGGAAACAAAGGTTGACGGCGAGCAGATCGCGCGCGATGCCGCGCACCGTACCGGACTGCCGGTGACGATCGCCCGGCCGTCGGGCATCTACGGGCCCGGCGATCGGCGCCTGCTGAAGCTGTTCAAAGGCGTCGCACGCCGGCGATTTGTGGTACTCGGATCGGGAGACATCTTTTATCATCTGACGTACATCGACGACCTCGTGGAAGGGTTTCGGTTGTGTGGAGAAGTACCTGCGGCAGCCAACCGCACCTACATCCTGGCGGGCGGCGAGGTCACAACACTGAATGAGCTGATCGACAGAATCGCGCACGTGGCTCACGTCGCACCGCCGTCCGTGAAGCTGCCGGTGTGGCCGTTCTGGCTCGCCGGTGCCGCCTGCGAGGCCGTGTGCGTACCTTTGGGCATCGAGCCGCCGCTGTACCGGCGGCGCGTTGATTTTTTTACCAAGAGCCGCGCCTTCGATATCTCGCGCGCACGCGGCGAGCTGGGATTCGCGCCGCAGGTCGGCCTCAGCGACGGCATTCAGAAAACGCTCGCGTGGTACCGGGAGCATGGATGGCTCTAAGCGACATCCCACGCGTGCAGGATCAGCTCTCGCAACCGGGCATGACGACGCGCGAGAAATATTCTGCGCTCATCGTGGGCCAGCCGGGATGGGCGGCGCTCATCAGCTACGAGATCGTGGTGCTGATGTCACAGTCGGTGCCTGGTGCGCTTGGTCTTGCGCTGCGGAAGGCGTTGTATCCGTTTCTCCTGGGCTCGTGCGGCCGCAACGTGGTGTTCGGGCAGAATGTCGTGCTTCGTCATCCGCACAAGATCCGCATCGGCGACAACGTCATCATCGACGACAACTGCCTGATAGACGCCAAAGGCACGACGAACGACGGCATCGGCATCGGCAACGGCGTTTTTATCGGCCGCAATACGATTCTCTCGTGCAAGAACGGCAACATCGAGCTCGCCGAGGGGGCCAACGTCGGCTTCAACTGTGAGATTTTTTCCGCAAGCCAGGTGCGAATCGGTGCGCGCGCATTGATTGCGGCCTACTGCTACCTCATCGGCGGCGATCACGACTTCAGTGATCCGTTGCGCCCTGTGCTCGAACAACCGCGCCGATCGGCCGGCATCACCGTGGGCGAAGGCGCCTGGCTTGGCGCCGGCGCGAAAATTCTCGACGGCGTCGAGATCGGATCGCACGCCATTGTCGGCGCTGGCGCGGTCGTGCGCGAATCGGTGCCGCCGCACGCGACGGCCGTCGGTGTGCCCGCACGGATTGTAGGCGGGCGTGGATAAGCTGCGCATCCTCCAGGTCTGCGATCACCTCGGTTGGGAAGGCTCGCGCATGCACGGCGTGAAGCGCCTGTTTGCGTGGATGATCCCACGGTTCGATGCGTCACGCTTCGACGTCTCGCTCGTGAGTCTTCGCAAGAAGGATCTGTCTGAAGAAACGCTCGATGCGCTCGGCATCGATATCTCGTACCTCCATAAATCGAAATTCGATCCGTCGACGTTGACGGCGCTGCTGAAGATCATCGATCGGAAGAACATCGACATCCTCCATTTACACGGCTACGGCGCCACGACATTCGGACGCATGGCTGCCGCGCTTCGCGGGATTCCTGCAATTCTGCACGAGCACGCGAACCTCACCGATACGCCCTGGTTTCAGAAGATCGCCGATCGCGTGCTCGAGCCCTACACCGACATCGCCATCGCCGTGTCGCAGAGCACCGCAGATTTCGTGATCAAGGCGCGGCTCGTGCGGCCGGAAAAGGTGAAGGTCGTCTATCTTGGCGCGCCGCACGACGAGTTCAGCCGTGTCCGCAGCGCCGAAGAGATTGCCGCTGCCAGGCGAGAGCTCGGAATGGCTCCGGGAGATTTCGCGATCGGCACCATCACACGGCTGCACGATTCGAAGGGCAACTCGTTCCTGGTGGACGCGGCAAGGACCGTCATCAATCAGAGGCCTCACGCGAAGTTCTTCCTGGCGGGGGAGGGGCCGCTTCGCGAGCCGCTCGAAGCGCAAGCGCGCGCGCTCGGTCTTGGCGGTCGTTTTGTCTTCGTCGGATTCGCCAAAGACGTGGCCGCCGTGCTGAGCGCGTTCGATCTCAGCGTGTTTCCGTCGCTGTGGGAAGGCACACCGCTCACGGTGTTCGAGGCGCTCGCCTCCGGTAAGGCCATTGTCGCGACCGACGCGGATGGATTGCTCGATGTGCTCAGCAACGGCCGCGACGCGCGGATCGTGCCGAAACGCAATGCGGCGGCGCTCGCCGAGGCCATCGTCGATCTGATGGATCGGCCCGACGAACGCGCGCGTCTCGAGGCCGCTGCGAGAGAGACCGCACGACGGTACGACATCGTCTCTTTCGTGAGAAAGATGGAGCGGCTCTACACACTGTTGCATCAGGGCTCGCGAGCCACCCACCGGCGCGCGGTGCTCGAGGCCGATCTCTCATTCCTTGCATGACGCGCATTGCGGTTGTCACCTCAACGCCGCTCTTCGTCGAAGGGGGCCATCTGGTGATGGCCCGAGCGCTGGTCCAAGCGCTGCGCGACACGGGGCACGAAGCCGAGCTCGTGCTGACTCCGCAAAACCGATTTGGACGCCAAGGCTCCGCGTACCTGGCCGCGTGGCTCACCGATGTGGGCATGGGCCACAACAACCATCCGGTCGATCAGGTGATTTCGCTCCGGTATCCCAGTTATGCGGTTCGCCATCCGAATCACGTCGTGTGGCTGAACCATACGATGCGCGAGTACTACGATCAGTGGGACGCGTTCAGCGCGCCGCTGTCGTGGAAAGGGCGCATCAAGGAAGGCGCCCGCCGATCGCTGATTCACGCCGCCGATCGATGGCTGCTCACAAACAATGTTCGGAAGGTGTTGACCATCTCACGCACGGTGACGGCGCGGCTTGAAAAGTGGGGCGGCATCAGGTCGGAGGCGCTGCATGTCCCGCCCCCCCAGCGCGCGTATCGCTGCGAACAATACGGCGACTACATCTTCGCGATTTCGCGTCTCGCGCCTCTGAAGCGCTTGTCGCTGCTGATCGACGCGCTGGCGCGCCCCGAAGCGGCAGGCATCCGCTGCATGATTGCCGGGGAAGGTGAAGAGCACGCCGTGCTGGAGCAGGCGATTGTCACGCGCGGGCTTGCCTCGCGCGTGAAGCTGATCGGCCGAATCGACGAGCGGCAGCTGCTTGACCATCTTGCGAACTGCCGCGCCGTGTGCTTTCCGCCGTTCGACGAAGACTACGGGTTCGTCACGGTGGAGGCCTTCGCCTCGCGGAAACCTGTTATCACGTGTACCGACAGCGGTGGCCCCGCCGAGCTGGTCGTTGACGGCGTCAACGGCAAAGTCTGCGCACCGCAGCCCGAATCCCTGGCCGCCGCGCTGCGCGAATTGATGGAGACGCCGTCGCTTGCGGAGCGTCTCGGTAAGGCAGGCCTCGAACACGTGTCGGAGATGACATGGTCGAGCGCGGTCCGTCATCTACTGGCTCCGGTGTCCTGATGACGAGCAACACCCGCCCCGGCATCATCGCGTCACTCGCTCTCGGAATTGTGCTCCTGGCGTTCGCCGTCACGGTGAATTTCCCCAGGGCGAACGGCGGCGGATTCAAAGGCGACGAGGCCACCTACTATGTCCTCGGTCACAGCCTCGCGCGCGATTTCGATTTTGCCTTCGAACACAAAGACCTCGTGCGTGTCTGGGAAGAGTTTCCCGCGCCCGAGGGTATTTTTCTGAAGGACGGCAAGCGTATCGATATTCAAGGCACGGGCCGGTTTCCGTTCGTGCGTTGGGTGAAGGTGGATGATCCGCAGCGCCAGACGCGGCTCTATTTTTCCAAGTCCTACATCTACCCGCTGGTCGCCGCGCCGTTGGTGTTTCTGTTCGGCACCAACGGGTTTCTCGTTCTGCACGCGCTGCTGCTGACGTTCGATTTTCTCTGCATTTATTTGTTCCTGTATGCCCGCACGACATCGAACCGCGCGGCGCTGCCGCTCTCGGCCGCCTTCCTGTTCGCATCGCTCATCCCCGTGTACTTCGTCTGGCTGACGCCGGAGCTGTTCAATTTTTCGCTGGCGTTGTACGTCCTCTTTTTCTGGAGTTACGGAGAAGTCACAGGCGGGAAATGGGGCGCGAAGGCCGACTCTGTCGCCGCGGCGCTGCTCGGCGTGTTGATCTTCTCGAAGCCGACGCATGCGCCTCTGCTGTTTCCGCTGGCGGCGCTTGCTGCCAGCCGGCGACAGTGGACACGCGCCGTGTCGATCTGCGTCATTTGCGGCGCCGTGGCGGCCATGCTGTTTATCGCCAACGCCGTCATCACCGGCGAGTTCAACTACCAGGGCGGCAATCGCAAAACGTTCTATTCGAGCACGGGATTTCCGCTCGCAAACTCGTGGGAAACCTTCGACAACATTGGCCCCGTGCGCGGGCGCGAAAACGTGATGGTTGGCGACGTGCTGGCGAACAGACACTCCTTCGCGGTGTTCCGCCACAATCTTGTGTATTTCACCATCGGCCGCAATGCCGGCCTCGTCCCGTATTTCTTTCCCGGCGTGCTCGCTGCCGCGCTGTTCGTTGTGTCGAAACCGCGTCAACGATGGCAGTGGCTGGTCATGGCCACCGTTTTCGGCGCCGTGCTGATGCACGTGACGTTGTGGCCCTTCACGTGGAACGGCGGCGGGGGACCGGTCGGCAGCCGGTACTTCCTGAGTTTCTACCCGCTCTTCCTTTTCCTGACGCCAGCAACGGCGGGACTCGGCGCGGCGTTCACAGGTTTGACATTGGGAGCGCTCTTCACCGCGCAGCTTGTCCTCAACCCGTTTTATTCGTCCACGAAACCGGGGGAGCACGCCAACGCGGGTCCGTTGCGCATTTTCCCGATCGAGCTGACGCTCATCAACGATCTTCCGGTGGCCCAGAATCCCGACCGCGTGAAGCGGCTGTTGGGCGGCGTCCCGCCTGTACTCGGGTACTTTCCCGATGAGTACGCATACAACCCCGAGGGTGAGTGGTTCTGGGTGAAAGGGAAGTCGAAGGCCGAGATTATTTTGCGTGCGCCGGTCGCAAGAGTAGCGCCCGGCAAGGACACATACGTTTCGAGAAAGATCGCGGGGCTGACGATTGAGATTCGAAATGGCGGCGCCGCCAACCGTGTCACGGTTTCGACGGGACGTGAGTCCCGGGCGCTCGACATGAAGCCAGGCGAATTGCAGACCATAGCGCTGGGAGTCCGCGACGGAGTTCCGTATCGCCGAGATGTGCAGCCGACCAGTTATGTCTACACGATGTCGGTTCGCACGACGAACGGGTTCGTGCCGTTTCTCGAGATTCCCTGCGACGGGCCTGCGACCTGCGCGAAGGACTCCCGCTATCTCGGCGCCATGATTCACATCGTCCCGGAGTACACTGACGCAGACGTCACGACGTGGACGGCTCCGGCCGACTCGTCAAATTCAGGAGGCGACACGAGCGGTGGGTTACGCGACACACCTTGAATCACGGATAGCGCGCAAGGTGACCAAGGCGATTCATGACTTCAATCTGATTGAAGACGGCGATCGCATCATGGTTGGCCTGTCGGGCGGCAAAGACAGCTGGGCGCTGTTCCAGATTCTCGACGTGCTGCGGAAACGCGCACCGATCAAATTCTCGCTTATCGGCGTGAACGTCGATTCCGGCTACGAGGATTTCCAGCACGGCACCATTAAGAAGACGTGCGATGCGCGCGGCTGGGAGTGCGTTGTGCAGCACACCTCCATCGGCGCGGTGATGGACGATCTGCTCGCCGCCAATGCCACACCTTGTTCGTTGTGCGCACGGCTCCGGCGCGGCGTGCTGTACAAGATGGCCGACAAGATTGGCGCGACCAAAATCGCACTGGGCCATCACGCCGACGATTTCATCGAGACGCTGCTGCTCAACCTGTTTTTCGAAGGCAGCTTGAAAGCCATGCCGGCACGCCTGGTATCCGACGATCGCGCGCACATCGTCATCCGGCCGCTCGTCTACATCGCCGAAAATGATTGCCGCGACTATGCGAAGGCGATGGAGCTGCCTGTTATTGGCTGCTGCTGTCCCGCCTGCGGCGACTTGAGCCTGCAGCGCCAGCGCATCAAGCAGCTCTTGGCCGATCTCGAGCGCGACAACATCGGTGTGAAGCAGTCGATGCTGAAGGCGCTTTCCAACGTCTCGCCGCGTCACCTGCTCGACACGCGCCTCAACCCGGCCGTCGAGATCCTGGAAGACAACGAGCGCACAGATCCGGGCCCCCTCCTGCAGATCCGTGTGCCAAGCTAGACGCGTGCGGGCTGTCGTTCAACGTGTGAGCTCGGCTCGTGTGCGTGTTGGCGATCGAACGACCGGCCAAATCGCGCGCGGACTTCTCGTGTTTGCCGGAGTCGAGCGCGGCGACGGACCAGACGACGTCCGATACATTGCCGGCAAGATTCGAGATCTTCGCATCTTCGAAGATGAGGCGGGCAAGATGAATCGCTCGCTCGTCGAGAGTAATGGCGCGGTGCTGGTCGTTTCCCAGTTCACGTTGTGCGGAGATTGCCGAAAGGGCAGACGCCCGTCGTTCGACGACGCCGAGACGCCGGCCGTGGCGAAGCCGGTATATGACAGCCTCGTCGCCGAGCTTCGCGCCACGAACCCGACAATTCAAACCGGCGAGTTTCAGGCGCACATGGATGTCGAGCTCGTGAACGATGGCCCGGTCACGTTGATGCTCGACAGCCGCCGACGCTGGTAACGATATGAGGAACACGATGACGATTCGACGAGGGATCCTGCTGGCGTTCGCGTTGTGTGTGATGGCGCCGGGCGTGACTCGCGCCCAGCAGCGTCCGCTGGTGACCGAAGATCCAGAGACCATCGGCATTCATCGCGTGCTGGTCGAAGGAGGCTTCGAGCTCGACCGCGATCAGCTGTATTCGGCTTACGGCGTCACGGGCGACACCGTCCATGGACCCACGTTTGGTGTGAGCGTCGGCATCAGCCCCTCGGCCGAGATTCAGGTTGACGGCGGACTCTTTCAGCGCCTGACCGTTACCGACCGCAAACCCGCGACGTTGTCACACGTGCTGAATTTTACGGGCGACCACGCATCCACGCTGGAAGATTTCACCGTGGCGACAAAAATTCGTCTTGCGCCAGAAGGGGAGAGCCGCCCTGCGTTCGGCGTGCGATTCGGAACCAAACTTCCTACCGCGAAGCGCGAGAGCGGAATGGGGCTCGGCACCACCGATTTCTTCGCAGGCCTGCTGGTGGCGAAGACCGTCCAGTCCGTTCGTACCGTTGGCAACGTGAGCTTTCTCGTGATGGGCAATCCGCAAGGGGCGCAGGAATCGGTGCACGGCCTTGGCTTTGGCCTGTCGGTCGCCAGGGCTGTCACGAACGCGTTCGAAGTTGTCGGCGAAGTGAATGGGCGAACCAAGCCATGGGGCGATGCCGTGCCTGCGGGCCTCGACAGCCGCGGCACATTGCGGTTTGCCGGACGATATACCCACTCGCTGCTCCGTCTGGATTTCGGTGTGCTCGTCGGACTGACGTCGCGCGACCCAAGCTTCGGCATCAGCGGCGGCGCGACGTACGTGATCACAAAATAAAGACAGTCTTAAAGGATGTGATAGAAGCGCGCCAGGGCTTGCAGTTCCTTGTTCCTGCGCTCCTCCGACCAACCCAGCTCTTGCTGCATTGCGGCGGCGTATTGATTCGCCACAACGTTTCCGGGATGTCCCGCGGCGCCGACGCCAGTACGGCGGACGACGACGTCGGTAAGCGTGCTGGCCATCTCCTCGCGGATCGCGTGTGTGATCGGCTCTGCAGGATCTCGATCGGCGATCGCGGCACCAGGAAGGATCATTGTCGCGGTTCGGCTCGGCACCGGCGGCTTGCGAAGTTTTTCGAGCACGAGATCGACAGCCCGCTCGGCCGTCGCACGGGCGGTCGTATATTTCACGCCCACCACAGAAACCAAGCCGTTCATGCCGTCCGCCAAATGATCGACGATGCGCGAATGCGGCAACAGCGACAGCCGGCCTCCTGTGTCGGCCGCTGGAACAATTCCACGATGGACCAGCGTCACTTCTTCCGGCTGAAGATGCAGCGCAGCAAAAGTGTCGTTCACGTCGGCGAGGAACGCGAGCATCTCGCTGCGGTGCGCTTCCTGATCGTCGGGCTGCCGCTCATCCGATGATTCGCTGGTGCCGACGAGCGTGCGGCCCTGCCATGGAAGCAGCACAAGCGCGCGGCCTGTGCGTGTTGCGGCCACAACCGCGGTTTTACGCGCCGGCCGCGACGTGACGAGGTTCATCGCTTTCAGGAGAGGCCATCTTCCGGGCACGCCCATCTTCGCCAGAAGCGTCGAACCCCACGGCCCCGCTGCGTTCACGACGACGCGCGCGTTGATTCGGAAGTCGCTCCCGGTCAGGACGTCTCTCGCCATGACGCCGACAACACCCTTTCCGCCATCCCGTCGCGGCTCGACGGCCTCAACGTAGTTGGCGAGCGCCGCGCCGTGATTGGCGGCCGCCAGCGCGAATGCGAGCGTCAACCGGTCGCCCTGCACGGTCTGGTAGTCGTGCCACACGGCGCATGAGCTGGTCGGTGACTGGACCGTTCCCTTCATTAATTCCCTCGCCTCCGAGCCGGACACGATGCGTCCGGCAGGAAGGCAGAGCGCAGGGTCGAGCCCTTCATTGCGGTCCGATCCAATCAGCGCATCGAGTGCGAAGGCGGCGCGCATCGCGATCGGATTGCGCGTCAACGTAGGCGACGTGGCCATGACGAACGGCAGAGGGGCCACGAAGCGGGGCGCGATGCGAGCGAAGGTGCGGCGCTCGCGTATCGACTCGCGCATGCGGGAGAAATCGGCCGACTGCAGATAGCGAAGACCGCCGTGGATGGTCTTCAGATGATTGAATGACGTCGCCCCGCCGAAATCCGAGCGCTCGACGAGCGCCACCGACAGGCCACGCTGCGCGGCGTCGTAGGCGATCGTCAGCCCATAGATGCCGCCGCCGACGACGAGCAGATCGAAGTCGCGCGCGGTCAGCCGCGAGAGATCTCGTATCAAGCGGAACTATCTTATAGTAGGCGTTCGTGCCGACACGATCTTCCCAGCGCGCCGTCCGTTCCTACTGGGACACCCACATCCACGATCTCGATATCACGTCGCACGCGCCTGGCTCCGCCGGGTTTTTTGCCGATCTCGAGCAGTATCACTTCGAGAAGTTGCACCACCTGCCGCGGCTTGTGCCATTCGACGGCTTCAACGGGCGGCGGGTGCTCGAGGTGGGATGCGGCGCCGGCACCGATCTGGTGAGATTTGCGCGCGGCGGCGCCATCCCCACCGGCGTCGATCTTGCGCCTTCGTCGATCGCCCTCGCCACAAAAAGCTTCGCACTCGAGGGAAGACGAGCCGAACTGCTCGTCGCCGACGGCGAGGCACTGCCGTTTGCCGACCGGTCGTTCGATCTCGTCTACGCTCACGGCGTCGTGCAGTACACGACCGACGATCGCGCGCTCGTGCGAGAATGCCGGCGGGTCCTGAAGCCCGGAGGCATCGCCGTCTTTCAGGTGTACAACCGCATTTCGTGGCTGAATGCGTTGTCGCGCGTCACCAAGGTCGAGCTCGAGCACGTCGATGCGCCGGTGCTGAAGAAATATTCGATCGCCGAGTTCCGCGATTTGCTCAAAGAGTTTTCGCGCGTGCGTATCGTGCCGGAGCGATTTCCGGTGAAGACGCGCCTGCACGGCGGCCTGAAAGGGACGATCTACAACACGTTGTTTGTGGGACTCTTCAACGCGATGCCGAAATCGCTGGTGCGCCGCTTTGGCTGGCACCTGCTCGCGTTCTGTGAGGTCTAGCGTTGTGAGCATCTCACTGGTGAAGGGGCACGCATACGGCAACGATTTTCTGCTCGTGCCCGAATCCGAGGTGGGCACTGCGGACCCGGCGGCCCTCGCGCGCGCCATGTGTGACCGACATCACGGCATCGGTGCCGATGGGTTGATGTTGTATGCGTTCGGCAAGGACGCCGTGCGCATGCGCCTCTTCAACGCCGACGGGAGCGCATCGGAAGTGTCGGGAAATGGCGTCCGCTGCCTCGCGGCTCTGGCGGTTCGCGAGCGGCCCGGATTACAAACCGTGACCGTCGAGACGCCGGCCGGACCGAAGGTGCTCGAGTTGAAAGGGCAGGAGGGCGACCGCCTCACGTTCCGCGCGTCGATGGGCGTTCCCAAAGACATCCGCCTCATCGAACTCGAAGCGGCGGGCGAACGCGTGCAGGCCGTCTCGCTCTCCGTGGGCAATCCGCAATGCGTCGTCTTTGATGACACGCTGCAGCCCGCGAGGATGCACACGCTCGGGCCCGCGATCGAACATCACCCAAAATTTCCTAACCGCACGAACGTCTCGTTTGTGCACGTCGAAACGCCGGCACGCATTCGTATCCTTATCTGGGAGCGCGGTGTCGGACCGACACAGGCGTCGGGAACAGGCGCGTGCGGCGCGGCTGTCGCTGCGGCGTCGCACGGCGGTGCGTCTCGCGATGTCGAAGTCATATCGCCAGGCGGCAGCCAGCGCGTGGAATGGCTCGAAGAGGGAATCTATCTCACCGGATGGGCGTCGCTCGTGTTCGAGGGACGCTGGTTGGCAGTTTCTTCATAAGCCGGCGCGATCGCGCACGACAATCTTTACACTGTTCAACGCGCGCTCAGCGCCGCGGTTTGGCGCCCCGACCCTTGATGCCGGCGTCTAATTCGGTCATTGCCGTGCGTAACTGCGCGGCCGAGGCCGACAGGCGCGCCTGACTCGCCTGATAGTCGCCGGTATGAATCTCCGTGCCCGCTTTTTGCAGAGATCCGGATGCGGCGGCGATGGCCGCACGCGGAGCCATCAGCGCTCGGCGCGGCATACGCGCCGCTTCTGCGGCCGCCAGGCGCTGGTTCGCCTGATCGAGCAATGCCGTCAGCTCTCCCAGGCGGCGCTCGGCGCCGCTTCGGAGCGCCGCTTGCTGATCGGCAGCCTCCTTGGCGGCCGCCTGCGCGCGCTCGCGGCTGTCGAGCGCGTGGTTCAGCGCAAGTCGATAATCGCGCTGCGCGACGGCTTCGTTCGCCCGTTTCAGCGCCGTGACGGCAGCGTCGTATTCGGCGGTCGCGTAGCGATCGGCGCGCGCCGCACGCGCGGCGTCAATGGCGCCTTGTGCCTGATCCATTTCACGCTGCGGTGGATCACCGCATGCGGAAACAAGCAGGCACGCCGAGAGCAGCACGACGGAACACAGATACTGAAACAGACGCGGCATCAACGTGAGTATACCCTGCCCATTCGAACATGAAGGCGCTGCCGGTCAACGATCGTCCGCGTGAAAAGCTGTGTCGGCTCGGTCCCGCCGGCCTCGGCGACAACGAACTGATTGCCATTGTCGTTGGAAGCGGCTCGCGGCGAGGCAATGCGCTCGCGCTCGCGAACGAAATTCTCGAAAACGCCGGTGGATTGCACGGCATTCCACGTGTGGGTGTCGACGAACTCAAACGACTCGACGGCATGGGCGCGGCCAAAGCCGCGCAGGTTCTTGCGGCGATCGAGCTGGGGCGCCGCACGCTGCTGCGTTGTCCGCCGGCACGCGTGCAATTCGGCAACCCCCGCGAGGTCGCGGCGTACTTGCTGCCGCAGTTTGGATCCAAACCAGTCGAGCAGTTCGGCGTGGTGATGCTCGACACGAAGCATCGTTTGCTTCGAACCGCGATTATTTCCGTCGGCACACTCGACTCGAGCCCGGCGCACCCGCGCGAAATTTTCCGCGAGGCCGCGTCGGCATCGGCTGCCGCGATCGTGCTGTTTCATAATCATCCGTCCGGCGATCCATTGCCCAGTCGCGACGATGTGGAGTTGACGCGGCGGCTGGTCCAAGCCGGCGAGTTGATGGGCATCGACGTGATCGACCACGTCATCCTGGCCGAGACGCGGTACTTCAGTTTTCGCGAGTCGGGTAGACTATGACTCTCTATGTCACGGGTGTTGTATTTCGATTGTTTCTCGGGCGCGTCGGGCGACATGGTGCTTGGCGCACTGCTCGACGCCGGGTTACCGCTGGACGAGCTCCGACGAGCGCTCGGGAGCCTCGCGATCGATGGCGCGTCGATATCGGCCGCGCGCGTGCTGCGCGCCGGCGTGTCGGCCACGAAGTTCATCGTGGATTCTCACAATCACGACCACGCACACGAACATGGCCACCACCATGGCCACGCGCACGATCATGCGCACCGGAGCCTTGCCGACATCAACAAACTGATCGAGCGCTCTGCGCTCTCGGCAGAGGCGCAGGGGCGTGCGAAGGCATTATTTCTGCGGCTCGGCGAGGCCGAGGCGGCCATTCATCAAGTCCCCGTCGAGAACATTCATCTGCACGAAGTCGGTGCGCTCGACTCGATTATCGACATCGTCGGTGCGGTGTTCGCGCTCGAGTGGTTTGCCGCCGACCGGATCGTGTCGTCGCCTCTGAACGTTGGCGGCGGGATGGTGAACTCGGCGCACGGGTTGTTCCCCGTGCCGGCGCCGGCGACGGTGAAACTGCTGGCCGGCGCTCCGGTCTATTCGTCGGGGGTTCAGAGCGAGCTCGTCACACCCACGGGCGCGTTGCTCGTCACCGGATATGCGACGTCGTTCGGACCGACACCGGCCATGACCGTCGATCGCGTAGGCTACGGCGCGGGAGATCGCGATCTGCCGAGTACGCCGAACGTGCTGCGAGTGCT
The DNA here is from genome assembly GCA_031371345.1 of Vicinamibacteria bacterium. GTDB lineage: Bacteria > Acidobacteriota > Vicinamibacteria > Vicinamibacterales > JAMQPK01 > JAMQPK01. The sequence goes on from JANMJM010000106.1 coordinate 19,258, forward strand.
CATCGGCGAGAGCAGCGATCAGGCGAGCACCGAGCGCATCGTGGTGCTCGAGTGCGAAATCGACGACATGAACCCGCAGATCTTTGGGCCGGTGATGGACCAGCTGTACGCGGCCGGTGCGCTCGACGTGTACTTCGCGTCGGTGCACATGAAAAAGAACCGGCCTGGCACGCTGCTCACCATTCTCGCGCGACCGGAACAGCGCGAGGCATTCACACGTATCGTGTTCCGCGAAACGACGACGATCGGTGTTCGCCATCACGAGGTGACGCGCGAGCGGCTGGAGCGCGAGATCGTCGCGATTCAGACTCCGTTCGGATCCGTGCGATTCAAGATCGCGCGCCTTGGGGGCGAGATTATGAACGCGGCGCCCGAGTTTGACGACTGCCTCGCCGTCGCGGCCGAGCGCGGCCTGCCGGTGAAAGACGTCCAGGCGATTGCCACGAAGGCTTACCTCGATGACAAGGGGCGAGGGGTAAGGGGCGAGGGGTAAGTGTCGCGCTTCTATCTCACGACAGCGATCGACTACGTCAACAGCCGTCCGCACCTGGGCACGGCCTACGAGAAGATCTGCGCCGACGTCATTGCCCGCTACAAGCGGCTGTCCGGCGTCGAGACGTGGTTCCTGATGGGGAACGACGAACACTCGCAGAATGTGTACAAGAGCGCCGTCGAACAGGGTCTCGATCCTCTCGCATACTGCGATCAGATGGAGGCCACGTTCAAGGCGACGTGGCGGGCACTCGACATCTCGTTCGACGACTTCATTCGCACGACCGAGCCGCGCCACAAGGCCGGCGTCACCGATCTGCTGAAGCGCATCCACGCGGCCGGCGATATCTACGAGGGCGTATATGAAGGCTGGTATTGCGTTGGGTGCGAGGCCTTCAAGCCGGAAAAAGAACTGGTCGACGGCCGCTGCCCGCTGCACCCCAACACCGAGCCGCAGTGGATCAAGGAAAAGAACTACTTTTTTCGTCTGTCAAAGTATCAGCAGGCGCTGATCGATCTCTTCCACGCGCATCCAGAATTTGTCGCGCCCGATGTTCGCCGCAACGAGCAGCTGCGCCTGCTCGAGAGCGGGCTCGAAGACATTTCGATTAGCCGAGCGGGTCAGGCCTGGGGCATTCCGCTGCCATGGGACCCGGGCAGCGTTGTCTATGTATGGTTCGACGCGCTCATTAATTATGCCGCCGCGGTCGGGCTGGGCAGCGATCCGACTCGGTTCGAGGAATGGTGGCCGGCGGATTTGCACGTGATCGGGAAAGACATCACACGATTCCACACCGTCATCTGGCCGGCGATGCTACTGAGTGCTGGAGTGCCGTTGCCGCGAAAGGTGTTCGGCCACGGATTTCTGTCGGTCGACGGCCAGCGGATGAGCAAGTCGAATCCCGGCACGATTATCGATCCCATCGAAGCCGCGGCACGGCACGGCGTCGATCCCTTGCGCCTGTATCTCGTCAAGGAGATTGCGTTCGCCGGCGATGGCGATTTCTCATGGGAGCGGTTCGACGAGCGCTACAACGTGGACCTCGCGAACAATCTCGGCAATCTCGTGAGCCGTGTCGCGGCGATGGCGCATCAATATCGCCAGGGCCGGCTCGCACCGACGGGTGCGAGTCGCGGGACGCTCGCTCTGTTCGGCGACGAGGTCGCGAAAGATTATCGACAGGCAATGGATCGGCTCGAGATCCATCAAGGTGCGGCGGCCGCCTATCGGCTGATCGATGCCACCAACGAGTACATCGCGGCGAATACGCCGTGGGCGCTGGCCAAAGATCCGTCGAAGGCCGATCAGTTGACGCAGGTGCTGTTCGACGCCGCTGAAGCGATACGGCTCGCCGCCGTACTGCTCTCGCCGGTTATGCCAGCCTCGAGCCGCGAGATTCTGCGCCGTGTGGGCGCGTCATCGGACGCGTTGCACCTCGATCGCGACGGCATCTGGCGCTCGGAGGGCGAGCGCGCGCTCGCGCAATCGAGCCCGCTATGGCCGCGACTCGACACGAACGCTTCAAAGGAGAAACGTGTGCCCGAAACGCCAGCGGCGACCGACAATAAAATCTCGATCGACGAGTTCATGAAAATCGAGCTGCGCACCGCCAAGGTGCTATCGGCCGAAGCCGTCCCGAAGTCGAAGAAACTCATCAAGCTTCACGTCGATCTCGGGACCGAGCAGCGCACAATCCTCGCGGGCATTGCTGAAGCCTACGCTCCAGAATCACTCGTCGGACGCACCATCGTCGTCGTCGTCGCGAACCTGAAGACGGCGAAGCTCATGGGCATCGAGTCACAAGGCATGGTGCTCGCGGCGAGTCCCGACGGCGGCAAGCCCGTTCTCGTGAGCCTCGACGCCGATCCCGGCTGGCGCGTGCGCTAGCGGTAAGAAGCCCGCGGCTGGCGTGAAGCCGTATTGAGCCACGATTTAGCCATATCCAGTGCGGCGTAATTCAGCGAGCAGGTGCGGACGCGGCCGATTCTCTCCGTCTGAACCAGGCCGCTTGCTTCGAGGAGCTGCACGTGTTTCATTCCCGCCTGCCGTGACGCCGCCGCCAGTCCGACCAGCTCCGATGCGGGCTCCGGTCCCGTGGACAACTTGAACAACATCAATCGGCGATGCCGATCGGCGAGTGCCTGGAAAATCAGATCGAGACGGTATGGATTGTTTGCCCTGTGGAGCGGCGTTGGCGGCGCCGTTTCGTCGAATGTGTCTGCTGCCGCAGCCCGCGCTTTTACGGTGAGTCGCTTAGGCGCCATTCATTTTTTCCTTTCCCATTACGTCCGCGGGTGCGTTGTCAGATCACCCAGAAATCGATAGGTAACTTTGGGGTTGCGTCTCCGAGCAAATCGGCTTTCATTTCCACAAACGGCAACCCTGGGGTTGCGTGTTTAACGGATCAGGCGTGATCCGAACAGACAGGCAACGCTGAAGTTGCCTGTCAGCTCCGGCATGATCGAAGCCGAAGCTGACGACGACGATGCCATCGTCACAAGCTCCAACGCAAGGCCGCATAACTCGGCTAGCACAAACTGACGTTCACCCCTATAATCCGACCACTCCACAAACATTAGTTCCCGGTCGCGGC
>JANMJM010000124.1:0-9012 GCA_031371345.1 Vicinamibacteria bacterium
CCATGCGAACGCGTTGGACTTCGCGATCCTGAATTCGCATCAGCACCATGAGCGTGGGCGACGGCTCGAGCCGGATCGGTCCAGCCGGCTCGACGCCGCGGGTGGCGGCATTATCGGGCGTGTCTTGCTCGAGCCGGCAGCGCTCGCTCCATCCGTCGCCGCGCCCGGCCGTCTCGCGGTGGACGATCGGCACCGCGTATCCGAGCCATGCGGGCTCGGTCTGCCGGCCAGCGATCGCGGCAATGGCTCGCGACAGATCCGGGTCGGCGGCGGCCGCCATCAGACGCGCATTGACGACTCGAGGTTGCTGCGCCACTGCGGCGACGGCGACCAGCGAACAACAAAGAGTGCAGGCCGCGATCTTCATGGCTTGCTCAGCAGCTCGAGAAAGTAATCGGTCGCTTCGGCCGATTTCGTGTTCGCTATCCGCTCCACAATGCGCTTCTTCAGATTTGGATCCGTCTCCTTGTTGGCCAGCGCAATCAGAACTCTGACGTTGCGCTGATTGGCAAACGCGTCGATGATCGCCCGCCTCACGTTCTCATTCTTCTCGGTTCCGTAAAGCGACAGCAGCGTCTCGCTACTCTGCGACGATGCCATCTGACCGATGTTCTGGACGATGGAACGCCGCAGCTCCTCATCTGCCTCGACCTTGAGAAGCTGGAGCAGACGATCTTCATTGTGGCCGGTGAACATCGCCTGAATGATTCGGCGTCGCACCTCGACCGCCTTCTCGGTTGCGTACAACGCGGAGAGTTGTTCTTGGGCACCCATCGCGCCCAACTGTTGCACCGCTTCGGCTCGCAGTTCCGGCGACTCTTCCGTTTTGGCAATGTCGAGAAGCCGATCGCGATCGCCAGACGCCATGAACGCGCGCAGGATGCTGCGCTTCACTTCGACGCTTTTCGACGATTTGTAAATCTCCAGGAGCGTCTGCCTCGTCTCGGCGCCGCCAAACACGCCGAGGTAATTGACGGCCTTCGCTTGCAGGTCCGGGTTCCCGCCACCCTTGGCGATGTCCGTGACCATCTGGCGTGCCTGGGGCGATCCGTTTTGTGCGAGCACGAAGAGCGCTCGCTCCTTCAACCTGGGCGACGCCGTTCCTTTGAGAAGCTTGTCGATCATCGGAATCGCGCGCTGTTCGTCCGCCCTGACGAGACTGTTCAGCGCCATGAGCTTCAACTCGTCGTCTGGCACCGCCTCCGGACGAACCGGCTGTCCGGCGGCCTGCCGAATCTCTACCTCCAGCGCGCGGGCTTCGGTCACCCACCGGCTTTGCGGATACGACTGACGCAGCTTGGCTAACCCTTCGAGCGCCGCCGCACTGTTACCCTGTTTGTTCTGCGCCCACGCTATCCAATAAGTCGCACCGTCTGCCCGGGAGCCGCTGAGCGAGATGACCCGCGTGAATTGCTGAATCGCTTCGTCCCATCGCCCGTTGTCGAGCAGCCGGGTCCCATTCTGGTAGGCGCGATCTTCGTTGCCGCCTTCACGCAGCGTCATCACCTTAGGAAGGGGAAACGGTCCCGGATTTGACGTCGGCTTCCCGCCTTGCGCGAAAAGGAAATCCACCCGCTCGGCCGCTCGCTCGAGCGCCCGCGCCAACGCCGTCGAATCAATGATGTCGAGCGAATCGGCTGGTGAGGAAGACTGCGCGCCAACCGGTGCGATCGCCCCGAACGCCAGCGCGAGAAAGACGGCCAGTCGTGGCTGAATATTTTTGGGCATAGTCTGATTACCTATAGTCGGTGTTGTTACGGATGACTTTCACTTTGAACAGAATGCCCTGCGATTCGATCCGCTGTTGAATCTCGACAAGCTGCCGCATCGACACCTGCGACGGTCCACGCGCCACTTCCACCAGCACTCGTTCAAGGTCACCGAGCAGATCGGCCACGGTGGTCTGCCCCATCTGCACGGCGGTCTGACGGTAGAGGCGATTAGAGGCGAGCAGCTCGTCGGCCGACTGCCGCTCGGCGGAAATATCGAGCGCGCCGCGCGTGTGGGCGTTGGCGAGCTCGACGAGTACCATCTGCGATCGCTCGAGGTGATCGCCCACGGCAATCAGCAACACGCGCTCGCGCACATGTTCAGAGGGCGCCGCATCGACGCGCTGCACGCCCTCGGAGGAAACGATCTGTGCTGGTGCGATGCGATGCTCGAAAAAGCGGCCGGTGAGGAATGCCAGAATAACCAGTGCGGCCGTCGCCAGCGCCCACACGGGACCCCGCTGCGTTGTACGTCTCCGTCCTCTCGAGCCTAACTGGCTTTCGATCTGCTTCCATACGTGAGCTGGCGGCGCGGCTTGTCCAAGCGATGCCGCTTCGCGAATGATCCGTTGGAGGTCGGCGACGACGACCGAACACTCCGAGCAGCCGTCGACGTGTCTCATCACGGCGACGTAATCGGCAGGGCTGAGCGCCCGCTCGACATACTCGTTGAGTTGTTCGCTGGTCGGATGGGTCATGGTTATGCGTTATGTCAACAGCGGGCTCAGCGAAGCAGCCCGCGCAATTTCATCCTCGCCTTGAAGACCTGCGAGCGCGATGTGCCTTCGGTGACGCCCAACATCTCGGCGATCTGCTTGTGATCGAGCCCTTCGATGTCGTGCAGGACGAATGCGGTGCGGTACCCGTCGGGCAGCTGCCGGACCGCCCGCTCGAGATCGAGCCGCGCGATCGGTGTGTCGTGCAAGGCCACTGGCTCGTTCCATCCATCCTCGGCAAATCCATCGGTGACGGCGTTCATGCGCGCCTGCCGGCTTCGGACGAAATCGAGGCAGTGATGAAGCGCCAGGCGATAGACCCACGTGCCAAGGGCGGCGTCGCCTCGAAAACTATCGAGCTTGCGATGCACCTGGAGAAAGATCTCCTGCAGGAGATCCTCGCCATCTTGCGCGGATCCCGACATCCGGCACGCCAGGCTGTAGATGCGAGGGGAATGCTGTCGATACAGTGATTCGAAGGCGTCGCCATCTCCAGCTCGGCAGCGCGCGACCAGCTCGGCATCCGGTCTGCTCACCCTTACCGCCTTAGACGGGTTGGTGGACGCGTCCGTTGCCTGAGTCTGGGGCAGTGGCGCAGAGCTTGATAAGATGCCCCATGCGAATTGTCCGAAGGGTTTTTGCATTCGTCCTTCTCGTCGCCGTCGTCGTGGGCATTGTCTACTACTTCGCCGGTCGCGCCGTCGGGCCGGCGATCATGATTCACGAGCCGTCGCTCGTGGGGCAGGTCGGTACGCTCGACGTCACGCTCGATATGCCCGGCGGCCAACTCGACGCCTTCACCGTGGTCGTCGAGCAGAACGGGCAGCGGTATCCAGTGGCTGTGGTCGCCGAATCGGTGACCCACGAAGGCCCCGACCGCGTACGCATTCGAGGGCCGATCGGAAAGAAGACCATCCCGGAGCTTCGATCGGGTCCTGCGAAGGTCACGGTGTCGGCGACGCGTCCGGTGCTACGCGGCCTGCGGCATACGTCGTCTCAGGCGAGCCGCGACATTCAAGTCAGGCTCGATCCACCGCGCATGAACGTCGTGTCGACGCACCATTACATTAACCTCGGCGGAGCGGAGATGATCGTGTACCGCGTAACTCCGCCCGAGGTCGAGTCCGGCGTTCGCGTCGGTGAGCATACCTACCAGGGGTTTCCGGTCTCGGGCGCCGGTGCCGCTGCCGATCCGAGCCTGAAGATGGCGTTCTTCGCGCTTCTCTACAACGAGAAGGGCGAGACGCCGATGGAGCTTTACGCGCGCGATATCGCAGGCAACGAAGCGCACGCGCAGTTCGAACATCAGGTCTTCAACAAGGTGTTCCGGAGCAGTAAAATTCCACTGGACGAAACGTTTCTGTCGCGGGTCGTTCCGGCGATTCTTCAGCAATCGCCAGAGCTGAAAGTGTCTCCGGATGATCGGCTGCCGGCATTTCTTAAAATCAATAACGACCTCCGGCGCATGAACAACGACACCATCGCAGCGCTCGCCAAGAAAACGTCGCCGCAGGTTTTGTGGCATGGCGCATTTCAGCCGATGGGCGGCTCGCAGGTCGAGTCGGCCTTCGCCGACTTCCGCACCTATATGTACGGCGGCAAAGAGGTCGATCGCCAGGTACATCTCGGATTCGATCTGGCGAAAACCGCGAACGCACCGATAGCGGCGGGCAACGACGGAAAGGTGCTCTACGCGAAAGATCTCGGTATCTACGGCAACTGCGTGATCATCGATCACGGCATGGGTGTGCAGTCGCTCTACGGGCATCTCTCCTCCTTCGACGTCCAGGAGGGACAAGACGTGAAGAAAGGTCAGACGCTCGGCAAGAGCGGCCAGACGGGCCTCGCCGGCGGCGATCATCTTCACTTCAGCATGATGGTCAGTGGCCAGTTCGTGAATGCCACCGAGTGGTGGGATTCGCATTGGATTGAAGATCGCGTGATGCGTAAACTTCGGGAAGCACGATGACGAGCCACGAGACAGACGCGGAGAAGCTGAAGAACGTGCTGCGGCTGGCGTTCGCCAATGACCGCAGCGCCTATGACAAGTTTTGCGACATCGTCCGTGAGGCCGTGCCGGAGGCGCACGCGGCGGTTCTACGAGGCAGCGCGATCACGGGCAAACGCTACGCGGACGGCGCACCGTTCGACGCCGACGGTCCTGGAACGAGCGACCTGGACCTGACGCTCGTGGGATCCGATGTGCTCAAGTACTACAGCGCGTTCTGGATTCCGGGGATCCATTCGAAGCCGTTGAGCGAGGTCGATCCCGACATTGCTCCAGATCTCGTGCCGTTACGGCGTCGCTTAATGGATATGGTGCACCGCCCGGTCAACATTCAAGGCACACGTGACTGGCTGCAATACTTTCGCGGCGACATCATGGACCAGCCCTATCTGACGCTCTTCGGTACCGTCAAGCAACCGTGAGCCTGCGGATTCTCAGTTACAACATCATGCGCGGAGGCGTCGGGCGTGAAGCCGCCCTCGCCGCGATCATCGGCGCGTGCACGCCAGATCTCGTCATCCTCGAGGAAGCGAGCCTTCCCTCGGTCGTTCAGGATCTTGCCTCGCGCTGTCAGATGGGCTACTGGGCGGCGTCGCCGGGGCACTCGCTTGCCTACATCAGTCACGTCGAGATCGCCAGCCACGTATGGAGGCGCGTGCGATGGGCGAAGCGCGCGTACCTCGAGCTCGTGACGCGAGAGGGCTTCAAGGTCTACGGAGTGCATTTGAGCGCCGTCAGTTCAAATCTCACCGAGCAACGCCGCGCGTACGAAGTGCGGGCGTTACTGAGCAGCATCGACAAACACCAGCACGGCTATCACTTCATCACCGGCGATTTCAACACGCTCGCGCCGGGTGAGCGGCTCGATATGGGCAAATTGCCGCCGCGCATCCGTGCATTCGCCTGGGTGACGGGCAAGACGATCCGATGGGTCACGATCAGACTGATGCTGGAAGCGGGATACACCGACGGCTACCGCGCCAAACATTCCAGCGACGATGGTGCCACGTTCCCGAGCTGGGACCCGCACGTGCGGCTCGACTATGCGTTTCTGCCGACGCCGTATGCCGACAAGCTGCAATCGTGCGAAGTGATTCGCTCACTTCCGCAGCTCCGCGATGCGTCGGATCACTTGCCGCTTTTATCCGAACTTGATATCTAAAAAAATCTAAACACTAAAAAGTACAAAGTAAGTTCTAAAGTACCCGCTAGTTTCCAGTTTCTCGTTTCTAGTTACTGCGTCAATCCTAGGATTGTTGGTCGAGTACGCGCGAGAGGGTCTCGAACATGTGCTGCATCGGGTTGCGTTTGCGCCACTCGTCGAGGTTGATCCGCTTCGCCTTCTTCAGATCCTGGCTGAAAATCGCTTCGAGCTGGCCGCCAAGCCCGGCGTCAAGAATCCCCATCGCGTTTTCTTCGTCGAGTTGACGCGATCGGAAGTTGAGATTCGGCGAGCCGAGGATCGACCATTTGCCGTCGACCACCACGTATTTCGCATGAGTAAACGTGGGCTCGTACTCGTGAATCTTCACGCCGGCCTCGAGCAGCGTCTGATAGCGAGCCTGGGCGCTTGCCCGGGTGACCCAGTTGTCGGTGTGCGGACCGGGCACGAGCAGCGTGACGTCCACGCCCGCCTTCGCTTTTTTCACTAAGGCATCCAACAGATAGTCATCGGGAATGAAATACGGCGTCGTCACATGGATGCTCGTGCGCGCGCCGAAGATCGGTAACAGGAAAAAATACGCCATCGACTGATCGTCGTCTGCGGGAGAATTCGCCAGGTGAATGAAGCGCTCGACGCTCCCGCCTGAAGGCCCTGTGGCCACGGGATAAATGTCTGGACCCACGAGAATCTCTCCTGACGAACTGACCCACGTATCGACGAAGGCCGCTTGAAGACTGCGTGCCAGCGGTCCTGTCACCCTGAACATCACGTCTCGCCAGTGGTCTGGATCCTGCGCGTGACCGAGCCAGACGTCGGAGACCGCCATGCCTCCTGTATAACCGATCGCGCCGTCGATCACGATCGAACGACGATGATTGCGCCGATGAAAGCGCGTGAGCTTGCCAAACTTCGGCGTGCGGAATTTTTGCACGACGCCACCCGCTTTCAGCAGCGGCTCGAAATCGTCGCCGTCGGCTCCAACCCCCCCGAGTCCATCGAGCAGTATGCGCACCTGGACGCCGTGCTGCTGACGTTCAATCAGCGCCGGCAGCACTTGATCGCTTACCTGGCCCGCCTTCCAGATGTAGACGCTGAAATTAATCGACCGCTTGGCGTTCCTGATGGTCTGCAGTAAATCAGGGAAGAATTCATCTCCATTGTTCAGGATCGCCAGGCTTCCGCCCTGCTCGACGGGTGCATCAACCAGTCCTCCCAGCGCCGTCGCAAACTGGATTGAATCGACCGGTGGCACGTCTCGATCGGTCGTGATACGGGCCGGCTTGTCGCCGACCGCAAAAAACAGCGCGCTGACGATCGAGACGGCGGACACCGCTCCAATCACAAACAGCGTGATCTGCCACCACTTGTAGCGCTCGCGAATCCCGCCCCACCGCGTAGCGGCATTCCTCAGGAACGATCCGGTTGCCCGCGAGCGCTTCCGTATCTTTGTCCCGACACGCCTGTGTGTTTCTACTGCCATGTCATGTGCACCAAATTTGTACGCAATTGAACGCCCGCGCCGACCTATGCAAGATTCGCGCACGGCGTAAACGTAGGCATTTCGTTTGCACAGCGTTTGGCCGGAGGTACTGGGGTGCTGCCAGCCAAACTGAGCCGTTATAGCGCCGTTGCAAAATTGTTTTTGAAGAATCGAGCGCTGCTTGCGGCGAGCGGGTTCGATCCCATCCCGGGGGCACCAGGGGACGTCGGCCCCGATAAAGAAGCCGAACAGCTCGCTTGCGATCTAGAAAAGCTGGGGCCCACTTTCGTCAAGCTCGGTCAGGTTCTCTCGACGAGATCCGACCTCCTGCCTCCGGCGTACCTGGACGCGTTGAGCCGCCTTCAAGACAGCGTCGATCCCGTGCCGGCGCCCGACATCATGCAGGTGATCGAAGACGATCTCGGTGTCCGCGTCTCGAAGGCCTTCTCGGATTTCGACCCCGAGCCGATCGCCGCAGCGTCATTAGGGCAGGTGCATCGTGCGACGTTGCGCGACGGGCGCCCGGTCGCGGTGAAGGTGCAGCGGCCGGACATTACCGAACAAGTGAAGGCCGACCTCGACGTGCTCGATGAGATTGCGGCGTTCGTGGACCAGCACACACAAGCGGGCAGGCGATACGAGTTTCAACCGATGATCCGCGAGTTCCGCAAAGCGCTGATGATCGAGCTCGATTACAAACAGGAAGCAAGTCACCTGAAAACGCTCGGCCGGAATCTTTCAGAATTTCAACGCATCGTAGTTCCCTCGCCCGTGGAGGGGTATGTCAGCACGCGGGTGCTCACCATGGACTACGTGCGCGGCACGAAAGTCACCAAACTCAACCCGGTGACGCTCGTCGAGATCGATCCGGAAGGGCTCGGCGAAGAAGTGATTCGCGCGTACCTGCACCAGATTCTCATCGACGGCTTCTTCCACGCCGATCCCCATCCCGGTAACGTCTTCATCACCGACGATGGACGTATCGCGCTGCTCGATCTCGGGATGGTCGGGCATACGACGCCGCAGATGCAGGATCACCTGCTGAAGCTGCTGATCGCGGTATCGGAGAACAAGGCCGAGGACGTCGCCGAGCTCATCATCCGCATCAGCCAGCGCTCGAAGGACTTCGATGCAGTCGAGTTCCGTCGCCGGATCGGGCAGCTGCTCGCGTTGCGCAACAATCGCGGGCTCGGCGACATCAACGTCGGCAAGACGATGATCGAGTTGTCGCAGCATGCCGCAGACAGTGGCCTCTTCGTGCCGCCCGAGCTCACGATGCTCGGCAAGACGCTGCTGCAGCTTGACGAGGTCGGAAAGGTTCTCGATCCGCATTTCAATCCGAATGAATCGGTCCGGCGCAATGTTGGCCAGCTGATGTCGCAGCGGATGCTGAAGGAAGCGACACAGGGCAGTGTCATCGGCTCCGCGCTGGAGATGAAGAATTTTCTCCAGAACGTGCCGGCGCGGCTGTCGCATCTGCTCGATGCGATGGCGAATTCCGACGTCGAGATGCGCATCAAGTGGTCCGATGCCAAGATGATCGTCGAGTCGATTGAAAAGGTGGCCAACCGGATCACCGCGGGCGTCGTGCTGGCCGCGCTGATCATCGGGGCGGCACTGCTGGTGCGCGTCGAGACGGAGTTCCAGATCATGGGGTATCCGGGGCTTGCGATGATCTTCTTCCTGGCCGCGGGATTCGGTGGTTTCTGGCTGGTCATCAGCACGTTCATACGCGATCATCGGACACGGAAAAAGTCGCCGCGACGATTGAAGATGACCGAGTGACGGTCAACAAAGTACCTTGTCGGTGATTCTCGCGATGCCTGCCTCACTGCGCATGTGATCGGTGCCAAGCGCATGTGATCGGTGCCAAG
>JANMJM010000146.1:0-5687 GCA_031371345.1 Vicinamibacteria bacterium
GCGGCTCGGGTTCTTATAGTCGAGCGTCGATTCCAGCGGCCGGAAACGGCTCGGCTCTGGCGGCAAACCCTGCGGCTGATACTTCATCGTCGGCTGGTACGCCGCGATGAGCCGGTGCTTTGTCGTGGGTTGATACGACACCTTGACCGCGCCGTGCGTGAGACGAGTTCTGACGTCGGCCAGCGGATCGTCGGCGGTCAGGTACTTTCCGTCGGCGCCCGGACCAGATGCAAATCCGACGACGCCCTGCAGTTTGTCCTGCCGGTTGAATGCCGCGTAAAACCACAATTTGTCGCGGACGAGGCGCCCGCCAAGGTCGGCGGAAATGTCGTACAGATGGCGGAGCGGCTCAGTGTTTGAGAGCCCTTGTGCTCGCAGAGTGTCGCTGAGGTTGCTGCCCTGCAACTCGGGTCGCTCGCCCTCGACGAGGTACGAGCCGTGAAACTGGTTCGACCCGGATTTGATGACCGCGATCATCGAGACACCGGGAACCGACACTTCGGCGTCGTTGCCCGACGTTCGAATCTGCGCCTCGTCGAGCGTCATGCTCGTCATGTAGATGCCGGTGCTGTTGCCGTCGGCGATGTCGATGCCGTCGACTTGAATCTTTGCCGTTCCAGACGGTCCGTAGTTCGAGCTCGCGGCGCGAACGCCCATCCAGCTGTCGCCGACGTCCACGCGATTGGTCGTGACGCCGGGCGTCATCGCGAAGAGTTGCTGCAGGCCACGGCCAACAGGCACTGAATCGAGCGTCTCTCTTGTGAGGTTCACGGTCGTGGTCGTCGTCGTCAAGTCGACACCCGGACTTGCGCCGGTCACCGTGACCGACTCTTCGAGCCCGCCCAAGGTCATGGTTGCGTCATGGCGAGCCACGAAGCCGATCGTGAGACGCAGGTCTGTGACGACAATCGTCTTGAACCCAGAGAGCTCGTAGGAAATGCGATAGCTGCCTGCCGGGAGATCGCCGAACCGATAGTTGCCGTCGGCGTCGCTCACAACCACGATCTGGGGCACTTGAAGCGCTGGGCTTTTGAGCGTGACGGTGACGCCGGGGACGGCCCCACCTTGTTCGTCTTTCACGGTTCCATGGATGGTCGAACCGGCGCTCTGCGCCGACACGGTCGGCACGGTCGTAAGCAGCGACGCGATGGCAACTGCGATTACGAAATACACGACGCGCCACCGCGCGACCGGTGCTATTCGGCTGACCATAAAACTCCTCCTGTTAAGCCGCGAATTTCGAGATTACTGGAAGGCGCAACTATACCAGCGCCGCCCTCGTTGGGATGGGTTTTTTACGACGTTCAATCTAAGGCACCATAGAACAGGTATGAAACGACTGTTGTTCGGGGCCGTCACTTCCTTTTTGCTTGCGGTTGGTCTAGCCGCCTGCGGCGGTAGAGGGCCCGCGCCCGGGACAACGCCGTCGCCGATCACCTCCGTTGCGCCGGGCGCTGCGTGCGGGGATGAACGTTGGGCGGTCAAGACGCTGACCGACGCCGATGCGACGCGAGTCAATTTTAGCGACGTGCTACGCACGACAATAACTTCTCTCAATGGATTTCCCGCGCATTGTTCGGGACTGCCAGAGAGTCGAACGTTTTCAGAAGAGTTCCGCGTGTACGAGGCAACGGGCGTCGTGCAACTGACGCGAAGTGAAGATGACTCGGACATCCATATTGTGCTGTCGGACCCCAGCAATCCCACGCAGACCATCGTCGTAGAAGTGGTTCATCCGGCGTGCGCACTCACGTCGCCGTACCTCTCGACGTTATCGCAGGCGAGGGCGGCGTACGAGAGTCTCAGTCCGTTGACGGGGAAAACGGTGACAGTGCGCGGTGTTGGATTCTACGACTTCGCACACGGCCAGACGGGGCGCTCGCGGAGTTGCATCGAACTGCACCCGGTCATCGCCCTCCGAGTAGGAAACTAGGCCACTAGAGGCCGCTTCGGCGTTGCCGCCGGCGGCGCGCCCCCGCGACGGCAAGACCGGAGCCGAGCAGAAGCAAAGAGGCGGGCTCGGGAACGGCAGCCGGCTGCAGAAAGCCACGAATCTCACCGCCTGGGAATTGGCTCGTGTGAATGTTCAGATACGCTCTGCCGTCGGCAATTCCTGCGAAGAGTGCGGCTTCGGCGAGCGCTGGCGTCCCGCCGCTGTCACTGAGAAACCCCGCGCGGTAGCTGCTCGCCAGAAACATGTCGAACGTGGCGTCGAAGCTCCCGGATGTGACGCCGGTAGGAAAGCCGGCAAATGTCGGCGTCGTCGTGGCGACCGGACCGAGCGTGTCTGCGGTGTTCGCGTCCCCAGGCCCATTAATCACGTGGATGTGAGAGGCGGTGTTCGGTGCGAGCAAATTTGAGAAGCTGACTTGCACTCGCATGGTGTCGGCAATGTCATCGATGGTCACGATCGCGAAGCCCGTACCGGGCGACGCGTTCGACGGCGACTCGCTCGGACCGTTGAGAGGCGCGGTAAAGACAATCGGCGTGGCCTGCAATGGCAACGCGGAGACGACGAACGCGACAAGAAGCAAGACGATCCGAGTCATTGGCCCTCCGTTTCAATGTGACGCACTATGGGTTCGCGAAGGAAGCACATCACGTACCAAAATGGTCATGGAGAATGTCTGAAGAATTGATGGCCGCACGAATGGAAGACTGCGTCGTCACAGACAAAAGTCAGAATCGCGAAGAACAGCGGGTTTGGAGTTGAACGTTTAGACCCTCGGCTTCGACCGCCGCCGCGCCAGCGCGACGACGCCGGTGCCGAGCAGCAAGAGCGATGCGGGTTCCGGCACGGCGGTTATGGCGGTGGCATTCACGTTGTCGATGGCATACATCCCCTTGCTAAGGGGTTTGCCTTCGCTATCCAATCCGTCAAAGATCGCGCGGGTGATGTTCGCCCAGTCTGGGTCGGTGAGCGAAAATGTCTGAAAGACATTAGACAGCTGGAACGTCTCGTCGGCAAAAAGCGTGGTTCCACGGAATCCCCTGATCCGAATCGAAGAGGCGTTAGGAATCGTGATGCCGTCATTGCATTCGACGCATCCGCCAGGTCCGAATAGCTGGCTCGCTTGAAGACTCGCGAGCGCGAAGCTCGTGCCAGAGCCAGGGACGATCATTGAGAACCGCTCCTCCGGAACCAGGTAGTCTGTCCCATCCCCGGCGACGCACGGAGTGGGGAGCGGGCCTAAGCACTTCGAGGCGTCCATCATGATGTCCAGCGCGGGCGCAGGAATGCTGTTGGGAGAGCCGGCACCGCCAGTTCCGCCCGTTCCGAGTCCGCCGAAGTTGAAACCCTGCGTATTGAAAAGAAACGTGCCGGTGTCGTTGAAGTAGAACCTGAGGAAATCGTACGGAGCAGCATCGATTACTGCGGGCTTCGCGCTCGAAAAAGTCCCATCAAACGTGATCGTGACCGCGTGTGCCTCCGTGCACAAACCTAGTACAGCAATAATGGCGGCACCGAAGACGCAGATCAGTCTCGTGACCGTGCTAGCGAACATGTGTTGTCCTTAATGGCTGCCCAAGGCCCTTTGTCGGAGGGAGATTTCGGTACTGGTACGCACAATGCGTGCCCGCGCTAGTAGGCACAACTTCGCGTCTGCAGCACCGTTATCTGACGCAGCAGCCCCTTTCTTCTTCCGGACGGCCGTTAATCGTCGTCGGTCGCGCTCAATCTTCAAGACGTGCGTGATCGGGTTTTACACGACCCGGTTGAGAAACTCCTGTCCGTCTCGCAGCCGCCGGCAGTTTTCGGCGAAGACGTCAAGACTGCGCGTAAGCGTTTCGCCGCTGAACCACGCCAGGTGCGGCGTCGCGATGACGTTTGGCAACTTTAATAAAGGATGCTCGAGTTGCACGGGCTCCGCCGCGAACACGTCGAGGCCGGCGCCGCGCAGGTGCCCGCTCTTAAGCGCATCAACCAATGCGGCTTCCTCGACGAGCCCGCCGCGCGCCGTGTTGATCAAGATCGAACCGCGCTTCATCGAGGCGAATGCCGCGGCATTCATGGTGCGGGCTGTCTCAGGTGTCAACGGAAGATGCAGAGACACAATGTCGGCAGCGGACAGCAGATCCTTAAAACCTTCGCGTCGATCGCTGGCGTTCGTATAGATCACTTTGGCGCCAATGCCTTGGAGCATCGGTGTAAGGCATTTCCCGACGGCGCCAAATCCGACGAGACCGACCACGCGTCCGCCGAGCTCGCCAAGGTTGTCGAGCGAATTGGGATCGAGAGACCATCCGTTGCCGTTGCGGGTTTGCGCGTCAAGCTCTGTGAGACGTCGAAGCGTCGCGAGCATCAGGAGAAGCGTTAACTCGGCCACGGCACGAGTGTTTGCGCCGGGCATGTTGCACACGGCGATACCACGCCGCCGCGCAGCGACGAGGTCGATCGTGTCGACGCCGACGCCGAGCTTCTGAATTAATTTGAGATTCGGCGCCGCATCGATCGTCGCCGCTCTCACCGGCTCGAGCACGTGCAGCAGCACGTCGGCATCGTGCATCTCGCGCGCGAACGTTTCCTTGTCGGTCTCCTCGACAACAACGATGCGGAGCCAATCGGTTTCGAGTTTGGTAATTTGATCGCGAAAACCTGGCGTCGCGCGATATTGCAGGACGGCTTTCATCGTCTGACGCCGCCGAGCTTTGCGGACGGCCCCAGCGCCTCTTCGATGCGCAGGACCTCATTCCATTTTGCCGTGCGCTCGGATCGGGTAATCGATCCGACCTTCAACTGCCCCACTCCCCAGCCGACTGCGAGATGGGCAATGGTGACATCTTCCGTCTCGCCCGAGCGTGCAGAGACGATGGCCGACCAGCCGGCAGCGCGGGCCGCAGTGACAGCCGCGAGCGTCTCTGTGATCGTGCCGACTTGATTCGGCTTGATCAGGACAGCGTTGCACGCGCCGGGAGATGATGCGGCGTTGATGCGATCGGCTGACGTCACGAGATAGTCGTCCCCGATAATCTGAATACGACCGCCTAACTTCGCTGTGATCGATCGCATACCTTCGTGATCGTCTTCTGCGAGAGGATCCTCAATGGAAATGATCGGATAGCGGCTGCACCAGCCGATCAGCAACTCGATGAGCTGCTCGCTCTCGAGGTCGGCGCCTTCCAGATGATATTTCGCGCCACGGCGCAGCTGAGAAGCCGCAACGTCGATCGCCATCGCCACGTCGATGCCGGGACGGAATTCCGCCCGCTCGATAGCTTCCACGAGCGTGTCCAACGCCTCGGCATTCGATTCAAACGCCGGCCACCATCCGCCTTCATCGGCGACGCCATGCAACCGGCCGCGATCGCGCATGATGCTGCCCGCAGCCTGGTAGACGGTCGCCGTCATGGACATGGCTTCGGCAAACGTCGATGCGCCGACCGGAATGATGAGGAAATCCTGAATGTCGATCCTGAAGCCGGCGTGCGCACCGCCGCCGAAGATCTGGATCATCGGCATGGGGATTATGGGGGCGTGGGAGGCGTGGGTCAGATAGCGCCACAGCGGCTCCCCGCTCGATGCAGCTGCCGCATGGAGAGCAGCCATCGAGACCGCAACGGTCGCATTGGCTCCCAACCTTGATTTGTCGGGCGTGCCGTCGACCTCGATCATGCGGCGATCGATCGTCGCCTGGTCGGCAATCGGCATCCCACGAAGGGCCGACGCGATCTCGGTGTTCACGTGT
>JANMJM010000175.1:0-12329 GCA_031371345.1 Vicinamibacteria bacterium
TTGTCATAGCGAGGCAGTAGTTCCCCACTGGTGCGGTTGATTCCGCCTCAAGCCACGGCGCCGGTCCTGATTCTCGTGCCCGCCCCGCCAAAATAGCGATTAGAAGATCAGCCGCACCCCAAGTCGCACGTTCCGCTCGTCGTACTCGCGCCCGGGATTTGCGGTGAATGTAATCCGCCCGAAATCGATGGCGTTGACGTTCGTGCCAGGGTTCGCGAAGTGAGGAGTGTTCGTCACGTTGAGTGCCTCGATGCGAATCTGGGCCGAGATCGACCCGGAGAAGCGGAACGTCCGAAAGAGGCTGGCGTCGAGGTTGGCATATCCGGGCCCGCGATAGCCGTTCGCTTTGGATGTTCCAAACCGCGGCGCCGTGACGGCGGCAAACGACGCCGTATCGAACCAAGGATTGGTGGGCCCGACTCCACCCAAGACTTTGAACGGCGCGACTTCGTCGGCTCGCTGCGCGCTGCCAGGCGCGTTCAACGAAGCTCCGTTGGCGGTCATGGTCATGACAGAACCTGAAAAGGCCGTGAAGTACCCGTTGACCTGCCAGCCTCCGACAACCGCAGCGGCAACACCGTCGTTCAGATAGCGCTTGCCTGTGCCGAACGGCAATTCGTACGACGCCGAGAGGTCGATCTTGTTCGGAGAGACAGTGGAAGCCGGACCCTCATTGAGATACCGGTACTCCGGAATCAGAATGCCCGTGGCCCATGCGTCTGTCCCTTTTGCCAGCGCATAGGAGGCGGTGAAGGCGAGTCCCCCGGAAAAGCGGCGGTTGAGGCTCACTTGAAGTGAGTCGTAGTCGACCCTCCCGAGCGGATCGAGGAAATTGAAGTTCGCGGTCGTGCCGAGGGTCTGAAAGAACGGCTGACTGGCAGCGCCGCCACCAATGGTTCCGTAGTTGTGGTTTGTCGAACGGACCATGTCGCGCTGGCGGTTCCCCGCGTATCCAACCTGAACGCTCATGTTCCGGGAGAACGACTTCTGTGCCGTCACGTTGAACGCCGTGATCTTACCCCGAATGTAATTGTCGGGGGCCGTGGTGACGCCCGCGCCAGCTGGCAACGCCAGCGACCCGGAGCTGTAGTCTGGAATCGGTGAGACAGCATACCCAGCCTCGAGCGTGCCTGCCGGCTGAAACGAATTGAGCCCGTTCTGCGTGAGCGTAATGGACGCGGGATAGGTATAGGTGGCACCGCGATACATGTGATCGTTCTGCGGATTCCGCGAGTAGCCGGCGCGAATGACGAAGGATTCGAATGGACGGTATGCGATGCCCAGGCGGGGTGTAAACAGATCCTTTTGAACGGTGACGCCACACGTGTCGCTGTTGTTGGCAAGCCCGCACATCAGGACGCGATTGGTTTTGAGGTCGAAGTGCTCGACGCCGCGATCTGCTCGAACCGGCACGGGATAGTACTCCCACCGCAGGCCGAACGACGCCGTCAGTTTCTGGCCAATCTGCCACTGGTCGCGCGCGTAGAATCCCATTTCGTGTTCCCGCATCGTCACTGGCCGGTCAGGTGCACATTTGTCGCCAACAACACACGGCGGCACCCGGGCGTTGCTCATGTTGCCGCCGATCTGACCAAGCAGGAAATCGGCCAATGCGTTATATGAATTCGCGGCCGGGCCTCCATTGAGCGATGTCGCGATTCCGGTGAAGGCCATGGAGGTCAGCGGACTGATCTCGTAGTGATTCATATGCTGCCAGTGATAGTCGCCGCCGAACTTCACGTTGTGGCTGCCCTTGGTCCAGCCCAGGTTGCCAACGATTTGGGACTGGCCGTCGGCATAGTCGAGGACCGAAGAGCTGAACCCGTTATTTCCGAGCGGCTGCGTGCCGCCCGACGTGCCGCCGCGCGATGTAAATCCCGTGATCTCCATCTGGGGCAGTGCCCAGTCCCTCGCCTGGCAGGCGTTGGGAATGCCCATCATGTCGGCCCAGCATTTTTTCTCGCCATTGGGTTGTTGATAGGTGTGCGACGGTGTCGCGCCACCGACCACGTCCATGACGAGGTTGGGAGTCAACGTCATCGTCGCGGCCAATGAATAACTGAATATCTTGGCGTTGAGAGCGGTGCCCAGGCTGAGGGGATTATCGTCCCCCCCGTAGAGGCCCGCGGAGTTCAGGTCGTCGTGCAGGCCGCTGACCCGCGCGTTGACGTTGAGACGGCTCGTCGGCGCCCAAGTGACTTTCGAATCAAGCTTGTAGAACAGCGACGTGAACGGCGGCGCCGACACGTAGTTGTTGACCGTACCCGTCGTTGGCGGCATATATGCCAACAACCGCTGCGCCACCGGGCTGAGGCGGTTTGCTGGGATGCGATTGCACGCCGCGAACGCGGGATCGTTCACCGAGTTCAACCCCGGACAGTTGGCGAAGGCAAATGGAATGCGCCCTGTTCCGTTCGCGTTACCGGTGCGCGGGTCGTAAATCGGTGTGCCTGTGCTGGCAAAGTTTCCAGTCCGGAGCTCGGTCGGAGGCAGCGACAGCAGCAACGCGGACGACCCGATGAAAGGCCCGCCCACCAGCCTCGAATCGTTCATCTCCATACTGAAAAAGTAGAAAATCTTATCCCGCTTGATTGGCCCGCCAACCGTGCCGCCGTAGATGTTTTTTGTTCCCTTCGGCTTCTCGCTGGTGCTCGGCAGGAAGTAATTTCTCGAGCGGAGATTCGCATGCTCGAAGTACTCGAATGCCGAACCGTGCCGCGCATTCGTGCCGCTCTTCACCTGCACGTTCACGGCCGCGCCACCGGCCATTCCCTGGTCGGCTTCGAAGTTGCTCGTGACGATGTTCACGGTCTCGATCGCTTCGATGCCGGGGCTATATGACTGAAGCCCCGGAATCCACTGATTGGTCACCGACATGCCGTCGAGGCGGAACGCCGTATTCGTCGCCGGTTGTCCATTCACCGATACCTGCATCGAACGTGACGGGTTGTTGATGCCGCCAGTCTGAAAATACGAGGGCTGCGCCACGCCGGGCGTGAGCGTCAGCAAGCTCTGATAACTCCGCCCGGTGATTGGCAGGTTGGCCAGTGCCTGGGCGCTGGTGACCGATTGCAACGCCGCGCTGTCGGCCTGAAGAATCGCCGCTTCACCCGTCACCACGACCGATTCCTCGAGCGCTCCAAGCGCGAGCTTCGCGTCGACGCGAACGATGGCGCCGATGTTGACTCTGACGTCTCGAGTCGTAAATGTCCTGAAGCCCGGCAACGTCACGACGACGTCATAGGTGCCTGGCGCGAGATTGGGAAAGGAATATGTGCCGCTCTCCGGCGTCGGCTGCTCGCGCGTCTGGTTCGTTTCCTTCTGCGTGATCGTGACAGTGGCCCCGGGGACAATCGCCCCGCTGTCGTCCACGACGTTCCCAACAAGCGACCCGTATAACGCCTGCGCTTGTACGCTGGCGGCGGTTACCATCCCCAAGGCCGCGACAAGGCAGAGCCGCCGCAGATGTGTACTTACAAAGTAACTGAACATCATTTTCTCCTCAGAGGCGGCATTGGTGAAACGCGCCTACAAACGATAATCGATTATCGAGTGCCACAATATGGGCGATTTCGCGCGCGAAATCAACAAAATGATCCTGTGTTACCATCGCGCCGCCGAAGCATTAGATATGCGAGCGCTCGACCGACGTTCGTTGCTGGCCGGCCTGGGCAGAGCCGGTACCGCTGTTGTAGGGGCATCGTGGCTGCAGGCGATCGGCTACACGCAGGCCGCCGGACCAGCTCGCGCGTTCTTGCGCAGCGCGCCGCCACGCGGCGGCCTGGACCGCCGCTTGTTCGGATCCTTCATCGAGCATCTGGGCCGGGCTGTCTATACCGGTGTTTACGAACCTGGATCGCCATTGGCGGACGCCAATGGATTCCGCACCGATGTCGCACGCGAGATCAAAGAGCTCGGCGTGCCGACTGTCCGCTATCCCGGAGGAAACTTCGTCTCGGGCTATAACTGGCTCGATGGCGTCGGGCCGAAACCGCAGCGGCCGACGGTGCTCGACCGCGCCTGGAATTCGCTCGAGTCGAACCAGTTTGGTACCAACGAATTCATCGACTGGTGCGCGATGGTCGGCGCCGACCCTCTGCTCGGAATGAACTTCGGTACCGGCACCGTTGAGATGGCGGTCGCCTATCTCGAGTACTGCAATGTCGAGCGCGGCACTCGGTGGAGCGATTTGCGGCGTTCGCACGGGTATGAACGGCCGCACAATGTGCGGTACTGGTGCCTTGGCAACGAAATGGACGGTCCCTGGCAGATCGGCCAGCTGCAGGCACGCGAGTACGGCCGCAAGGCTCGTGATGCGGCGAAGCAGATGCGCGCTATCGATCCGAAGCTCCAGCTGATTGCCTGCGGATCGAGCGGCACGTTCATGCCGACTTACCTCGCCTGGGATCGCGAAGTGCTCGAAGAGTGCTACGACCAGGTCGACGGCGTCTCGCTTCATGCGTACTACGGCAACACGAAGCAGTTGTCCGGCAACAGCAGCGCGCGCTACCTGGCGATGAACCTCGACATGGATCGCCACATCCACGAAGTCGCGGCGGTCTGCGATTACGTGCAAGGCCTGCAGCGCTCGACGAAGCGCCTGTGGCTGTCCTTCGACGAATGGAACGTCTGGTACCGCGCGCGTGGCGGGGCCGCAACGAACGGGCACGGCGCTGCGGCGCCGCGGTTGCTCGAAGAGGTCTATAACCTCGAAGACGCGCTGCTCGTCGGCGGGTTCATCAACACGCTCCTGAGAAATTCCGACCGCGTCCGGATCGCGTGCCTCGCGCAACTCGTCAATGTCATTGCGCCACTGGTGACCAGCGAGCACGGCGTCCTGCGGCAAAGCATCTACTACCCATATGCCTGGGCGCTCCGGTACGCGCGAGGCCGCGTACTCGATTTGCGTGTCGAGTCCGAAACATACGCCATCACCGGCGCCGGACTGCAGGCCGATTTCGCACGCAACGCGGACGTGCCCTTCGTCGATCTCGTCGCAACCATCGACGAACCCGCCGGTCGCATTTCGGTGTTGATGCTCAATCGCGATCTCGAAAACGAGCGCGAGGTCGCGCTCGAGTGGGACGACATTGTGCCGACGCGTGTGCTTTCGTGCGAAACGCTCACGGGATCCGATCTGAAAGCGTTCAACACGTTCCAGGAGCCCCGGCGCGTCGGGCCGCAACCGCTTTCTCCGCCGGCGGCCGGCAGCCGGATGACATTCAAACTGCCGCCGCGCTCGTACACCGTGACGCAGCTCGGCGTCAAAACCTAAGGCGAGATGAGATGTTGATGACAGCACGCACAAGATTCTTCGGCGTCGTGATAATGCTGCTGGTCGCAGCTGCCGTGGTCTGGGCTCAAAGCCATCCCTCGCACACGATAACCAACCGCGACATCACCGCCACGGTCTATCTGCCCGATGCGAAAAACGGCTTCTACACGACGACACGATTCGATTGGTCGGGTGCCATCGCAAGTCTCAAGTACAAAGGACACGACTACTACGGCGTCTGGTTTTCCAAGATCGCTGATATCTACGACTTCGGCTACGAAGGACCCAACAAAGACGTCGTCTCCGCTGATTTCACCGGGATGGTTGGTCCCGCCGAGGAGTTCGGAGCGCTGGGCTACGCCGACGTTCCAGCCGGCGGCCTGTTCGTCAAGCCGGGCATCGGCGTCCTGCGACGCGACGAGATGAACTACAACCATTCGACTCACTACGCGATTGCCAACGGCGGAAAATGGGACGTCAAGAAGGCGTCGAACTCGGTGGAGTTCACCCACACGATAAGCGAGCCGTCGATCGGCTACGGCTACGTCTATACAAAGGTTGTGCGGTTGACGCCCGGCAAGCCGCAGATGACGATCTCGCACGTCATGAAGAACACCGGCTCGAAGCCGATCGCGACCAATGTTTACAACCACAACTTCACGACCATCGACAAGCAGCCCGTCGGTCCCGACGTCGAGGTCAGCGTGCCGTGGCAGATGACGCGCGCCGTGGGACGAGGTGGCCGCGGGGCGCCGGCGCCGCCTCCTGTGAATCCGAACGCCGCGCTCGCAGCCGGCGAACGCATGGGCAGTCAGTGCGGCCAGCCGCAGATGCAGGCGTTGGCGGGCCCGCAAGCGAACAAGATCGTATACGCGAAGATGCTCGAAGGCGCCGAGTGCTACCAGACCAGCTTCACCGGCTTTGGCGCCGACGCCAAAGACAACGACATCCGCATCGAGAACAAGCGGACGGGCGCCGGCGTTCATGTGACGAGCGATCGCCCGCTGTCGCGGTTCGGGTACTGGTCCATTCGGACGGTCGTCGCACCGGAACCATACATTGACATCAACATCGAGCCGGGCCAGCAGTTCAGCTGGACGAACACGTTCGATTTCTACACGACCAAATAGCGGAGGACGGTTATGCAACGCGCATTGCGCGGAGTCTTGTTCGTATCGGTCGTTGCGTTGGCCGTGAACGCCTTCGCTCAGTCGGAAAGCGTGGGCGTGAATCAGTACTTCAGCAATTGCGCCTCGTGTCATGAGAGCAACGACCCTGGCCATCAGGCTCCGAAAACGGCGGTGCTGAAGAAGATGACGCCGGAGCACATCCTCGACGTCATGACGAACGGCTCGATGCGCAACGCCGCGGCCGCACTGAGCGCCGAGGACAAGCGACTCATTGCGGAATGGGTCGCCGGGCGCAAGCTCGACAGCGATTCTGTCGGAGCGGCCGAGAAGATGCCGAATGCTTGCGCTACTCATCAGGCGGTACGCGAGTCGAATGCGCCGGCATGGAATGGTTGGGGGGGCGATTACAGGAACTCGCGCTTCCAGCACAATGCCGGGCTGTCTCCCGGCCAGGTGTCGCGTCTTCAATTGAAGTGGGCCTTCGGGTTCCCGGGAGCCACGGCTCTCTACAGCCAGACCGTGTACGACGGGCGGGTGTATGTGACGTCGAATGCCGGCTACGTTTATTCGCTCGACGCCGAGACCGGCTGTCTTCATTGGGGCTTCCACGCGCAGGCGGCGGTACGGAGCGGGTTCACGATCGGCCGGCTCAACAAAGGGGATCCGCGTCTCGCGATCTTCTTCGGCGACATCCACGGCACCGCATACGCGCTCTCTGCAAGCACGGGCGAGGAGCTCTGGAAGGTGCTCACCGATCCGCATCCGCTCGCGCGAATCACTGGAACACCGGTGCTCTTCGAAGGACGTCTCTTCGTGCCTGTCGCATCGCTCGAGGAGCCGGAATCCGGTCAGGCCGATTACAACTGCTGCACGTTCCGAGGGTACATGTCAGCGCTCGATGCGGCGACCGGCCGCGAGCTCTGGAAGACGTACACCATTCCGGACGTGCCCAAAGTCGTCGGTAAGAACTCGCGCGGAAAAGACATGCTAGCGCCCGCGGGCGCGGGCATCTGGACGACCCCGGTCATCGACGTCAAGAGACGCGCGATGTACTTCGGAACAGGCAACGCGTTCTCGGGCACGCCAAAGACTGCCAACGCGATGATGGCGCTCAACATCGACACCGGAAAGGTGCTCTGGTCGATGCAGGCGCTGGCATTCGACACCTGGCACAACGGGTGTATTCAGAATGTTCCTGGCAGAGGCACCGGCCCCGCGCGTGCGGGCGGCGCGCCGGCAGGACGTGGCGGTCGGGCGGGCGGGCCGACCATTCCGTATCCGCCAGAGAATTGCCCTGCCGTGCTCGGGCCTGATTGGGACTTCTCAGCGTCTTCCGCACTGGCCACAACCACCGACGGGCGCGACATCATCATCGCGCCGCAGAAGCAGGGACTCGTCTGGGCGCTCAACCCGGACAACGGCCAGGTGATCTGGAAACAGGACGTGGCGCGCGAAATCGCGGGCGGCCGAGGCGAAACACTTTTTGGCGGCGCGGTCGATAGCGAGAAGGCCTACTTCGGTTTGATCAGCAGCGGACATGTCGCACTGGATCTGAAGACGGGGGAGGAAGTCTGGTACACGCCGCTCGTGCCGCCGCAAGGCCGTGAGAACGAGCGCGGAGTGGTCGGCGCCGTCACGCTCATTCCCGGCGTACTGCTGTCGGGTGCGCGCGACGGAATGATTCGCGCCAGCTCGTCACGGACGGGTCAACTGCTCTGGGAGTTCGACAGCAGGCAGGACTTCACGACCGTCAACGGCGTCCCCGCGCGCGGTGGTTCGGCCGCTTCGGGCGGGCCAATCGTTGCCAACGGGATGGTGTTCGTCGGTTCAGGATACCCAGGCTTCCAGGGCGGACAGCCGGGAAATGTCCTCCTTGCGTTCGCGCCCGCAGTGCGCCTCGACGTTTTTGCGGATGAGCTGAAACGGAAGGCCGAGGGCTCGAAATGAACCGCCGGCGGGGCAGTCGCAGGTCGAGTAATATTCTATTATGACGAGTTATGGCGCTAAACGTCAATAAATAGTCTAATCAGACGAATTATATGAATGTCAATATGTCATCTTTAGTGACTAATAACTTGTTTAAAATGAGTTAATTCATCATAATAGACGTGTTATGAACACGTCTATGCCGGACTCGAGCATTCGGAGTTTTCTTGCCGATCTTGGCGCGCGATTCGCCAGGCTTCGACTGGATAAGAATCTGACCCAGGCTGAGCTCGCCGAGCGGGCGGGCGTTGCGAAAAGTACTGTCGAGCGGCTGGAGTCGGGGGCGGCCGCTACTCAGCTGTCCGGCTTTATTCGAGTCTGCAGAGCACTCGATATCCTCGAGCGCTTTGACCTCCTGATTCCAGAATCTCTCCCAAGCCCCATCGCCCAACTGAAACTACGTGGCAAACAGCGGCGTCGGGCGTCTTCCGTCAAGACCCCTGAGCGTCCTTCGAAGAAATGGGTGTGGGGGGATAATTCTTGACGACGCTAGCGACCGTCCGCCTCTGGGGCAGCACTATCGGAGGCGTTTCTCTCGAAGAGGGACAGGACTACGCGCTCTTTCAGTACGACCCGACATTTGCGAGTAGTGGGATCGAGGTTTCGCCGATCACGATGCCGCTCGGCGACCGCGTGTATGCCTTCCCTGAGCTGCCTCGAAACACCTTCCATGGGTTGCCCGGTTTACTAGCGGACTCGCTCCCGGATCGGTTTGGAAATACCCTCATCGACGCGTGGTTGGCGACGCGCGGGAGGACGCCCGACAGTTTCAACATTGTCGAACGACTCTGCTATACCGGAACGCGCGGAATGGGTGCGCTGGAATTTGTTCCGGCGATAGGGCCCAAGCCAAAGCATGCGACGAAGATCGAGATCGATGCACTGGTCAAGCTGGCATCGGAGGTCCTTAGCCATCGTCATGAGCTCCAGGTTTCGTTCCGAGACAAGCACAAAGGCGAGGCGTTGAAGGATATTCTGCGAGTGGGTACCTCCGCAGGGGGTGCGCGCGCGAAAGCGATAATCGCCTGGAACCGCAGCACCAACGAAGTGCGCTCGGGGCAGATTTCCGCAGGATCGGGATTCGAATATTGGTTGCTGAAATTCGACGGCGTGGCCGGAAATGGGGATAAAGATCTGGAAGATCCGCAAGGCTATGGTGCGATTGAGTATGCGTACTACTTGATGGCGAGGGCTGCCGGCGTGACGATGAGTGAGTGTCGGCTGTTCCAGGAGCACGACCGGCGGCACTTCATGAGCCGGCGTTTCGATCGTCTGGAAGGCGGCGAGAAGCTGCACATGCAATCCCTTTGCGCACTCGCGCATTTCGATTTCAACAATCCCGGCGCGTATGCCTACGAGCAAGCGCTGCTCGTCATTCGTCGGCTCGAGCTGCCGATGGCGGCCGTGGAACAGCAGTTCCGCCGCATGGCGTTTAATATCGTTGCCCGCAATCAGGACGATCACGTCAAGAACATTGCGTTTCTCATGGACAAAGAGGGAGTCTGGTCGCTCTCTCCGGCGTTCGATGTGTCCTACAGTTACAACCCGAGCGGAAGATGGACGGCAACGCATCAAATGACGATGAATGGCAAACGCGACAGCTTTACGATGGCCGACTTCCGCGCGTGCGCGGCCAGCGCGTCGATGAAGCGGGGCCGCGCCGAGGCGATCGTCGAAGAGGTGCGTTCCGCCGTCACGAAGTGGCCAGAATTCGCGAGCGAAGCTCGCGTATCAGATCAGTGGCGCGAAGAGATCCAACGCAATCTTCGGTTCGATTTCTCTCGCTCCTAGCTCGGGCCAAGGCGGATGGCGCGAATCGTCGCTATCGGGAAGATGCGGCGTGGGGCTCGTTGGTGGCAGCTCCGGCCTCACTCCCGAGGAGCACCCCAGGCTGTTCTTGAATCCGTTCCAGCCATTCCGTGAGCGCCGCGTCGAACAGCGAGGCCATCTGATAACGACAATCGTCAGGCGAGCGGCCCTCTACGTGCAATCGAATGGGTCTATGCAGATCGGCGTGCCATGAGCCGTCGGCCTGTTTGGTGTAGTCGGTGACTCGGTCCAGCGTGATTGTCCATTTGCCGATCATGATTGTCCTCCGCAAGCGCGACGACGACGTTCTCATCGTCGTGAGCGGAGATCAAGATGATTCTGGTTCCGAGTGTGAATAGGGCAGACGACGGAGGGAAGAGCCAGACGACAATCATCATGATGATGACGACCACCAAACCAATCAAGGCGGAAGCTATTGCAGAATCGTCACACTTAGGTGTGGCGCGCGAGTAGTCTCCTGCGTGTGGAGATCTGGTGAACCGTGATCGTCCGACCTTTTCCTAACCGCCTACAGTTGATCACGCAGCCCGACCACGCGCATCTTGCGGGGCGGCTTATGCAGCACTGTGTCGCGCTCGCGTCGCGGCCGCGTCGGGACTCGATTCTTCACGCGATTGCCGAGCACGACAACGGCTGGATCGAAGAGGACGCTGCGCCTACTGTCCACCCCGACACCGGCGGCGTCATCGACTTCATCAACGCGCCAATCGCGGTACGCCATGCCGTATGGCCGCGCGGCGTTGCGCGGCTTGCCGCCGATCCCTGGACCGCCGCGCTCGTCGCGCAGCATGCGGTCACGGTCTACGATCGCTACCGCGAAGATGCGGCGTGGACCTCGTTCTTCAGCGAGATGGAAATCATGCGTGATGCGCTGGTGACCGAGAGCGGGCTCGCGCGGGCCGATCTTGTTGCCGACTACATATTCGTCCGCCTCGCCGATTTGATTTCGCTCACGTTCTGTCTCAATTGGGCCGAGAAGCAGCAAGTCGGCGAGTGGATCATTCGTTTGTCCGGCACCAGTGTCGGCGTGATGCCGAATCCGTTCGGCGGCGCCATAATTCCTATCGAGATCACGGCACGGGAAATTCCCAACGAACCGTACCGATCGAAAGAGGAGCTGCGCGACGCATTGAGCCGGGCCAAGACTGTTACGCTGCGGGGAGCGTGTAGTGCCTTATAGCGGTGTGACCCCGCCTGTCACAGCGATGACGGAAACTCGACACATTTGATTGATCTCACGATTCCCGTGTTGCTCGAACAAATGCCAATTCACGAGCCCGCGATAAAACTGGTGGACCGCTATCGCGGGGCACTTCTCGGCCTCGCGGCAGGCGACGCCCTCGGGACAACCGTGGAGTTCTCTGCGCCCGGCACTTTCGACCCGATCGACGACATGAACGGCGGCGGCCCCTTCAACCTTGAGCCGGGGCAGTGGACCGACGACACGTCGATGGCGCTGTGTCTGGCGGAGAGTCTGATCGAGTGCGGAGAATTTGATCCAGTCGACCAGCTTGCGCGATACGTGCGCTGGAAGCGCGAGGGACTTCACAGCAGCAACGGCACGTGCTTCGACGTCGGCGGCACGGTTCGGGCCGCACTCGCGAGATTCGAGCGCTACAGTGAACCGTGGTCCGGCAGCACCGACGAGCACTCTGCGGGCAACGGCTCGATCATGCGCCTCGCGCCCGTGCCGCTGTTCTTCGCGAGCGAGCCGGAGGTCGCCATCGCTCGAAGTGCTGACAGCTCGCGAACGACGCATGGCGCGAGGGAGACGACCGACGCGTGCCGGTACCTGGCCGCGCTGATCATTGGCGCGTTGCAGGGGAGATCGAAAAACGATCTGCTCGCACCGTTATTTACGCCCGTGGGGCGCCTCTGGGATCGCGAGCCGCTGGCGCCGAACATCCACGCTGTTGCGGCCGGCTCATTCCTGCGGCGTGAGCCTCCCGACATCCGCGGCTCCGGCTACGTCGTCGCGTCTCTGGAGGCCGCGTTGTGGGCGTTTGCGAAGAGCACGTCCTTCGAGCACGGGGCGCTCCTCGCGGTCAATCTTGGAGAGGATGCAGACACGACTGGAGCAGTGTACGGGCAGATCGCGGGTGCTTACT
>JANMJM010000205.1:0-2193 GCA_031371345.1 Vicinamibacteria bacterium
TTTCTAGTTTCCAGCTTCTGTTCCGCTTTCCGTCCTGCGGCCGGAACTGACGCTGCACGAACACGGCCGCTTGGCCGGACTGATGTGACGGCCTGCCGCGCGGTGGACTTCTCAATTACTTTCCAGTTTCTAGTTTCCAGCTTCTGTTCCG
Source organism: Vicinamibacteria bacterium (assembly GCA_031371345.1). Taxonomy (GTDB): domain Bacteria; phylum Acidobacteriota; class Vicinamibacteria; order Vicinamibacterales; family JAMQPK01; genus JAMQPK01. The sequence goes on from JANMJM010000205.1 coordinate 152, forward strand.
CTTTCCGTCCTGCGGCCGGAACTGACGCTGCACGAACACGGCCGCTTGGCCTGACTGATGTGACGGCCTGCCGCGCCATGGACTCTGTCACTTACTTTCTAGTTTCCAGTTTCCAGTTTCCACTTTCTAGTTTCTACTTACCCGGTTCACTAATCTATCCATCCGCCGCCGACGACCCGGTCTACGTCATAGAACACGACCGCCTGTCCGGGTGTAATGGCGATCTGTGGAGTGTCGAATTCCAACCAGGCGCGTCCGCCATCAACGGCCTTCACCGTCGCTGGAGCGGGCTGATGACGGTGGCGGATTTGCGCCGTCACTCGCAGCGGGCCCTCCGGCGCGATTCCAGAAATCCAGTTCACCTTCGACGCGGTCAGCGCCGTCTGCTCGAGCGCACGGCGCGGGCCCACGACAACCTTCTTTTCTGACGGCCGGAGCTCCAGAACATACGTCGGCTCGGCCAACGCGATGCCCAGGCCCTTCCGCTGTCCCACGGTGAAATGATGGACACCGCCGTGGCGACCGAGCACCTCGCCCGACTGACTGACGATGGCGCCGTCGCCTTGGAGATCGCCGGTTTGTTTTTCAATGAACGATGCGTAGTCGCCGTCCGGGACGAAACAGATCTCCTGGCTGTCAGGCTTATCAGCCGTGACGAGACCTCGCGACCGCGCGTACTCGCGGACGTCATCCTTCGCCAGGCAGCCGACGGGGAAGCTGGCTCGAGAGAGCTGCTCTTGCGTGAGTGAGAACAGAAAATAGGACTGGTCCTTGCCGCCGTCCAGCCCGCGCCGGAGAATGCGCCGGCCGGTAGACGCGTCGGTTTCGACGCGCGCGTAATGACCCGTCGCGACGATCTCGGCGTCGAACGCCCGCGCACGTTCGAGCAGCGTCGCAAACTTCAAATCACTGTTGCAATGGGAGCAGGGAATCGGTGTGCGGCCCGCCACATACTCGTCCACGAAGTTCGCGACGACCGTCCGCTGGAATTCCTTCTCGAAATTGACGATGTAGTGGGGGATATTCAGGCGCCGGGCCACACGGCCGGCGTCGTGAAGATCGTCCAGGCTGCAGCAGCTGCCGTAGCCGTGCTCGCCCTCGCGCTGATCGTAGAGCTGCATCGACAGACCGATGACGTCGTGGCCCGCCTCGGCAAGAAGCGCCGCCGCCACCGAAGAATCGACACCGCCCGACATCGCCACCACGATCTTCATTTTAATTTCTGGATCCGACGGCCGACAGGCTTCGCAGCTTAGTGACAATCCTCGGGAGAATCGCAATCACGTGATCGATCTGTTCTTCGGTATTCGCTGCGCCGAGGCTGAAGCGAATAGAGTTCTGCGCGCGATGGCTCGCCAGTCCCATCGCCTTCAGCACGTGAGATGGCTCGAGCGTGCCAGACGAGCAGGCCGACCCGGTCGACACGGCCACGCCCTCAAGATCGAGCGCAATCAACAATGATTCAGCCTCGATGCGCTCGAAGCTGATGTTGGTCGTGTTCGGCACGCGCGCATCCCGCGCGCCGTTCACATCCGTATGCTGAACGCTGTTCAGAATTCCGGTCTCAAGGCGATCTCTCAACGACGCGAGGCGCGACGATTCGACCGGCATCTTTTCGAGCGCATGGTGGGCGGCCACGCCCATGCCGATAACCCCAGGTACATTTTCGGTGCCGGCCCTCCGATTGCGCTCCTGTTTGCCGCCCGCGATGAACGGGGCGAGCCGCACCCCACGCTTTACCCAGAGCGCGCCCACGCCCTTGGGTCCGTAAAACTTATGCCCCGAGATGGCGAGCAGATCGACCCCAAGTCGCCGCACGCTGACGGGTATCTTCCCTGCGCTCTGCACCGCGTCGGTGTGAAAGAGCGCGCCCTGGGCATGCGCGATGGTAGCGAGCTCGGCAACCGGCTGGATCGTGCCAATCTCGTTGTTGGCATGCATGATCGACACAAGCGCCGTTTCGGCCGTCATCGCCTCGCGCAACCGCTCGGGCGAGACGATGCCGCTCGAGTCGAGCGGTAGCACGGTCGTTTTCCATCCGC
>JANMJM010000215.1:0-55861 GCA_031371345.1 Vicinamibacteria bacterium
ACCAGCAACCAGCAACCAGCCACTAGCAACTGGAAACTGGAAAGCAACTGAAGCGCAGGAGCGAGGAGTAAGACGATGAGTCCGGCCGAGCGGCCGTGCTCGTGCAGCGTCAGTTCCGGCCGCGGGACGGACTCATCGTCATGCTCCTTGCTGGATCGGTTCAGCTTATTTCTAGTTTTCACTTAACAGCGCGAGGAGTCATCATGCGAAGCGTCATCACTGCATCGGTCTTCGTCGTTTCGCTCCTCTGCATGAGCTCGGTGGTGGCCCAGAGTCCGGGCGCCAAACCAGGGCCGCTCGTGCTGAATCCGATCGCCGCAACCTCTGGCACCGGAGTGAGCAACGCGGCGCTGCTCGATCGCCCGGAAGTTCGCGTTCTGCGGGTGGATGTGCAGCCGGGTGGCGTGCGCAACATTCACACGCACGACGACACGCAATTTCATCTCTTCATCCCGGTCAGCGGCGGCGCGCTCTTCGAAGTCGAACCCGACAAGCCGGTAGATCTCGCGACCTGGCAGGCGCAGTTCATCAAGGGCGGCACGCGGCACGGCTTCAAAAACACGGGAACCACGACGGCCACCGTGATCGAAGTCTTCGTCAAGAAATAGTTGATTAGTTGATTAGATGATTCGTTGTTGGTTGCAGTGCACCGAGCTCAACGAGCAACCAACAACTAATCAACCAACAACTAAGATTCACGATCCCCCAGGGCTCGCTGAATGTCTTGCAGCCTTCGCTGCTCTTCGATGAGCTCCTCGCGCTCGACGCGCCTGGTGCGATCGAGCCCGCCTTCCAGGATGAACCGTACGACGTGATGCAACTCGCCGCGATCGAGGAACGTGCCGTGTCCTTTGCAGACATCGATGACGGTTCGAGACAGCCGGCCGAAGTTCATCCGATTCATCAGCTTTTTGCAGCGGGGACATGGCCGGTAGTGAATGGCTTCGGGTGGCCGTTGGCCAGCCGAAGGATTCCCGTCGGCTGACGGCGTGCGACTCAGCAGGTTCGCTTGACTCTCGCGATCGGCGCACAGCCGATCGAACGCCGAGGCCTCGAGCCACGTGCCGTCGCAGGATTCACATTCGAGCAGATCGGTCGCGCCCACTTTCACCCAGCGCATCCGGCCCTTGCACGCCGGACATGGCGTCGACGGCGCGTCGATCGCCTCCGATCGACTGCGTGCGGTGCCGCAATGCGGGCAAAACGCGGCGCCTTCAAAGAGCAGCTTGAAACAGAAGGGACAGCTCACGCGCGCCAGCGCCGAGTGGCAATAGTCGCAGCGCGCGGCATCGCCGGCGGCGGGCGCCCCGCAATTCGGACATCGCAGGATTTCGGCCTGAATTTCGCTCATTTTCGCCCCCCGAGAGGGAAGGCAAGTGGCCGGCCCCATCGGCCGATACAACGGGTATTAAGGAGGACCGGTTCGATGGGTGTCATGAGCTTCGTCAAAGGGGAATTGATCGAAATTGTCGAGTGGACAGACGACTCGAGAGATACCCTCACGCATCGTTTTCCCGACCACGACAAGGCGATCAAGAACGGCGCGCAGCTGATTGTACGCGAGTCGCAACGTGCACAGTTCGTCTATATGGGGGAGTTCGGCGACACGTTCGGGCCGGGACGGCACACCCTCACAACCGCCAACATTCCGGTGCTCACGCGACTGCGCTCGTGGAAGTACGGATTCGAGTCGCCATTCAAGGCGGACATCTATTTTCTCAACACACGGCTCTTCACCGGCAACAAATGGGGCACGACCAACCCGGTGATGATGCGCGACGCCGATCTCGGCGTCGTCCGGGCGCGCGCCTTCGGCACCTACGACTTCCGAATCGTGGAACCGAAGCTGTTCCTGAAGGAAGTCGCGGGATCTGATCGCGACTTTACGCTCGACGAATTTCTCGAGACGATGAAGTCGCGCATTGTCAGTGTCTTTGGCACTGCGCTGGCGTCGGCCAACATTCCGGTGCTCGACGTCGCGAGCCGCTACGCGGAGCTCGGCGAAGCCTTGCTCCCGCTCGTGAACGCGACCGTTGTCGGCAAATACGGCGTGCAGTTGGCCAGCTTCGTCATCGAAAACGTCTCGGTGCCCGCGGAGGTCGAACAGGCGATCGACAAGCGCTCCAGCATGGCCGCTGTCGGCAATCTGAACGATTACGTGAAGTTCCAAATGGCGCAGGGGATGGAGAAGGGCAACAGCTCGGGCGGCATGGCAGCCGAGTTGGCCGTGGGCCTCTCTATTGCGCAGCAGATTATGCAAGCCGGCGGGCCGGATATGATTTCTCCGGCCGATGCCGCGCGCGCCCTCGGCGTTCCCGAAAGCGACGTGCTGACGGTGATTGCATCGGGCGAGCTTGTGGCGAAAAAAATCGGCGCGTCATATCGGATCAAGCGATCGGACTTTCAGAACTATTTGAGCCGCTAATCTACTTCCGGCTGCTCACACGCAGCCGCTGAATCTGGTTAGCGGCGTCTTCGATCTGCATTTCCAGAATCCGCTTGCCGAAGAGCGCGGTCGCCTTTGCCGGATTGCCGACATGTCCCTGGCCGTCGCCCGCTTTTCCGGGCCCCATCTTGTCGAAGCGCAGCATCGAGGGATTCAAGTACATCAAACTGGACGTGTCGTGCGTGCCCGCGTGCGACCCGACGTCTGCAGCGCTCACGCCCTGACTCACCACATAGTCGTCGCCACGGCCCGGGTAGTAGTCGGTGAGGTGATGCACCCGCACGCCGGACGCTGCCCACTCCGTATTTAATGCATCGGCGGCGAGCTTCTGTCCCGCCTGATTACCGCCGCTGTCGCCCATCAACGCGATGTCGGTGAAGCCGTGCTGCTTGAGGCTCCGCGCCGCGTATTCGACGACCTTTGCGAACACGTCCTGCGGCGTCGTGATGGTGCCCGCAAACCGCATGTGTCCCGTCGGCGGATTCACCTCGCCCTCGGGCACGTACGCCATCACCGGCGCGACGAGTGCGTTGCCGAGACGCTTGGCGACTTCGCCCGCTTTGTACTTCACCAGATAGTTATGTTTGCCGAGCGCCATGTGCGGTCCGTTCTGCTCGGTACCGCCCGTCGGGATGATCACGGTCGTCTTCCCCCCGGCGATGGCGTCGCGGACTTCCATCCATGTCATGTCTTCGAGGAAGACAGTGTCGGGAGCCTGCGCGAGCGCGGGCATGGGCCGGGCGGCACAGGCGAGCACCGCCAACATTGCGAGAACAAATCGCATCACAACCTCCTGTGGTCTTTTGATTCTAACGGGTATACTCGGCCGCATTCCGCATGAAAACGACAGCCATGCAGGGCCGCGCCATCGACATGAAGCAGTGGAAGCGTCGCGATCACTTCCTACTGTATAGGAAATACACGCAGCCGTTTTTCAACGTCTGCGTCGAGGTGGACGTCACCCGTTTATGGAACGGGTCGCACGCGGTGGGCGGGCCGTCATTTTTTCTGGCCTCGCTCTACCTGATGCTCAAGGCGGCCAATGAAATCGAGGCGTTCAGGCTGCGCATACGCCAGCGTGGCGTGTGGCTCCATGAGCGCGTGGCCGTGGGCCCCACGATTGCCCGCGAAGATGGGACGTTTGCCTTCGCGCGCCTCGAATTCAGCGATCGGTTCGAGCCGTTTGTCGCGCACGGCGAGCAGGCCATCGTCGAGAGCCGGACGCGCAGGAAACTGGCGCCGGCGAAGGAGCATCAGGACGACATCGTGTATCACTCGACACTCCCGTGGTTTCGCTTCACGGCCTTCGGCAATGCGCTGCCTGGCGGCGACGACTCGGTTCCGCGCATCGTGTTCGGCAAATGTACTCGCGTTGGGCAGGCGATGATAATGCCGCTCGGCGTTGAGGTGCATCACGCGCTGGTAGACGGTGTCGACGTGGCAAAGTTTATCGAGCGATTTCAAGCCGAGCTCGACGCGGTCGAATGAGGACGTCATGAAAAGAGTGATTCTCGTTCTGATGTGTGCTGTTGCGGTTGTCGGTGGCCAGGTTCCGGCAAGAAATCAGACCCTGAACATCTACCTGGTCGATGTCGAGGGTGGTAACGCGACCCTGTTTGTTGCGCCATCTGGTGAATCGGTCCTGATCGACACGGGTAACGTCCCGCCTGGGGCGACGCGCGATGCCGATCGCATTCTCGCGGCGGCGAAAGACGCCGGCATCACCGAAATCGGTACGCTCATCACAACCCACTGGCATAACGATCACTTCGGTAGCATGGCCGAGCTTGCCAACCGCATCCCGATCCGGCGTTTCGTCGATCATGGGCCGAACGTTCAGCCCGCGCCTGCGCCAGACGAGTTCTTGTTGGAAACGTACGCGACGCTGTACTCGAGAGCCGGCCATGTGGTCGTCAAACCAGGCGACAAGATTCCTATCGCCGGTGTCGACTGGCGCATCGTCAGCGCCGGTGGCAACACGATCAAGGATCCGCTGGCGGGCGCCGGGAAACCAAATCCCTATTGTTCCGGGTTCAAACGGCAGATTCTGAATCCGGTGTCAGGTTTACCTGTGGGCAATACCGAAGACGAACAGTCGGTGGCATCACACCTGACATTTGGAAAATTCCGGGCCGCGCATCTCGGCGACCTGACGTGGAACAAAGAGTTCGAGTTGATGTGCCCGAACAACAGGCTTGGCACGGTTGATTTGTTCATAGTGTCGCGTCACGGACAACCGAGCTCGAACTCCGAGCTGCTGGTGCACGCCATCCGGCCGCGAGTGGCCATCATCAACAACGCCGCGCGCAAGGGCGGACAGGGCGACGCCATGCGGGTGCTCTACACGTCTCCCGGCATCGAAGGTATTTGGCAGGCCCACTACTCCCTTCTCGGAGGGCGGGAGTATGCTGTTCCTGGAGTATTCATCGCCAACCAGGGCGAGGACAATCCGCACGATGGCGCGGCGTATTGGATTCACGTCTCGGCGCGAGCCGATGGACACTTCACCGTGACGAACAACCGCAACGGTTTCACCAGGAGTTACTGATGCGCTTCCTGTCTTTTGTTGTCGGGCTGGTTGTGGCCGCACCGGTGGTGGGCGACGCTCACTTCAAGCTGCTCGAGCCGTCTTCGTGGATCGTTTCGAACGAGCGCGGCGATCCGCAGAAAGCCGGGCCGTGCGGAGGTGACGGGAAGGATCCCGGCACGCCTACCAACGTCGTCGGCAAAGCCATCGGCGGGCAAATGCTACACGTGAAGGTGCAGGAAACGATTTATCATCCGGGGCATTACCGCGTGGCGCTTGCGGTGAACTCGCGCGACGAGCTTCCGGCCGATCCCACCACAACGACACGTGACACGGAGAAAGGCCCGCAATCGGTGTGGGCGGTTATTCAGAGCCCGCCGCAGAAGCCGGTGCTCGCCGACGGGTTGTTCCCGCATTACGCGCGGCCGAGCCAGCCGCAGATCTATGAGACTGACGTGCAGTTGCCGAACATCAGCTGTACCAAGTGTACCGTGCAGATCGTGCAGTGGATGGCGCAGCACGGAGTCAACAATCCTGGCGGATTCACCTATCACCACTGCGCCGATTTGCAGATTACGGCCGATACGGCGAAGCCGCTCGACGCAGGATGGCCCGAGCCGCGCTAGGCCGCAGCGCGAGTGATGATTTTCTCGAGTCGCTGAACTACCTGGCGGTACCCGAGCTGTTTATACAGCAGATGCGCGCCGTGGCGCTCGATGATTTCCAGTTCCTTCGGCTCGACCTCTTCGACGCCTGTCAAAATGACGACCGGGACATGCGCCAATCGATCATCCAGCCTCATGTGTTCGAGCACTTCCAGTCCCGAGCGCTCGCGGCCCAACCTAAGATCGAGAATGACCGCGTCGATGGGTGTGGAGCGTAAACGCACGAGCGCCGTGTCGGGGTCCGCGGCTTGCACGACGTCGCACCCCGCGCGTGCGAAAAACTGCTCGAGAATGCATCGCGTGGTGAGCGCGTCCTCGACAACGAGCACCGTGCGGCGCGAGCGAGTTCCGAGGATCAGGGTCATGGGGAGTGTCAGAACAACAACGATACCAAGTTAGGTCCCGCGCCAAACCATTGCCCTCTATCACCTTACGGGTGGGTGCAGTGGTGGAAACCTGACGGTGTGTCCCGCCGTGGCACAGCCCCTTGCACCCTTGTAAGAGTATCCTGAGGTCTTCAGATGAGAGCAGCAGCTCGCCGCCTGGGTGTCACGCTTGGTCTCGCCGCGGTGGCGGTGTGCGTGGATCGTGCGCTCGCTCAAGGACAGGCCGATCGGCCGACCTTTCGCGTTGACTCCACGCTCATCGAGCTGACGCTGACGGCTCAGGATGCCAACGGCAATCCGGTAACGGACCTGCGCCAGGACGAGGTAGCGATTACCGAAAATGGTAAACCGCGCGAGGTTGCCTTCTTTCATTTCGAGGCCGCGGCGGGTAGCCAGCCCGCCATCGTAGCCAAGCCGATGCCGCCGGCGTTCTTCACGAACCGTCCGGAATACACGCCAGGGCCTCCGAGAAACATCATCGCGATTGTGATCGACGCCGTCAACACGCGGCCTGAGGATCAGATGGCGATCCGCGCGCAAGTCCTGAGCTATCTCAGTACGATTCCGGCGGATGCGCGAATCGCGTTGTATCGCGCCGGCGAACGTGTGCACATCCTCCACGACTTTACCGACGACGTCGCATCGCTTCGCGCTCGCATGTCGAAGCACTCGCTCGAGGCGACGCTGCAGACGCAAACGAACGTCACGGTTCAGAAACCCGAGATCCCCGCCGTGCTCAGGGAGGCATTCGACAGTGACTATCTGCAGGTCCTCGAGCTTTCTAATAAGGAGATGGCCCGGTTCGAAGAGCTGTCAAACCAGCAGGTGCAAGATCGCCGGAGCGCGTTGACGCTCGATTCGCTCGAAGCGCTGGGAAATCATCTGGCTGGCATTCCAGGCCGAAAGAGCATCGTCTGGATCACCGCGGGAACCCCGATTGCGACCGTCGGCGCCGGCGATCCGTGGCTGAAGTCGTATGAACGCGCGATTCGCGACACTTCACAGCGGCTCGCGAGTCAGGGTGTCACGATTTATCCGGTTGAGGCAACCGGATTGAAGCCGCTCGAACTTAAATTAAATGCCAGTGCGAGAGGCGATTCGCGAGGGTCGGTCACACCGGTTCAGCAAAGAGCCGCAGCCGCGGGCGTCGTGCCTAGCGCAACGCTCGCCGATCTCTCGACAACGCCCGATCAGCGGCGCCTGCCGTCGGCGCTCGACGTGTTGGCCGACATCACCGGCGGTCGTTTCGTGCGGAATACCAACGATCTCGCCGCAGGAATGAAGATCGCGGCGTCCGATTTGCGCAGCTCGTACTCAGTCGGCTTTTACACCCCGCAGGAACCGGACAACAAGTGGCATCCCTTCAAGGTGCAGGTGCGCAGGCCGGGCGTGAAGATCGTGAGCCGCCAGGGCTATCTCGGCGTGGCGCCGAAACAACCCCACGACTGGCAGGCAGCCGATTGGCGCAACGCGGCGAACAACCCGCTGCGCTCGACCGGTGTCCGCATTGAGGCGCGGTGTGTGCTCGTGTCGGGCGTCGTGGCGGCCGAGATGCAGCTTGCCGCTGACGATCTCCATCTGCGAAAAACCGACAAGGGACTTGTGGCCGAATTCGAGATTGCGATTGCGGAGAAAACAGCCGACGGCTTGTCTGGTTTGCGCCACGAGCCGCTCGCGTTTCAAATAGACGAACGTCAAGCGCAGGATCTGTCGACGGTCAAGATCCGCTTTCCCAAGCAATGGCGGATTGCATCGACGACGACGATGATCCGCTTGATCATCTACGACAGGTTTACGAACCGATACGGCACTGTGGATGTCCCTGTGTCGCAGCTATTGGGAAATCAGGTATGAAACGACTTGTCGCGGTGATATCACGTGTACGCGCTGCCGGTAAGTAAGAAATAGATGTTTGTGTTACAAAGGGTTCATTAAGACCCTATTGAAGGATGAAGACGATGAAAACACATAGAACGATAGCGGCCGCAGTTGTGTCTATCGTCGCCTGCGCGACCGCGGCGACCGGCCAGCCGCAGCAGCCGCAGGAATTCAAGCGTGCGCCGGACGCATATGAGCGTGTCTCGTGGCGCACACGGACGCTGGTCGGGAACGAGCGGCTCACGAACTGGAAGTTCGCCGTACCCGCCACCGGAGCCGCCGCGCCCACGTTGTGGGACGGCGCGGTGAGAGCCGACGCTGCGATCGTAAATTTCCTGGAGGCCTCGTCAGCACAGAAAGTCGGCGGCGGGGTAGATAAGAACTTCGACTACAACCTCACGCCGCAAGAACGGACGGCGTTGAAGGCGAAGCTCGGGCTCGAGCAGATTCTTACTTATCGCCTCGACACCCTTCCCGACGACGTGGATAGGCGGCGCAAGATCTTCGCGTTTGCCAAGGACATGGGCGTTTCCACCATTGTCGTGCCATTCACCTCGCAGCTGAGCGGCCTCGACAAACTTGCCGACGAGTTCGGCGTCAACGTTGCCGTACTCGGCGGCAACGCGGCTGTGTCGATGAAGACAGTCGAAGGCTTCGGCAAACGCGTGGGGATAGGAATCGACACTGGTGCGTGGGCGCAGGACGGTCTCGCCCCGCACGACGGCCTTACGATGGTGAAAGACCGATTGATGTACGTTCGCCTGCGCGACCGATCGGGTCGTGGCGCCAACGCGCGGAATGTGCTGCTCGGCAAAGGCGCCGGCAATCTAACCGACTTTTTCAACGAGCTGAACCGGTTGAACGTGCGGCCGCTGTCGCTCGTGCTCGACACCACCGGCGTGGTCAATGCGCCGGCAGATATTTTCGCGGCCGTTGCGGCGTTCGAAGATGTCGTCCAGCCGGCGTATGCGGCCAACTTCACAGAGTTTTCCAAGACGCGACCGATCAGGCGCGACCTCGTCACGCCCGGGCGCGGCGAGATGCTGTCGGCCGGGGAAATCGCGGCCCGCGGCGACAAGATTCACCAGCAGATCATCGCGGCGATTCCCCCGAAGCCCCGGGCGACGCCGAAGAAGCCGCGGAAGCTCCTCGTCATGGAAAGTCTCGAAGGGATGTCGCACAACACCATTCCCCTTACCAACGTCATGATCGAGGAGATGGGGAAGAAGACCGGCGCCTGGACGACGGAATTCAGCAACGATCTGAGCAACCTGCGGTATCCGAAAATCAAGGAGTACGACGCGATCTTCCTGAACAGTATCGTCGGCGAGTGGCTGCCCGATCCGAAGATGCGCGAGGAGGTCGTGCGCTACATCAAAGAAGGCGGCGGCATCGGCGGTATTCACGGCACGCCGTGGGCGTCGCGCAACTGGGACGAATTCGCTGAGATCATCGGCGCGCAGAGCGCTCCGCATCGTATCGAGAACGGCATCCTGAAGGTGTACGACAAGAAAAGTCCGATCGTGTCGTCATTCAACTACGAAGATATGCCGTTTCGCGAGGAGTTCTACCGCTTCGACACCGAAGGCAACGGTCGGCTGCGCTGGGACAAAGTGCGTGTCCTGCTCACCGTGGACCTCGACGAGAAGGTCGCTGGGTCGACCGACAAACCGTGGACGGGCTACAAGCGCCCCGACAAAGTCTACCCGGTGGCTTGGATCCGCAACTACGGCAAGGGCCGTGTGTTTTATAACTCGATGGGCCATATGAACGAGACGTTCATGAAGCCGGAAATCGTCGAACACTTCCTGGCCGGAATCCAGTTCATGCTGGGCGACTTGGAGGCGGATGCCACGCCGAATCCGCACAAATAAAGCTTGGTTGTTAGTTGTTGATTGTTTAGTTTGCTTTCACCAAGGAACCCCCCATGAAAACCGCCCGCGTCTTCATCCTTTTGTTCGCACTTGTTCTGGCCGCACCCGCGCAAAAAACAATCGTGGCCGCGGGGTCGTCGTGTGACGGCCTTCAATCGCTGACGCTCAACAATGCGAGAGTGACGGCAGCGACGGAGGTACCGGCCGGCACATTCCTGCCTCCGGTACCTGATGGCGGACGTGGCGTCCCGCCGGCTGCCGCCAAGGCCTACGCGGCTCTGCCGTCGTTCTGTCGCGTGCAGGTGACCGCCACGCCGACGAGCGATTCCGATATCAAAATTGAAGTCTGGCTGCCGACTCAGGGATGGAACGGAAAATTTCAGGCAGTCGGCAACGGTGGATGGGCCGGCGCGATCTCGTACGGCGCATTGGCGGCGGCCGTTGCCGCCGGGTACGCGAGCGCAAGCACGGACACCGGGCACGCCACGCCGGGCTCGACGTTCGCCCTCGGGCATTCCGAGAAACTCGTGGATTACGCGTACCGCGCGATTCACGAGATGACCGTGCAAGCCAAAGCGGTGATCAACGCGCGCTACGGCAACGCCCCAACCATTTCATTCTGGAATGGCTGTTCGACAGGTGGACGCCAGGGTGTTGCCGAGGCGTCGAAATATCCGGCCGACTTCGACGCGATCGTCGCCGGCGCGACGCCGGATCCATCAGCTCGCCTGCACGCCGTTCGAGTGGTGGCGAACTTGCTCGTAAACCGCACCGCCGAAAGCGCCATCCCTCCCGCGAAACTGCCGGCGCTTCACGCAGCGGTGCTCGAGGCCTGCGACACGCTCGATGGGGTGAAAGACGGTGTGCTGGAAAATCCCGCGCGGTGCCGATTCGATCCGAAGGCGCTGGAGTGCAAAGGAAGCGATGGCCCTTCGTGCCTGACATCCGCACAAGTCGAGACCGCCAAAATGCTTTACAGCGAGGTGAAGCATCCGGCGACTGGTGAAGTGCTGTACGCGCCGCTGCTGCAGCCGGGGTCGGAGCTGTTGTGGGCCACGCTCGCGGGGCCGGCGCCCTACGTGAACGCACTCGAAGGATTCAGGGTGGCGTTCAACAATCCGAACTGGGACTGGCACACGTTCTCTCCAAACGACATCGTCGTCATGGAAAAAGCCAACGCGGTTTTGAATAGCGCGACACCCGACCTTAAGCCATTTTTTGCGCGGGGCGGGAAGCTCCTGATGTATCACGGATGGGCCGATCAGCAGGTGCCTGCGATGAGCAGCATCGGATACTTCAATAGAGTCGTCCAAACCGTTGGCGAACAGGCGGTCGGAAAATCGATTCAACTCTATATGGTGCCCGGTATGACGCATTGCCAAGGCGGCGTCGGCACCGATACATTCGACAAGATGGCGGCGATCGAGGAGTGGGTCGCGAAAGGCACGGCGCCCAAAGCGATCGTTGCAGCGCACGTGTCCAACGGTCGCGTCGATCGCACGCGTCCGCTGTGTGCGTATCCGCAGGTGGCACGTTACAAAGGAACCGGCAGCACCGACTCGGCAGAGAATTTCAGCTGCGCCGTCGATGCGCGATAGAAAAAGAGGCTCTGCGTCTTTGCGACTCTGCGTCGAGGCTTAACACAAGGAGTGATCATGAAACGAAATGACAAGGCGGCCGCCACCGTGGTGGCCGTGATCGCTGTGCTCGTAACCGCACAGTGGGCGCTGCAGACGGCGGGTCAGGCACAACAAGCCCGACCGACGGTGCAAGGCCCGATGTTTCAAGTCGATCCGTTCTGGCCGAAGAACCTGCCGAACAACTGGGTGATGGGCTCGGTCGTGGGCCTGAGCATCGACGCGCGCGACCACGTGTGGATCACGCACCGGGGCAACGTCGCGCCGAAAGAAGCCGGCATGCTGGCGGGCACCAACGGCATTCAGCAGCCGGGCGGGTCGCCGCCGCCGCAGCCGGGCGACAAGCGCAGGATTTCCGACATCTGCTGCGAGGTGGCGCCGCCGATTCTCGAATTCGATCCGGATGGGAACGTCGTGTCGTCGTGGGGCGGGCCCGGTGCCGGCTACGAATGGCCGCCGTCGATGCACGGCGTGACGATTGACGGCAAAGACAACGTGTGGCTGGCCGGCAATCAGGGCAACACCGTGCTGAAGTTCACGCGGCAGGGAAAATTCCTGCTGCAGATCGGCAAGAACGGGCAGAGCAAGGGCAACACCGACACGGCAAACCTCGGCAGGCCGGCGGAAGTCGAAATCGACATGACGGCGAATGAAGCGTATGTCGCCGACGGCTACGGCAACCGCCGCGTAATCGTGTTCGACGCGACCACGGGTGCTTACAAGCGACACTGGGGCGCTTACGGGAAGAAGCCGGACGACACCGATCCTGGCCCGTATGATCCCGACAAGCCGCTTCCGCAAGTATTCTGGACCGTGCACTGTGCGTCGATCGCCAACGACGGGCTCGTCTACGTGTGCGACCGCGCCAACGATCGCATCCAGGTCTTCAGAAAAGACGGCACATTCGTGAAGGAAGCGCAGCTTGCGCGCCGAACACTCGGCGACGGTGCGGTGTTCGACATCGCGTTCTCGAAGGATGCGCCGCAGAAATACATATTCATCTCCGACGGCGCGAATCATCGCATCTGGACATTGCTGAAAGATCCGCTGCAGGTCGTCAGTCACTTCGGCAGCGGCGGCCGCCAGCCCGGACAGTTCTACTCGCCACACAACGTCGCGCTCGACTCGAAAGGGAACATTTATACGGTCGAGACGTACGAAGGGAAGCGGCTGCAGAAGTTCAATTACAAGGGAGTTGGAGCGGTACCGCAAACAACAAACTAGTTGTTGGTTGTTGGTTGGGGCGCGAGTGGATAGACCGGCGGCGGAAGACACGGCGCCGATCGAGGACGCGCAGGTCCGCGTGAGCCGGCTCCCCTGGATTCACCCAGGCGGCATCGCAGTCGCAAATCTGGATCGAACTGAAGACGCAGCCGCCATGACCATGAAGTCGCTCTTCCGCCCGAGCCGCGACAAAATCTGGCGCCAACTCAGCGCAGAGATCGATGCGAAGTACGTGGAAGGTGGCTTCTGGAAGGGCGATAAGGTTCAAGCGACCCATGGCGGTTGGACCGTAACGCTCGATACCTACGCCGTCTCGAACGGGAAAACCACGATCGTCTACACGCGGATGCGGGCGCCGTACGAAAATCCGACCGACTTCCGATTCACCATCTACCGCAGAGGGCTGTTCACCGGGATCGCCAAGTGGCTCGGCATGCAGGATGTCACTGTGGGCTACGAGCCCTTCGACGAAGCGTTCGTCATCAAGGGGACCGACGAGGGCATGTTGCGTGCGTTGTTCTCCGATACGAAATTGCGCGAGCTCATCGAAAAACAGAAGGACATTCATCTCACCGTGAAGAAAGGCGCGCTCCACTTTCATGTCACCGGGGTCATCAAAGATGTTGAACGGTTGAAGCTCCTCTTCGACCTATTCGGTGAAACGCTCGAGCGTTTGCAGGCGATTGCGTCGATTAAGCCGGTATGAACCGACGCACCTTTCTGGCGCTCCCTATCGGCCTCCTGTTTTCGCCAACCGATCTCATCACGATCGAGCGCGCGCGTGTGTTACGCGCGGCCGATCGATATCTTCGCGAAGCGCCGGTGACGATTACGGCGTCGAGCAGTCCCCGCAGCGCGGGTGGGCCGCACGACTACTTTTCTGAAGGCGACGACTGGTGGCCGGATTCCGACAACCCGGCCGGCCCCTATATCCAGCGCGATGGGATGAGCAATCCCGGCAATTTCAACGACCATCGGCTCGCGCTCATCGGCTTGAGCCTCCGCGTACCTGCGCTCGCCGCGGCATGGATGGTGACGCGCGATCGCCGGTATGCGAGTCATGCGGTCCGTCATCTTCACGCGTGGTTTCTCGACACGTCCACAAGAATGAATCCGCATCTGCGCTACGCGCAGGCAATCAAAGGTCGCGCGACCGGACGCGGGACCGGCATCATCGATACGCTTCATCTCGTGGAAGTCGCCCGTGCCGTCAGCGTGCTGGAAGGCGCCAACGTCATGTCCCGTCAGGAACGTGCGGACGTGAAGGAATGGTTCGCGAAATACCTCAACTGGATGACGACGCATGAGTACGGCGTGCAGGAGCGGGACGCGAAAAACAATCACGCGACGTGCTGGGTGATGCAGGTGGCGGAGTTCGCGCGACTCACGGAGAATGATCGGCTGACGGCGTTCGGCCGCACGAGATACAAGACCGTGCTGCTGCCCGATCAGATGGCGCCCGACGGCAGCTTCCCGCTGGAGATTGCGCGCACCACGCCGTATGGGTCCTCGCTCTTCAATCTCGATGCAATGGCGATGGTTTGCGAGATCCTGACGACGCCGCAAGACGACCTGTGGGCCTTTCAGCTGCGGGATGGGCGCGGGATGGCGAGGGGGATGGAATTCATGTTTCCGTATCTGGCCGATAAGGCGCGATGGCCATACAAGTCCGACGTCATGTATTTCGACGCATGGCCGGTCAGGCACCCGAGCCTGTTGTTCGCGAGTTTGGCGCTAAAACGACCTGAATATCTGGACCTCTGGCGCCGGCTCGACGCCGATCCGACGGTCGATGAAGTGATCCGGAATTTCGTTGTGCGGCAGCCATTACTTTGGATGTCTGCCAGCGACGCTACACCGGTAAAGTAAATAACTTTACCGGTTAAGTCGCGCTTGACACGCCTGCGGTCCATCGGTATAAGTAGCCCCACATTCTTTCGATGAACTCTAAAGCACCAAAGAGGGGGAGGGGTATGAATCGCCTCAAACTATTGGCTGTCGTCGCGCTGGCGTGTCTGCCGATGCTGTGCGCCGGCACGATCGTATATGCCCAGACGTCAGGCGCAGGATCGATGTACGGATCTGTTGTTGATGCATCCGGGCAGGTTGTCCCTGGCGCCGACATCGTCATCACCAACGAACAAACTGGTGAAGTGCGTCGTGGCGTGTCGAACGAAGTTGGCGACTACACATTCCAGGCGCTTCAACCAGGTCCCTATACGGTGCGCGCCGAGTTATCAGGGTTCAAGCCGTACGAAATCAAAAACAATCAGGTCCTGGCCAATAACCGTCTGTCGATGCGGCCGCTTCGACTCGAGGTCGGCTCGCTGACGGAAACGGTCAGTGTCACCGCAGTCGGCGAGGTTGTGGCGACGACCGTCACGTCGCACCAAGCGCTGCTCGAACAAGAACAGATTCAGGACATGGCCGTCAGAGGCCGCGATCCGATGTCGCTGCTGAAGATTCTTCCCGGTGTGCAGTTGCTCGCCAACGACAACGAAACGTTCGGTGGCAGTTTCAATTCGCCGGTGGCGACGTTGCAGGGCGGCGGCGGACAGACCGTGTACGTCGACGGGATCAACGGCGGTGACGGCGGTGGCGGCACCGCGTTCAGCGCCTCGACCAACATGGACGCGATTGCCGAAGTGAACGTGCAGATGAGCGCCTACACCGCGGAGTATGGTCTCAAGGGTGGTGCGCAGGTGAACCTCGTCACCAAGCACGGCGGCAGCGAGTACCACGGCACCGTCTACTGGTACAAGCGCCACGAGATGTGGAACGCGACGAATTTCTTCAACAACCGCGCCGGGACGCTAAAGCCGTTGTATCGCTATTCGAACCTCGGCGGCACGCTCGGCGGCCCGATCCCGAAGATCAAAAAAATCAATGAGAACGGCAACAAGCTGTTTTTCTTTTACTCGCTCGACGACACGCAGTTGTTGGACGTCAATACGCTGAAGTTCTACCGCATGCCGACGGCAGCGGAGCGCGCCGGAGACTTCTCGCAGTCGTTGAGGCCGAACGGCACATTGGTCGTCGTCACCGATCCGTTGACGGGGCAGCCGTTTGCGAACAACCAGATTCCGGCCAACCGTATTGATCCGCGCGGCGTCGCGTTCCTGAATCTGTTCCCGATGCCGAACACCTTTGGTGTGAACGGCTACAACTACGTCACGCAGGAGCCGAGCATCCCGCATCCTCGCCGTCAGCATCTGTTCCGCGGCGACTACCGTCCAACCGACAAGGATTCGTTGTCGGTAAAGTACCAGACGTTCTACACGAAGAGCGTCGGCATCAACGTCGCCGGCGCGTCGGCGCGCTGGGGTCTCGTCAGACAGCGGTACGACTTCTTTGTCGATCAGGGAAACATCGATTACACGCGCATTCTGAGCCCAACGACGATCTTGGAGTTCACGAGCGGGTTTTTCAGCAGCGTGGAAACCGGACCGCCCGAAGACGACACGGCGCTGAATGGGATTCGACGGAGTACGTATCCTCAATTGAATCGACTTGGGCAGTTCGCGTCTGGCAACAATCCGCTCGGCCTGATTCCGACGGCGGCGTTCGGCGACATCCCGACCGCGGATAGAACCAGCAGCAACGACGGCGGCACTGGCCAAATTACCTACGATGGCCGCTGGCCCATCACGGGAAATGACGTCGCGATCAAGTTAGGCATTGCGCTCACGCACACGCGAGGGAAGCACACGTACAAGATGGGTGTGATGCGCGAAGACGAGCTCTTCGGTCAGGCGCGCTCGGGAACCTTCGGCGGCCAGTTCAATTTCTCCGACGACGGCAACGACCCACTCAGCGCGAAGTACGCGTATGCCAACGCGGTGCTCGGTCACGTGCGCAGCTACACGGAATCGCTCGGCCGCGTGCCTGATGATCGCCGGCAGAGGACGTGGGCGTGGTTTGGGCAGGACACCTGGAAGATCCATCCGAAAGTCACTTTGGACGTTGGCCTCCGTATGTATAAGTGGGCGCCACCGATCGCGCAGGGCGGCGAGGCGTCGGCGTTCAGCTTCGAGCGCTTCGATCCGAAGTGGGGCGGCAATCCGCCGGTGTTCTTCCGTCCAGTGTTATCGAGTGGCGCGCGACGGGCTCAGAATCCTATCACCGGTGAAATTCTTCCGGTCACCTACGTAGGTCTTATCGTGCCTGGTACCGGCTACAGCTGCACCGTCATCACGCCGGCAACTCCGTGCAAGATCAACGGGATCGTGACCCAGAGAGACGGCAGCTATCTCAAGAGTGGCGGTCAAGGATTCGTCGAGCAGGTGCCGCTTCAGCTCGATCCACGGTTCGGACTCGCGTGGGCGCTGAATCCGAAGACCGTCATCCGGGTCGCCGGCGGTTCGTTCCACGACGGTACCGGCGGTGTCACACAGCAGCAGGGCGGTGGAAACGCCGCGTATCGTTATGACAAGGTCGTCTTCTTCACCGATCTCGATAACTACCTGACGGGATCGTCGGCGACCTCGCCAGTGCCGAACACGGGCGGCATCACTCGCACCGACAACGACCGGCCGAACAACGTCAGGTTCACGGCGGCTCTTCAGCGCGAAATAGGGAAAAACGTGGTGCTCGATGCCGCGTATGTCGGCACTAGAAGCCACGACCTTGCCGAGACATGGAACTTCAACCAGATCAAGTCCGGCGCGCGGTTCGATCCGGCGTTCCGCGACGTGACACAGGCTGCGACGGATGCGAATCCGGGTGCGTTGCCCGACGCGTTCCTGAGGCCGATCGCCGGCTACAGCGACATCGCCATCACGCAGACAACCGGCAAGAGCAAGTACGACTCGCTGCAGATGCAGTTGACGCGACGTTTTACCGGCGGGTTCGAGCTGGCGGGCAGCTATACGTGGGCAAAGGGACTCGTGCATCACGGTAGTGAGGCGAGCTTGCCGATGTATACCGGCAATCCGCTGCCCTCCCGCAATGACCGCTCGGATATCCAGGAACATGTATTGGTTGCCAGTTACATGTATGAAATTCCCGGCGGCAGCCGAATGTTTGGCGGCAGTTCAGTTGCGAAGGGCATCCTCGACAACTGGCGCATTACGGGCATTAGCACGTTCGGTACAGGCGGCCGTGGCGACGTCACCGCTTCCTACAACCCGACCTTCGAGTTCACCGGCGGCGGCGAAGCATGCGTCGGTTACCAAGCCAATGGCGGCACCAACCAGAACGCCGCCGGGCCTTCTCCTTACAATGTCGTTGGGAGTTTCGACCTCCCGAGCGGTCAGCAGGACGTCGATCATTGGTTCAATACGGCGGCGGTCGCTCCGGCGACAGGCCGTGGCAACGTAGGCAATGCCTGCGAGCGCTGGAAGTTCGCATTGCCGGGTTTCCACAACCACGACATCTCGCTGTTCAAAGACATCCGGATCAAGGGCAACCAGACGTTGGAATACCGCTGGGAGATCTACAACCTGTTCAATCAGGTGTCGTTCCAGGAGATCAACAGCGCGGCGACATTCAACCCAACGACCGGAGCCCAGACCAACGCGAGCTTCGGCAAGGTGACCAAGGCGCGCACGGAGCGGCGCATGCAGATGTCGTTGAGGTACAGATTCTAGGTCTCTGGATTGGAGACGGTGAAGGTCCAATCGATCCGTTGGCCGCTGACCTCAATGATGGCTCGATACCGGATGCCAGGTGTGAGAGGCTTCCGCGGAATCAGCACGATGGCGTCCCGGGCGGCCAGAATGCTGCGGCCCAGGCGCTGCTGAGCCTTATTGCTATTACGGTAAGTGCCTTCGTCGAAGACGCAATGTTCGAGCGGCCGCTCACCTTCTGAAATCGTCGTGCCCGTCACGTGAGGCACACGCTCGCCCGATCCCAACTGCACGATCAGCGGAAGTCCCGTCGGCGCCTTATATCCGTTGCAGCCGCTCAACGGATTCGGAGACTCGCCAATCCCTTCCGCCAGCGGCACGGCTGCTCCGCCGGCTGGCCAGACGATGGGATAGGCAACCGAGGAGGGCGCGACCGACGCTCGGCCGCGAATCACGTCAAGACCGGCGGCCGTTTGAATTTTTCCATGGTGTGCGCGATGAATCCCGAAGCCGACGTGCTGCAGCGCCGGATCGAGGATACCAATCGCGTGAAACGGCGCCTGCATCCACGTGTCGACCGCCCACGTATCGGGCTCGCTATCGCTGAACGATCCGGCGAGATTGCTGACGGCACCGGCTTCGGCTCCTTCGGGAGTCGCCCACGAGTGCCGCGGCCTTTCGGAGTGCGCGATGACGTTGTGCATCACCATGTAGCGGGCATGCAGCGTCAGCGGCGCGCTCAACGACGGCTCCTCGCGTACCGGTGGAAGCGCTGCCGTGGCGCGATAGAAGTTCAGCCGCTCCAGCCAGGTCGACGCAGAGATTTGTGCGCTCGGCGAGACATCTGCAGCCAGCAGAAACAGCAGGAAAACAACTGTGAAGTGGATTGTGTTGCGCAAGTGCGGTTGAGCACATCGCAACGCCCGTGCCACCGAGTGCGTCAACATGGCGGCCAGAAAACTCGATTCGACCTGCGCGTCAGGACACCCTTGTGATCGGACCGACGATTTTGTGGGCAAATCCGTCGAGCGCGACTAAGGTTGGAGCCGTTGCGTGATGAATAAATCCAAATCGTTCGCTTTGTCGCTTGGGTCGATCGGATGGCGCGACGAAAACGCCACGACCGTGCCGCCAGCGTCAATCACTGGCCTCATGCTCGCTTCGATCCAGGTCGTCGTCGGATCCGCACTCAGCCGCGCCGTCATGCGCAATTGCCGGTCGAACACGAATACATCCCAAAGCAGATTGATATCTTCCAAGGCTCGCGCGCAGCGGGCTGCGCAACTCAGGTCTGCTGCTTCGGACTGGAACACGATGAACCGACCGTCACCCGAGATGGCGGGGTTGGCGCTTGCGCCGTTCCCTGAACGGCCTTTTGTGTTGCGGCTGACGAGCTCGATGGCGCCAGTCTGCACATCGGCGAGAAACACATCCGGCAGATCGTTTCGATCGTCCGCCACGAGATTAGCTACCGCCGATACGAAGGCCACGTAGTGTCCGCCGGCGCTGATGGCGGGCCTCCACCCCGAGGCGATCGCCTTGGTGGTGTTCAGCCGGGTATCACGCACATACACGTGAGAGACGCCTTTGCTGTTGGCGGCGGCCAACGGCGCTGTGGACGCGAAGGCCACGTAGCGGCCGTCGCTGCTGATGCTCGGTGTGATGCTCGATCCCGTTGCCGGCTGCGCGCCGAGGTTGTCGACACTGATGCGGCGAATCACACCAGAACGAAGATCTGCAAGATACACATCCTCTGCCGTGCCGTTCGCGTCGTGACCAGCCACGATATTTGTGGCACTCGAGGTAAAAGCGACGAGGCGCGCATCGGCGTCTATCACGGGGTCGCGTCCGTCGCTCAGAATTCTTGTGGCACCGTCGCGCCTATCGTGGGCCACGACTTGTTCGAGCACGCTGTAAACCAGCCAGCGGCCGTCGGCGCTGATGCTCGGATGGTCGGCGTCGCCATATGCCGCGTCGCCAGTGAGAACGGCGCTCTCGAGCGTCACTGTTCCGCCGGCGCGATCGAGCACATAGACATCGCGTTGCCGATTGGTATCGCCGGCGACCAACTGAGACGACGAGACGAACGCAACGTAGCGGCCGTTGGCGCTGACGGCAGCGGAAGCCCTGTCGAGCGGCGAACCATGAGCGTCGGCCTGTGCGACCGTCACGAATGTCGCCGGCTCGCCGAGGGTCAAGCGAAGCACCGCGCCGATCGCGACAGCTCCTGCGAGCCGCTTCATCCGACCTCGCGTGCAACCTGCTGCCCAATGCGCGTTGCGCGGATCGTTTCGAACAGCACGCCTTCGCCTGGCGTGGCGTACACGCCGCTGTGGGCCTGACGGGCTCTCGCCGGCAGGTCGACGTCATCGAGCTGCTCGATCACATGCTCGAGTTCGTGGGCGATCAGCTCGACATCGTTGTGCAGTGGCGCGATCGCGACGTTGGCTGCAAGCAGCCCGTTGCCCGCTCTCACAAACTGCGTCGTCGCGCGGACGTTGCACGGCCACATGGGCGCCGTCATCTTTAGAGAGACGACCAGTTGGTGGGCGCCTGCGATACGAAGCATTTGGCGCCGGAATGTCGGCGATTGGCGAAGCATCGTCTCGAGCAGCTCGCGATACATTGGCGAGATTTTCAGATTCGAGGGAATTTCGACCTCGCCGGCTGGCACCGATACCGACGGAACATACTCGTGGACCACACCAACGGGCGTCGTTTGAGCGGAGGCGGTTGAGACGAGCGCGACGAAGACGAACGGCGCAAGTCCAAGGGCCGCGTTCATGGCTCTTAGACGCCGATCGATCGGAGAACGTTGCCCTGTGTTCACTGTTACCATTACGCGGACGCAGCCTGCCGGTTAGCTGATAACATTTCGGCGCGACAAAAGGAGCCGCCACATGCGCTTAACAACGCTTACGTGTGTCATCTGCGTACTTACTGGTATTGGATTCGCCACAACGGGCGTGCACGGCCAGTCATGGCAGCCGCCAGCCGATGCGCAGCGTTGCCCGTCAAAATGGGGCGCGGGGGACGAGCGAGGGGCCGGTAACCATATGAAGCCGGCCACGGTGCTCCGGGCGACGCGCCTGATTCGTACCGGCGAGGTCATCGAGCTCGGCCAAGTGCTGAACGGCACCATGCCGTTTTCACTCGGCCGTCGTTTCGAGCTACACACGAAGCGAACCGTAATGAACCCTGGAGTCAACCGCCGCGGCAGCAACGAGGAGATTGTCTTTTCAGAGATCGGCCAGGTCGGGACGCAATTCGACGGGTTCAGCCACCAGACGATCGGCGACAGCCTTTACAATTGTTTTACGCTCGACGCTGTCTCGACGCGCAACGGATTCACGAAGCTGGGTGTCGAACATGTGGGATCGCTCATGACGCGCGGCGTGTTGGTTGACGTCGCGGCGCTCAAAGGCGTCGAGATGCTGCCAGACACCTACGAGATTACGGTCGACGATCTTCAGCGCACGCTGGCAAGGGAGAAAATCACGCTCCAACCTGGCGACGCCATCATTATTAATACGGGGTGGGGAAAGCTATGGGGTAAGGACAACGATCGGTTCATGAAAACCAACCCTGGGCTCGGCGTCGCCTCTGCAGAATGGCTTGCGCGTCAGGACCCGATGCTTGTGGGATCGGATGTCGGGCCGATCAACGTGACGCCGAATCCCGATCCGCAGGTGAGCAACCCGGCCCACCAGATCATGTTGGTGATTAACGGTATTCATCTGCTGGAGAATATGAAGCTCGACGAGTTGGCGGCCAAGCAAGCGTATGAATTCGCGTTGATTGTGCAGCCGTTGAAGCTTCAAGGCGCAACGGGATCGACGGTCGCACCGATGGCGGTTCGGTGAGGAAGCGGTGAGTCCTGTCGGCGTCTTCGATTCGGGCGTAGGCGGCCTTTCGGTTCTCCGGGCGATTCGACAGGAGCTTCCATTCGAAGATCTGATCTACGCCGGCGACTCCGGCTTTGCGCCGTACGGTGACAAGTCGCACGAATTTGTGCAAAGCCGGGCGACCGCAATCACCGGGCTGCTGCTGCGCGAGGGTTCGAAAGCGGTTGTCGTGGCTTGCAACACGGCGACCGGCATCGCCGTCGATCTGCTGCGATCGCAGTTTCCGGACATGCCGATCGTGGCGATTGAGCCGGCAGTGAAGCCTGCGGCCGCGAAAACAAAGTCCGGAGTGGTCGGCGTGCTCGCGACGGTGGGGACGCTGGCCAGTCCGAACGTGACGAGATTGCTGAACAAGTACGGCGTTGACGTAGAAATTCTGACGCAGGCTGGGACCGGACTTGTGGAGCAGGTCGAGAAGGGCGACCTATCCGGCGGAACCACTCGGGCGCTCGTTGAGAAGTACGTGCGCCCGCTGCTGGACAAGGGTGCGGATGTGCTCGTGCTCGGCTGCACGCATTATCCGTTCTTGACGGCGGCCATTCGGGACGTCGCTGGCCCCGGCGTCGAGGTGATGGATCCTGCAACGGCGGTTGCCCGCGAATTACGCCGGCGGCTCGAGAAGGCTGGCCTGCTCTCACAACTGGGCACCACCGGGACGGAGCGGTTTCTGACGACCGGGGATCCGGCTACGGTGTCGCCAATCATGTCGCGGTTGTGGGGAAGCGCCGTCGCCGCGGAAAGGATGTAGTTGCGGACGATCCGAATGAAGCCAGAAGTGCGGCAACTGCTGACCATCCTCGATCAAGCCTACGACCATACGTCGTGGCATGGGACGAATCTGCGCGGCTCGATCCGGCGGGTCTCGCTGGACCAGGCGGCATGGCGGCCGAATCCCCGGCGCCACAATATTTGGGAGACAGTTGTTCATTCGGCGTACTGGAAGTACGCAGCGAGCCGTCGCTTCACCGGCGACGCGCGCGGATCATTTCCCTTGAAGGGATCGAACTGGTTCAGGCGGCCATTGGAAAACACAAATAAGGCGTGGAAGGCCGACATCGCACTGCTCGACGAGATGCATCACGTCCTTCGCGGAGCGGTATCGCGACTATTTCCCCGAGATCTCACCCGGACGCCACCTGGTAAGAAGGTGAGCAACTTCGATGTGCTCGCCGGCATCGCGGCACACGACCTCTATCATGCCGGGCAGATTCAACTGTTGAAGAAACTCCACGGTAAACACTTATGACGAAACACATTCTTCTCTGGTGCGCGCTCGTGATCGCAACCGCGCTCGTCGTTCTGCCGCAGGCCCAGGCGCCGGTCTACGACATCCTTATTCGCAACGGCAGAATCATCGATGGATCGGGCAATCCGTGGTATCGCGGCGACGTCGGTGTGCGAGGCGACACGATCGTGCGCATCGCGCCGGTCATCACCGCGCCGGCAGCGCGCGTGATCGATGCGACGGGACAGATTGTGGCGCCCGGGTTCATCGACATGCATAACCACGGCGGCGACACCATCTTCGACGTGCCGACGGCCGACAACCTCATCCGCCAGGGCGTGACGACGATGATTGCTGGGCCTGACGGCGGATCGCCCGTGCCTCTCGGGCCATTCCTGATCAAGCTCGACGCGTTGCCGAAATCGATCAACATCGGCTCGATGATCGGTCAGGGTTCCGTGCGCCAAGACGTCATGGGGCTCGCTAACCGAAAACCGACTGCCGACGAGCTGAGCAAGATGCGCGCGATTGTCGATCAGGGGATGAAAGATGGCGCATTCGGATTGAGCACTGGGCTGTTCTACGTGCCGGGCGCGTTCAGTTCGACCGAGGAAGTCATCGAACTCGCGAAAGTCGCGGGACGCTACGGCGGCGTCCACGTCTCGCATATGCGCGACGAAGCGTTCAAGGTGCTCGACAGCGTGCGCGAGACGATCCGTATCGGCGAAGAAGGTGGGCTCGCCACGCAGGTCACGCATCATAAAATCATCGGCATCAAAAATTTCGGCAGGAGCGTTGACACGCTGCGATTGATTGATGAGGCTCGCGTACGTGGCGTCGACGCGATGAGCGATCAGTATCCGTATACGGCGTCCAGCAACAGCATCGAAGCGTCGCTGGTACCTCAATGGGCCCAGGACGGAGGCCATCCAGCAGTGCTGAAACGGCTCAAGGACCCGCAGTTGCGGAAGGAAATCATGCTCGAGACAGCTCGCATCATACGAGACGAGCGTGGTGGCGGAGATCTCAAGAAGATCGTGCTTGCGCGATGCAGCTGGGACCCGTCACTCGATGGAAAAAACCTGGAGGATGTCACCCGGCTGCGCGGCATGCAACCATCGCTCGAGAATGGCGCCGAGGCGGGCATGTGGCTGGTGGAACAGGGAGGGTGCCAGGCTATTTACCACGCCATGAGCGAGGAAGACCTCGAGCGCATCATGCGCCATCCGGCCACGATGATCGCGTCGGACGGCAGCATTCAGGTCTTCGGTAAATCGGCGCCTCATCCGCGCAGCTATGGGACGTGGGCCCGCGTGCTCGGCGTCTACGTACGCGAGCGGAACACGATTACGCTGGAAGACGCGATTCGGAAGATGACCACCCTGCCGGCGCAGCGACTGCATCTGACGGATCGAGGCTTATTGCGCGAAGGCATGAAGGCCGACATGGCCATTTTCGACGCGGCGCGCGTTCGCGACCTGGCGACGTTCGAGAAGCCGCATCAGTACGCCGAAGGATTCTCGTCCGTGATTGTGAATGGGCAACTTGTCTTCGACGGAAAGGCGATGACCGCGGCGCGTCCCGGTAAAGTGTTGAGATCTTCACAGGAGGCGGCCGCCCAAAAATGAACGGCGTGATTGTCGTTACAGGAGGGAGTCGCGGCATCGGCGCGGCGACGGCCAAACTGGCCGCGCAGCGCGGATACGCAGTGTGCGTGAACTACCGGGAAAATCAGCAGGCCGCAGTGCAGGTGGTGCGAGCCATTGAATCAGCGGGCGGTCGGGCGATCGCCGTGGCTGGCGACGTGTCGGCTGAAGGCGATGTCGCGCGGTTATTTGGGACATCCGACAAAGAACTCGGTGCGCTGACGGCGTTAGTGAACAATGCGGCCATTCTCGAAACTCAAATGCGTGTCGACGAGATGGACGCCGGCCGTCTGCACCGTGTCTTCTCGACGAACGTGGTCGGATCCTTTCTGTGCGCGCGCGAGGCTGTTCGACGCATGTCGACCAAACACGGCGGCCGCGGGGGCGCCATCGTGAACGTCTCTTCGGGGGCCGCTCGCCTCGGATCGCCTGGTGAATACGTGGACTATGCGGCGTCGAAGGGGGCCATCGACACGCTGACGATCGGCTTGTCACGCGAGGTGGCCGAAGAGGGCATTCGAGTAAACGGAGTGCGTCCAGGCTTCATCTATACCGAGATGCACGCCAGCGGGGGCGAACCCAATCGCGTTGAACGGGTGAAACAGATGGTTCCGATGAAGCGTGGCGGCCAGCCCGAAGAGGTGGCCACGGCCATCGTATGGCTGCTCTCCGACGAGGCGTCGTACGTGACCGGGACGTTCATCGACGTGACAGGCGGGAAGTGATGCGCCGGCTGATCGGCATCGCCGTCTCACTCGTGGCATTCGGGACGCTGGTCGGCGCGCGCAAACCCTTCAGCGTGGTCGAGGCGACGATTCCGCAGCTGCGCGCAGCCATGGAGCAGCGTCGCACTACGTCACACGAGATCACGCAGCAGTACCTCACACGCATGGCGCTCTACGAAAATACGCTGAACGCCACTATCTCGGTCAACCCGAGAGCGCTCGACGAGGCCGACGCGCGCGATCGCGAGCGCGCGCAAGGAAAAATCCGAGGGCCGCTTCACGGCATCCCCATCGCGCTGAAGGACAACATCCATACGATTGACATGCCGACGACCGGCGG
This sequence comes from Vicinamibacteria bacterium, assembly GCA_031371345.1. Classification (GTDB taxonomy): domain Bacteria; phylum Acidobacteriota; class Vicinamibacteria; order Vicinamibacterales; family JAMQPK01; genus JAMQPK01. Next base: position 26,046 of record JANMJM010000215.1, read on the forward strand.
CGCGTTGGCGTTCGACGGGTTCATCCCGCCGTACGAAGCGACGCTCACGAGGAACTTGCGTGACGCGGGCGCGATCATCATCGCGAAAACGGTGATGACCGAGCTGGCAAACTACATTGCCGTCGCCATGCCCACCAATTACAGCGCGCTCGGCGGCTACGGCTTCAATCCTTACGATCCGCGCCGCGATCCAATGGGAGACGGCCGGCCCGTGCTGGCGACCGGCGGATCGAGCTCCGGCATCGGGACGGCGGCCAGTTTGTGGGCCGCGAACGTCGGCACCGAGACATCCGGTTCGATCCTGAGCCCGGCGAATCAGACGATGCTCGTGGGCATCAAGCCCACGGTGGGCCGCATAAGCCGGTATGGGATTATCCCAATCACCGCCGATCAGGACACCGCAGGGCCACTTGCGAGAACCGTCACAGATGCGGCGATCGTGCTCGGCGTGCTCGAGAGTGGTCGGCCCGATCCGCATGACGCCGCGACCGCCACCTGCTCACGGCCACCGAACGGCGATTACACGCGTTTCCTGAGTGCGGGCGCGTTGAAAGGCGCGCGAATCGGCATACCGCGACGTTCGTTCTACGATGGACTCGAGCCCCCGCAGGCAAGCGTGATGGCGGACGCCATTGCGGCACTTACGCGGCAGGGTGCCATCGTGGTCGACCCCGCCGATATTCCGAGCGTCGTGACAACGGTACCTGGAGAAAGCTTTCTCGCGTTCCCGCGGTGCGGAGCGTCCTGGAGAGACTCGAACTGCTCTGTCGTGTTCAATTACGGCATGAAGCGGGACTTCAATACGTGGCTTGCGTCACTCGGTCCGTCGGCTCCCGTCAAGACACTGACGGAACTTCGGCAATGGAATACGGCGCATCAGCGGCTGGGTGCCTTGAAGTACGGCCAGGAACTGCTCGATGCATCCGACAGCATGGACCTCGACGCCGATCGCCGGCGCTATGAGGACGATCGCGCCAAGGACGTGCGGCTGAGCGCTACTCGCGGAATCGACGCGATCATGAAATCCGAGCGACTTGATGCGCTCCTGTTTCCGAGCGGTGGCGGCGCGGCCATCGCCGCCAAGGCTGGCTATCCAACCGTGATCGTACCGTTCGGCTTCGTGCCGAATACACCGTCGCCGTCCTTGCCGGCGCCGTTTGGTGTGAGCTTTACGGGAATGGCGTGCAGCGAGCCGCGGCTGATTGCGCTGGCGTATGCGTTCGAACAGGCCACAAAGCGGCGTGTGCCGCCGCCGTTGCAGTGAAGTGCCAGCTCGCGTCGTGTGTATCGTGCCGCGGGATAGATTAGTGGCCGCTTAAGTTTTCGCAACACGATTCCGCCACCGTTCCCCACGAAAATCCTGCCAATACATTGTTTAGCGCCGAGCATTGGTGTGACGGAATGCGGAATACTGAAGTAACCGCTTAAGGATTAACCCCCAAGGATTTACAAGGTCTTAGCCGAACCCTAAGTATTTGTTGTGCAATCGACGCTGAAGTAAGCGCTTAACTATTCAGCCATGCTGATCAAACCTTCAACGCTCGACGCGATCTTCAAGGCGCTGGCGGATCGCAATCGCCGAGCAATCTTTGAGGCGCTGTGCCACGGCCCGGCACCTGTTACGGAAATCGCGGAGCTCATGCCGATTACACTATCAGCCGTTTTGCAGCACGTGCAGGTGCTCGAGGCCAAGGGATTGGTGCACTCGGACAAGGTCGGGCGCCTGCGTACCTGTCGAGTCGAGACCGAAGCGCTCGGTATCCTGCGGTATTGGGTGGAAGCCCGCCAGCGGGACTTCAGAAGAGCAGAACGTAGGCGGTAGTCAGGGCTTCAGCCGCTGAATGCGTGCAATCAGCGCGGGGTCGTTGGGGAACAGTCCGGCTGCGGGCAGGCGACCCAGCAACTCGGCCCAGAAGGGCTCCTTCGCAAACACTCTTTTGAAGATCGGGGCGGCGTCGGCTTCGCGGCCGATCGATGCGAGCGTGACGGCGTGCCAGAAGGGAAGCTCCAGAATCTGCGGCGCCAGCGTGCTCGCCGCCGCGTACTCTTTCAACGCTTCGTCCACTTTCTTCTCGACCATCAATTCGTCGCCGCGGTTCGCATGCATGTAGGCGCGCTGCACCGTGATCAATCGCCGAAGTTCCTTCAGAGGTTCTGGATGATCCTCGACTCGCAGATCGAACGTGCGATCCGCGCCGGTCCACGGACGTCCGGTGCCTTTCCCTTTCACGATCACCATCGCCGCTGATTGCTTGCCACGGATATCGCCACCGGCCGCCTGCCCTGCATCGAGCGCCGTCATCATACGGTCGGCGAGGTCGCCTTTCGCCGCTTCGAACGCGGTCGCCATGGCAGGCCACACCGTGGCGTTGGCCATCATGTTCGCCTGCACCGAATAGTCGCGGCCAACATGATGACCGGCAGCGACAATCGCGCTTTTGCCTGTGTACGCCGAAACGCGGCCCTGCGCATCGATCATCGCGACCTGCCGCCCGTCGCGTCCCGGATCGTCGGCAACCACCCGTTGCAGCGCCTGCGGAGCCGAGGTGCCGGCACGCATCAACGCCAACCCTCGCGGCCCAAACGCCGGCTCGGCAAGTGCCTGCGTCGCAATCGCGCCGACGCCCGCTTCAGCCCACGTCACGACGGAGCCGACCGAGAACCAGTGTGACTGCACGGCGACGCCCATCTCGCCGGTGGCGGGATCGCGTGCGACGATCGAGAACGTATGAATCAGCGGATCGGCACGGGGCAGCGCAGGCATCACAATGCTCAGTCCTGACACGATGAGAGCGAGCCGCACCGTTCGCATGCCCCGCGATGGCTACGGCTCGACGACCTCGAAGAAGTCGCGGACGCGGCTCTCGAGCATCGGCACGACTTTCCCGAGAATATTCTCTTTGAACGCATCGGTTGCCATGTGCGCCTCGTATCCGCCCTTGTCGACATACTGCTCGTAGAGCAGCAGCTTGCGCGGGTTCTCGGGCGACTGATTCACCATGTACAACTTGCAACCGGGCTCGGCGCGCGAAAGCGGGATCATCTTTTTGAGAATATTGATGACCTCCTTCTCCTTGCCTTCCTGGACGGTGTACTGCGCAGCAACTACATACATCGGCGGTTATCTCCTCTCAACACGGTTTCGTAAAATTCCCACGCCTTCAATTTCGAACTCGATCAGGTCGCCCGGTTTCAGCCAGCGATCGAGCTCGAGTCCGGAGCCCCCGGTCACTGTACCAGATCCCCACAGCTCGCCGGGATAGATGGTCTCGCTTTGCGAGACGTGGACGATGAGATCGTCGAACGAGAATTGGCGGCCGGCACTCGTCGAGTCGGTCCAGGTCTCGCCGTTGATCTTCGCCGTCATGCGGACATCGCGCTTGTTGAGGTCGAGCTCGTCCGCGGTGACCAGATACGGCCCGACAGCGTTGCCGCCGTCGAAATCCTTCCCCTTGCTCGGTCCCATGCCAAGCGGGCCTTCCTTCATCTGCTGATCGCGCGCGCTCAAGTCGTTCCAGATCGTATAACCCGCGATATGCCGACCGGCCTCGCCCTTTTTGATGTTCTTCCCACGACGGCCAATCACCATGCCGACTTCGAGCTCGAAGTCGAATTTCTCGCAGTACTTCGGCCACTCGATCACGTCCTCGGGACCCGAGACCGTGTCAGGATCGCCCTTGTAGTAGGCAGGCACCTCGTACCAAACAGGCGGAATCTGCGCGCGGCCGAGCGCTTTGCCGGCCGTCAGCATGTGTCCCTCGAACGTGAGGAAATCGCGGATCACGCGCGGGCGCGGCACCGGCGCAAGGAGCCGGACGTCGCGGTGCGCGTAACTCGTGCGTGCGCCGAACGCTTCGTCCGCTTTGGCGGCGGCGTTGATCGCCTCTTCGGCCGCTCGCCGGCCGAGGGTGCCGGTGCCCAGGAATGCGACCATGTCTGGCGGAAACATGAATGATGCGACGCGCTGCGCGTCCGATCCGGGATCGGTGCGATCGAGGTGCGCGGCGTACGCGGCTGCGAAATCTACTAACGTGCCGTCCACCGCGGCGCCGATCCGCCGCAGCGGACCAGCGGGGGTCGGAATCTCAAACGTCGCTAATTTCATCTATTTCTTCTTCGCCAACTTCGCGCTCGGCGTCGCGTCTGCGTCGAGATCACCCAGCACGTACTGCGTGGCGGCGAGCAGATGCTGCGTCCAGCGCGGGTCGGTATACATGATCTCCGTGTGACCAAGCGGCGTGAAGTACGTGCGGCCCTTGCCGTAGGTCCGAATCCACGCCAAACCGTAGTCCTGGTCGGGACGCGTGCACTGCTCGCACGGACGGTTAGCCGTGGCGCGGTCGGACTTTTCCACGTCGATGCTCATCAGGATGTGCTGCTTTTCCCGCGAGTACGGCGAGTAGGCCGGAAACTGGTAGAACTCGTCGGTGTGCTCGAAGCTCGCCGACCCAAAGCTCTTCATGAGTGGGCTGTCCGGGTCGTCGATCTTCACTACTTGCTTCTCGGTGTGGTGCGCGCCGGCCCAACCGCCCATCAAGTCGGCGAACTCCGGCCAGTTGTTGTTGGCGAACGTCACGGCGTGGTTGCCGGCAATGCCGCCACCTTCCCGCACGAATCGAAGAATGCCTTCGCGGACTTCCGGATCGTTGTGGATCATGCCGCAGACGTTGTTCAGGAAGATCGCGTCGAACTGCTTGATAGCCGGATACTTCAACAGGTTCAGATCGTTGCTGAAAGTAGCCGTGAACGCGCCGGTCTTCTGCATCAGCTCGAGCATGTAGTTGCCGTGCGGGATCGTCCCGTGCCCCGAATACATCTGCAGGTCGGTCACCAGCAGTTTGCGCGGCTTCAACGGCTTCACGATCGCTTCCTTGGGAATCGCGGCTTCAATCCGCGCGCGCTCGTCGGCGTTCAGCTTCTCTTTGCCGCGGATCTTCCCGGGCTCGGAGTCCACCATGACGCGCACCCGCTCGGCCATCGCCGGCCACATGACGCGCTCGAACGCCGACAGGTTCTTCACGTACTCGGCCTCGGTTGTGCCCGGTGATTCGATGCTGATCGAGACAGGTTTCAGCCCCGACTTGTAGGCCGCGAGAAAAAAATCCCCGAGGTTGCCGGCTCCCGCGCCGAGCTCGACTCTTTTCCCTCCAGTGTTCAGCGAATTGCGATCGGCGGCTGTGATGTACATCAAGCGGCCGCGGGTGAGCGGGAGGCCATCGACCGGCTTCACGCCGCTGGCCATCCAGCCGTCGAGATTGGCGGAAATACCGATACGGTGGCTGTGCGACGCGAGCGTCGCCATCAGCGCCTTCGGATTCGTCCTGCTTTCGAGCGCGACGTTGATGCCGAATTCCTCCGCGACCTTGTCGAGATCGGCAATCGATGCCGCCTCGGGCCCCGTGATGATAAGCGGCGCGTTGATCGCTTTGGCGAAATCGAACACCTTGCGCAGCGTGTCGGCGTCGGCAGGAAGCTTGTCGACGCGATACGCCAGGATCGATTCGCCCAGCTCGCGGAAACGGTACACGACGGCGTTGCGCTCACCGGCCCGCAGGCGGTAATCGAGCGGCTTCGGAATTTCGTTGGCGACAAGCTGCGTGCTCGACGCCTCGACTTGCGGCACGCCGTTGATGTCGGCGATCGCCAGCGCCTCCGACAGCGTCTGGCCTTTGATGGCCGTCGCGGGCGTACCGACACGCCAACCGAACCAGATGTTGTTGTCCTGCGCTCCGGCGCGAATCATGCCGAGGCTCGATCCCGGTGGACGCTTCGAGACGGAGGGTACCGCTGGAGCAACGGGCGCTCCCTGCTGCGCAAATCCGGCGATCGATCCCATCGCGATCAGGATCACGAACACGCGAAGGAGGTGTTTCATGCTGTTGCCCTCTTAAGAATTAACGATGGCGACGGCGCGGACCGGCGCAGCCGATGCGCCGCGCCACTTCACGGGGAGCACGCTGAGCGTGAACGAGTGGTACGGCGCCGGAATGTCGTGCAGATTGCACATGTTCTCGAGATGGTAGTACTCGCGCTGGCGCATCACGAGATGCGCCTCCCAGAATTTCTTCCGCTCGAACATCTTGGCGACAGGGGGATCGAACCCAATCGCATCGATGCCCATCACCTTCACGCCCTTGTCGAGAATGAAATGGACGCCTTCCTTGGTCATACCCGGGTGATCGGTGAGATAGGCCTTCTCGAGCCGCTTCTTTGCCGCATCGGTGCGCAGGAGCACGATGTCGAGTGGTTTGATTTTATAGCCGCCGAGCTTGTCCTCGGCCTCTGCGAGATCCGCCGGAGTGATTTCATCGCCAGGTTTCTTCGCCGTGAGATTGAGAACGACCCCGTCGCCGTAGCAGTACTCGAGGGGGATGCCCTCGGCACGCGGCGCCGTCGGGTTCACGTGCCCCCACGAATCGATGTGCGTGCCGATGTGATCGCCGGTGACGATCATGCAGTGGTTGGTGATCTCGTGGACGCCGTACGCATCGGTGCCGACGCTCTTCGCCATCTGACTGTAGGTTTCCATTTCGACGATGACCGGCTTCGCCACGTTCGGGTACGTCATCATTCCCTGGAACACTTCCATGCTTAAGTCAATCAGCCGACGCGTCACTTACCCTCCCAGCCCCCGTCAACGTGAACCGACTGGCCCGTCAGATAACTCGCTTCGTCGGACGCAAAAAACGCGGTGACAGTGCCGACTTCCCGCGGCTCGCCGGCGCGCCCGAGTGAAATCTGCGCGAGGACGAGCGGAAGAATGTCCGGGCTTTTCATCACCCAGTCGGTCATGTCGGTCGCGATCAATCCTGGATGGATGCAGTTCACGCGGATGCCTTGCGGCGTCATTTCGGCCGACATGTTTCTGGTAAGCGCTTCGAGGCCGAGCTTCGTCGGGGCGTAATGGGTGCGGCCGGGCAGCACTTTCGCGGCCTGAATCGAACCGATATGGACGATGCTGGCTTTGCGCTGTTCGGCGACGACGCGCTTGCAGAACACTTGCGAGCAGAGCCACGGTCCGCGGAGGTTGACGTCGACCAGGCGCGTCCACTGATCGTCGGTGAGCTCGAGAAATCCGATGATGGTCTCGATGCCGGCGTTGTTCACGAGGATGTCGATGGGCCCGAGCTCTTTCCACGCCTTGTCGAACATCTGTTCGACCTCGGCGCGGTTGGCGACGTCGGCCTTCGCGGTGATGGCTTTGCGGCCTCTCTTCTGGAGATCCTTCGCGACCTCTTCGGCTTTTTGCGCGCTGGCGACGTAGTTCACGACCACATCGGCGCCCTCGTCTGCGAACACTTCGGCGATGCCTCGTCCGATACCGCGACTCGCTCCGGTGATGAGCGCTCTCTTACCTTTTAGTCTCATGATCTTTTCTTTGGTAGGAAATCAGGTTGACGCACAGGCGCAAAGACACTTGGGTCCCTGCGCCTCTCTGCGTCGCACTTACGTTCTGAACGTGTACCCGAGTTTCTGAAGGTACGCTTTGCCAATCTCTGCCGTTTGACGCGGTGTATACGGCATGCTCGCCGATCCGTCGAGCTCGTGCATGATGTTCGCGCTCGGATTCGCCTTCTCCATCGTCTCGAGGACTGACTTGATGTCGACGACCCCTTCGCCGAGCGGACAGTAGCCGGCCATGTGCTCCCAGCCTTTGTAGTCCTTGAGGTGCATGTGCGCGATGATGCCCGAGAAGTCCTTCACGAGTTGCGCCGCGTCGGTCCCGCCCTTCTGGGCCTGGCCGATGTCGGGTGCAAACTTCATGTAGCGCGAGTCGACGCCGTGCATGATCGTGTAGGTCTCGTCTCGCGTTTCGACAGCCGAGCCCGTGTGCTGATGCAGCCCTGTGCCGATGCCGATGTCGTTCACGGCCTTGCCGTAGTCGTTGAGCGCCGAGATGATGTTCGCCTTGTGCTCGGCGAAGTTGTAGTTCTGGCCGCGGCCGTTGCTCGACTGCACGAGGAAGCGGCCGCCGTACTTCTTCACCAGCCGTGCGTAGCGCTGGAGCATCTCGATCTGCTCTTTCCGCGTGGACGGGTCCGTGACGTTCACGCCGCTATAGGCCGACGTGAGGGGAATAGGATATTTCTGCAAGAGCGCCGCGAGGGTGCCCTTCTTTTCCCAGTCTTCGAGAATGGATGCGAAGGTTTCGAAGCCGTTATAGCCCAGTTCCGACATGTCCCGCAGCGCCGGCTCGAGGTTTTCCGGCTTGTTTGGCACAGCGTTCCAGATGAGCGTGGTGGCGCCCATCTTCAGTTTTTTCCCCTGCGCAAACGCAAGTGAGGGGATCGCGGCGGCGCCGGTGCCGGCCAGAATGGTTTTGGCAAAACTCCTGCGCGTGAGGTTCTTGGTCATGGGACGGCAGCTGTCCTTTCTTGGTTGAATCGCGATTCTAAGTCAGTTTACTTTACCGGTAAAGCGAGACCTTGCCCCCGATTTTGTTCATCGAGCCAGGTTTTGAGCGGGGCGAAATAGTCGAGAATGGCCGTCGCGTCCATTCTCGACTCGCCGTTCAGCATCGCCAGCGCCTCTGGCCACGGGCGACTGCTTCCCATCTCGAGCATCTTCGCGAGCTTTGCGCCCGCCGGCTTGCTGCCGTAGATCGAGCAGCGATGCAGCGGACCGGTAAACCCCGCTTCTTTGCACAGCGCACGATGAAACTGAAACTCCAGAATGTAGGCGAGGAAATAGCGCGTGTAAGGCGTGTTGGCGGGAATGTGATACTTCGCGCCCGGATCGAAATCGGACGCCGATCGCGCCACCGGCGGCGTCACTCCTTGATACTTCTCACGAAGCTGCCACCAGGCCTTGTTGTAGTCGTCAGGTGAGACGTCGCCGGAGAACACCTTCCATCGCCACTGGTCGATCAGCAACCCGAAGGGCAGGAACGCCACCTTTTGAAGCGCTGTCTTCATCAGGTATTCGAGATCGCCTTTGTCCGACGGCAACCGGTCGACGAGTCCGATCTGCTTCAGGTACCCGGGCGTCGCCGAGAGCGCCATCGTATCGCCGACGGCTTCGTGGAATGCGTCGATAGCGCCATCACGAAAGAGCGGCGGTTGTTTGGCATACATCAGGTTGTAGTAGGCGTGACCCAGTTCGTGATGCACGACCTGAAAATCCTCCGCGTTGATCTGGACGCACATTTTGATCCGGACATCTTCGGGCGCGTCCCATCCTGACGCGCTTGCGTGACACACCACCTCGCGGTCGGCGGGCTTCCGGAAGAGCGAGCGCTCCCAGAACGGGGGCGGCAGAGGTTGATATCCGAGCGAGGTGTAAAACCTCTCCGCGAATCTGACGAGGCCGCGCTCATCGACCTTCCGTTGCGTGAGCGACCCCGTCAGGTCGTAACCTTCGCCAGAGGCGGGCATCGCCATCAGCGAGTAGATGTTGCTCCAGTCCTGCGCCCACATGTTGCCGAGCAGATGCGCGGGGATCATGCCGTTGGCCGGAAGGACCGACGGCCCGTATTTCTGAGCCAGCTTCGTTCTTACGTAGGTATGCAGCGACTGATAGAGCGGCTGCACCTGTGTCCACAGCCGATCGACCTCGGCCGCAAACGCTTCCGGCGGCATGTCGTAGTTCGCCCGCCAGAGCGCCCCGGTGTCGGCAAAGCCTAACTCGCGAGCACCTTTGTTGGAGAGCTCCACAAACCGTTGATAACGCCTGCGCATCGGGGCGCCGACCGCATGCCATCCTTGCCAGACATCCAGCAGCTCGTTGGGATCGCGGCTTGAGCCGATGATGTGCGACGCCTGATCGATGTCGAGGCACTGCTGTTTGCCAGCGACCGTGCGGCAGTACTTGCTCTTTCCGTAATCGGCTTCGAGCGAGGATCCGATCGCGCTCAACTCGTCGCGCTCGGCGGGGTTACTCGGCGCCGGCGCCGACAGCTGCAGCTTCAGGAGTTTCAGCTTGCGCGCATTTTCTGCGGACAGTTGCAGCGCTTCAAAGCGCCGTGCGTCCAGGGCAAGCTCCGTGACGGCAGCCGCCAAATCGCTGTACGCGTCGGCGGAGATTTTTTCGGTGTCGACCGTAATGAAGTTGTTCTGGACCCAACCGGCGCGGGCGGCTTTCTTCCCAAGCGTGTTGAGCCGTGTCTCAGCCATCGCGATGAACTGCTGTGCCTCGGCCACCGTAGGAGCGGCGGCGCCGCCCTCACGCGCGCGGCAACCGATCGCGGCCGCGATGATGGCGCCCATCAGCGCTGTAGACAGATAGCAACGGCATGTCATGGGCAGAGGTTACCGTGCCCGGCAGCGCTGTCAAGATCAGCGTGCGACTACGGTGTGCCCAAGCGGTAAAGGTGCGTGTGGGTACGAATAAAGATTGATCGGTTGGAGACGGCCATCGAGGCCAACATCGCACCATCAAGCGTGTTGGTCGCCAGCTTGCGGAATATTTTTCCTGGCGCGATCACCGTCGCCACGCCGTCTTCGTCGAGGAAGTAGATGCGTCCGTCGGCAAACGTCGGAGACGCCGAATGGTTCCCACCGATTCGTTGCAGCCAATGCACCGCGCCTGTCCTTGCATCAAGACAAGAGAGGATGCCAAGGTCGTTCATGACGTAGAGCTCATCGCCGACGAGCAACGGCGACGGTGTATACGGCGCCCCCCGCTGCAGCGTCCATGCGATATGCGTCTTCGTGACATCACCTGTGCCGTCCGCCCGCACCGCCAGCAGCGAGGGCTGCTGGAATCCCGTTGCGAGATAGACGAGCCCGTGCCCAAACACTGGGCGCGGGACATTGGAGAAGCCGTCGGGGTAGCTCACACGCCAGATTTCCTTGCCCGACTCCGGATCGTAGGCGGCTGCGCGATACGCGCCCACGCTGACGACCTGGTCGCGCTCGCCCACTCGAATGACGAGCGGAGTCGAATACGCCTGGTCGGCCGGGTATCGCCTCGGTGTTTTCCAGCGGACCTTGCCCGTGCGTGTGTCGAGCGCCACCACGTATGCCTGATCGCTGCCGTCGCAGCTGATGATCAGCACATCGCGATAGAGCGCAGGAGACCCGCCGTTTCCGTGCTGCGATTCATAGGGCAGCTGTGTTTTCCAGACGACGACCCCGGCAGTCGTGAGCGCGGCAGTGCCGCTCGCGCCGAAATGGACGTAGAGGCGATCGCCGTCCAGGATCGGCGTTGGCGAGGCGTGGCTGTTCTTTGCATTGGTGAGGTCGGCACTGCGCAAACGGAACGCTTCTGCGTTCACGACCTCGCGCCCCGTGTCGATGTCGAAGCCTAGGAGGCGGAGAGATGCGCCGCCGGGCGTGTTCATGGCTGTCGTCAACCACACGCGGCCGCCCGCGACCACAGGAGACGACCATCCTCGACCCGGCACTGCTGTTTTCCACAAAACGTTCCGCGATTCGCTCCACTCGAGAGGAAGACCCTGCTCGGCGGAGTGCCCCTGTCCGGTCGGACCGCGGAACTGCGGCCAGTCTTCCGTCGCTGCCGCCAGCCCGGCGCGCGCGAGAAACAGAACGAGAGCGAGCCGAAGCATCAGCCAAGGTTACCTTGCGGGGCCGCACTGTCAAGGTCAGCGATCGGCCAAGCACGTGATGCCGGCACGGATAGTGAAGCGACTACTCAAGTGTTCGCGGCTGGGATATGTGCGTCGGGCGTCGTGCGTTCCAAAGCCGGAAATGTCCGTCAGCATCTGCTCAGATCGTCATCGCGTGGAACCCACCGTCGACGATAAGCTCCTCGCCGGTGATGAACGAGCCGGCGTTCTCACTGGCTAGTAAGAGCGTGGCGCCAATAACCTCGCGCGCTTCGCCGAATCGCGCCATCGGCGTGTGGGTTTTAATGCTAGCCGCGCGGTCTGGCTGGAGAATTGTCCGGTTCTGACCGGCTGGAAAAAATCCAGGCACCAGCACATTCACGCGCACGCGATGGGGCGCCCACTCGCGTGCCAGGTTTAGCGAGAGGTTGTGCACCGCGCTTTTGGTGGCCGAATACGTGAACACGCGCGAGAGCGGCACAACGCCCGACATCGAGCCCACATTGATGATTGACCCGCCGTGACCGGCCTCGATGAGATGTCGGCCGAAGATCTGACAGCCAAGAAATACGCCCTTCACGTTCACGCCCATGATGCGGTCGAACTCACTCTCAGTAATCTCGAGAAACGGCGTGGCTGAATTGATTCCAGCACCATTCACCACAACGTCAACGCGGCCGGCGCGCCGCAGCACGCCGGCGAGCAGCTCCTCGAGGCCGGGCTTGCTCGTGGCTTCCGTCGCGTGGAACCAGGCACGGCCGCCGGACGCTTCGATTCTCGCAAGACGCGCCGCCGCCTTCTCCTCGTTGCGGCCGACGATGACAACCTCGGCGCCCGCAGCCGCCAAACCTTCAGCCATCGCGCCGCACAATTCCCCCGTACCGCCGATAACGACGGCGACCTTGCCAGTGAGAGAAAACAATGTGTTCAGAAATTCAGCAGAGGCCATCTGTCGCTCGCGCGTGTGAGTTGGCCTATCATAGCCGAGAGGGCCGACAGTGAAATGAGTGTAGTGGGCCGCGGATTAGGCGACGGCTTTCTCGATCCTGGTGAGATGGCGCGCATCGTGCGCGACGGTTTGGCAACGCTGCCGCTGGATGGCCGCCGCGTTCTTGTGCTGATTCCCGATGCCACCCGGACGATGCCGGTGCCGTTCATGTTCGAGGCGCTCGAACGCGAGCTCGGCCCGCGCGTGGCGGCGCTCGATTATCTCGTCGCGCTCGGCACGCACTCGCCGATGAACGATGCGCAGCTTGGTGCGCTCATCGGCCGGCCGGTCGTGAACGGCGTCGCCGGCGGCCGCGCGATTTTCAACCATCGTTGGGACGATCGCTCCACCTTCAAGGAGCTGGGCACGATTCCCGCAAAGGAAGTGGCCGAGCTGACGCTGGGGCGGTTACACCAGGACGTGCCGGTGGCGCTCAATCGTCTCGCGACTGAATACGATCACGTGCTGATCTGCGGACCCGTATTCCCGCACGAAGTCGCGGGATTCTCCGGCGGCACGAAGTACCTCTATCCCGGAATTGCCGCTCCGGAGATTATTCACTTCACCCATTGGCTGGGCGCGCTCATCACGTCCTATGAAGTCATCGGTACCGCCCAGACCGCCGTCCGCGCTGTGATCGATCGCGCGGCCTCGATGCTGGCCACGCCGGTCTCGCTCCTTGCGCTCGTTGTCACGCACGAAGGCACGGCTGGCATGTTCTGCGGCGACGTGCACGAGGCGTGGCGCCAAGCTGCCGCTTTGTCGGCCAGACGTCACATCGTGTGGCTCGACAAACCCGTGGACAAGGTGCTCGCGGTGATGCCGCGCATGTACGACGATTTGTGGACGGCCGCCAAAGGTGCCTATAAGACAGAGCCCGTCGTCGCCGATGGAGGAGAAATCACGATCTTCGCGCCGCACGTCGCCGAAGTCAGCCACGTGCATGGCCACGTGATTGATCAGATCGGCTATCACTGCCGCGATTATTTTCTCGCGCAATGGGATCGGTTTCAGCATGTGCCCGGCGGCATCCTCGCGCATTCCACGCACGTGAAGGGCCTGGGCACGTTCGATGCTGATAGAAAAATAGAGCGTCCTCGGATAAACGTGACGCTGGCTACGGGAATTCCCGATGAGCGGTGCCAGCGCATTAATCTTGGCTATCGCGATCCCGACAGCGTGGAACCAGACACATGGCTCGCCGAGAGCAACACGCTTGTGGTGCCGCACGCGGGGGAGCAGCTCTTTCGAGTTGGACGGCCTCCGGATTACATATGACTCAGAAAATCGGCGTGGTGGGACTCGGCGTGATGGGCGCCAACCTTGCGCGGAACATCGAGAGCAAGGGATTTCCTGTTGCCGGCTTCGATCTCGACGAGGCAAAGACGAAAGCGTTTCCCCTCGTGACGGCGACGACCCCCGAGCAGCTGATGAAGATGCTCGAGCGGCCGCGCCGGGTGCTTGTCATGGTGCCGGCCGGCAAGCCGGTCGACAGCGTCATCGAGCATCTGCGTCCGCATCTCGAGCGTGGCGACATGCTGCTCGACGGGGGCAACTCGTTTTTCAAGGACACCGATCGTCGTACGGACGAGCTCGCGTCGGCAGGAATCCATTTTCTCGGCGTTGGCGTCTCGGGCGGAGAAGAAGGGGCGCTGCTGGGCCCGGCGATTATGCCCGGCGGATCGCGCGAAGGGTGGGAGGCGGTTGCGCCGGTTCTTCGCGCGATTGCCGCGAAGGCCGAAGACGGCGAGCTGTGTGTCGCGTATATGGGGCCTCGTGGCGCCGGACACTACGTGAAGATGGTGCACAACGGCATCGAGTACGGCGACATGCAGTTGATTGCCGAGATCTACGACCTGCTGCACCGGGGCGCTGGTCTGTCGGCGAAGGAGATCGCTTCGATCTTCGCCACGTGGAACGAAGGCGAGTTACGGTCGTACCTGATCGAAATTACCGCTCTCGTGCTCGAGCGCGTGGACGAGGAGACCGGCACACCTCTTGTCGACCTCATCCTCGACGAAGCACAGCAGAAGGGGACCGGGAAGTGGATGAGTCAGAACGCGTTCGATGTTGGCACGCCCATTCCTACGGTGAACGCGGCCGTGGAAGCGCGCCTGCTGTCGGCACTGAAGGCCGAGCGTGTGGCGGCGAGCCCACTGCTGCGTGGTCCCTCGGGATCGCTCGAAGGCGATCGCGCGTGGCTGATCGATGCGGCACGCCAGGCACTCTACGCCAGCAAGATCACGTCGTACGCTCAAGGGATGGCGTTGTTGAGCCAGGCCTCGAAGGAATACGGCTACGATATTCACCCGGGTGAGGTCGCGAAAATCTGGCGGGCCGGCTGCATCATCCGTGCGTCGCTGCTGTCTGATGTGCGAGCCGCCTTCGATCGCAACGCGGGGCTGGTGAATCTGATGGTGGACAGCGCCTTCAGCGAAGCGCTCAATAGTCGGCAGCAGGCGTGGCGTCGTGTCGTCCAAGCGGCCGTGGGCATCGGCGTGCCGGTGCCGGCGATCGGTGCGTCGCTGGCATACTACGACGCGTACCGAAGCGCGCGTCTGCCGGCGAACGTCACGCAGGCGCAACGCGATTTGTTCGGCGCTCATACCTACCGCCGCGTCGATCGCGACGGCGTGTTTCACACCGACTGGTCCGCATGAGCACCACACTAAAAATTCCGCCCACCGGCTCGCTTGATTTTCTGGCGCTCGGCGCGCTAGTCCATCGGCTCGATCCTGGCGCCGTTCCCTTTCACAAAGCGCAGTCGTACACGATTCACGTGAGCGGCGGCGAATTCAACACTGCGGCGAATCTCGCGGACGGCTTCGACCTGCGCACCGGCATCGCGTCGGCCATGGTCGATTACCCAATCGGCGATCTCATCGCCGAGCGCGTAAGGGCGATGGGCGTGCAGCCGTTTTATAGGCGATTCAAGCACGATGGTGTGCGCGGCCCGAACATGGCGACGGTTTACAGTGATCGTGGGCACGGCATCCGAGCGCCAATCGTGTTCTACAACCGCTGCAACGAGGCGGCGGCCCAGTTAAAACCAGGCGACTTCGACTGGCCCGCGATCTTCGGCGCTGGCGTCCGCTGGTTTCACAGCGGCGGCATCTTTGCCGCATTGTCGGAGACGACCGCTGAATTGCAGATCGACGCGATGAAGGCTGCGAAGGCGCATGGCGCCGTCGTTTCGTTCGATTTGAATTATCGCGAGAAACTCTGGAACGCCTCCGGCGGACATGCACGGGCACTCGCCGTCCTCGACCGTATCGTCGAGCATGTGGATGTGCTGATGGGAAACGAAGAAGATCTTCAAAAGGGGCTGGGCATTCCCGGACCTGACGTGGGCGCCAAATCTTCGCTGGACCCAAGTGCGTTCTTCAAGATGATTGAGAAGGTGGCCACCAAGCACTCGCACATCAAGGTCGTCGCCACGACGCTTCGGGAAGTACATTCCACGAATCGTCACACGTGGGGAGCGGTGGCCTCGATTGACGGGAAACCGTATGTCTCGCCGACGTGCGAGGTCGACGTCTACGACCGCGTCGGCGGTGGCGACGGGTTCGCGTCCGGTTTTATTTACGGATTGTTGAGCGGCGAGCCGCCTGAGGAGTCCCTGCGCCTTGGATGGGCTCACGGCGCTCTCGTCGCGACGACGCCCGGCGACACGACGATGGTGAAGGTCGAGCAGGTGCGAGCGTTTGCGAAAGGCGCGTCCGCGCGGATTCAGCGCTAGAACGAGCGGCTCAGTTGCTGGGCTACGGCGCGGCCGGAAAATCGCTGCTGAAGATCAGGTAGTCCAGAAGCCACTTGCCGCTGAAATCGCGGAGGACCCAAAGGAACTTGCCCCTGTCTCGCCGTTCGGGGCCGCCTGCGGGCGCTAACTTCAAACTGTATTCGCCGCTGGCGTACGCGAGCGCACCCGAACCCGAGATGTCCTTCGGCGCAATCACCAGATCCGACGCGCCCTGAGCAAATCGACTGACGAAATACTCCTGGATGGATTCAGTGCCGCGCAGCGTAGAAGCATTCGGCGGCATCAACCCCGCTCCGCCCGAGAACAACTTCGCCACCTTCACCGCGTCCTTGGCGTTATACGCCGTGACGAACTCCTGAACCAGTTTCGTGATGCTGTCCCGGTCCGCCTTGCCAAACTCGCGCTGGGCAGGAGCCGAGCACGCGGCAAACGAAACGGCCAGCACGCTCGCGGCCATCAGTGAGAGTGTTCGCATACGATCCTCTTTCTTCCTCGACATTCGAATATCGGCGAAGGCATTATACGCCCCGTGCGCCAGCAGAATCCGAACGTCGTGACCCGCTGACGAGCGGCATCTGCAGGAGGGTCGAGGGTGACGAGACCGGCCGCCTGCCGAGACCGGTGCGTGCCGGTATCGTGCGCCCGGCTCGCGCGGCAGTCCGTTAGTGTGAATTCAGTCCCAGGCCAAAATAGCGGGACGCGTTGTGGAAGCAGACATTTTCGACCAGCGCGCCGATCATCGCTTTTTCGTCAGGAAGCTCGCCCGCCTCGACATCGCGCCCGAGCAGGTTGCACAGAACACGACGGAAGTATTCGTGACGCGGGTACGACATGAACGAGCGCGAATCGGTCACCATGCCGACGAAGCGCGACAACAACCCTGTGTTCGACAGAGCATTGACCTGCCACTCGATCCCTTCCTTCTGATCGAGGAACCACCAGCCGGTCCCGAACTGCACCTTCCCCGGCACGCTGCCGTCTTGGAAGTTTCCGACCATGGTCGCGATCGCGTAGTTGTCGGTGGGGTTGTTGTTGTAAATGATCGTTTTCGGCAACGCCGACTCGCGATCCAGCTGGTCGAGATACGCACCGAGCGTCTCCATCTGGGGCCAGTCGCCCATCGAGTCGAAGCCGGTGTCGCGCCCGAGCGCCTTCAGGCCTCGTGTGCTCGCGTTGCGCCGCGCGCCCAGGTGGAGCTGCTTGGTCCATCCTTTGTGCGCGTCGAGATGGCCGAAGAACACCATCATGAACGATGCAAACGCCCGGCGTTCATCGACGCTGACCGTGCTGCCGCCTCGTGCCTTGTCGAAGATGCCCGACGCGTGCCCTTCGGTGCAGCACGCCGCATAACATTGATCGAGGCCGTGGTCCGACAGGCGACCGCCGAGATCGTGAAAGGCCTGATGACGGCGGCCGAGTGCGTCCAGCAGATCGTTCAGTCGCGCGATGTGCACGTTCGCGGTTTTGGCGAGCCGATCGATCCAGGGATTGAACACCTCCGGTTGGTGCGCGTCGAGCACGCGGTCGGGCCTGAAGGTGGGATACACCTTCGTGGCGAGGCTCGACTCGCGAATCGCCATGTGATGCGTCAGGTCGTCTGCCGGATCGTCCGTCGTGCACAGCGCGTTCACGCGAAATCTCTTCAGGATGCCGCGCGCGGTCAGCTCGTCTGATTTCAACCGCTCGTTCGCCTTGTTCCAGATGCTGGCGGCGGTCGATTCGTTCAAGACCTCGTCGATGCCGAAGTAGCGCTTCAGCTCGAGATGCGTCCAGTGATACAGCGGATTGCGCAAGCAGTGGGGAACCGTAGCCGCCCAGGCCTGAAATTTCTCGTACGGGTCGGCATCGCCGGTGCAGTAGCGCTCGGGCACGCCGTTGGCACGCATCGCGCGCCACTTGTAGTGGTCGCCTTCCAGCCAGATCTCGAAGAGGTTCGCGAAGCGCCGATCGGCCGCGATGTCTGCCGGAGGGAGATGACAGTGGTAGTCGAGTATCGGCTGATCTGCCGCGTGGTCCTTGTAAAGCTGGCGCGCCGTTTTGGTCTCGAGCAGGAAATCGTCGTGAATGAACGCTGTCACGTCAGGAGCGCGTCCTTGCAGTACTGGATACATTTGGCGCACTCGATCATGCGATTCGACCCGGCCGGCATCGGATACTCGAACTCGATCGTGGCCTGAATGGGCCATCTGTTGTCGCGGATCAACCGGAGCGCTTCCTTGATGGGCGTGTCTCCTTCGCCGAACGGCGTGGTGGCGCCGTTGTTCGTCTTCCGATCCTTCACGTGGACGTGCGTAATGCGATCGTGGTACTGCCTCAGGAACGGGATTGGCGAAGTACTGTTGCCGGCGAGGAAATGGCCGAGGTCGAGATTGGCCCAGTTGTACTTTGCGTACGTGAACGCCGTTTCCCAGTGGGCCTGCGTCGTGGCGCCGTGGCCGTGCAGACCAACAGGCATGCGGTGTTTGTCGGCAAACTGTCCGATGCGCTGCGTCTTTGGCACGTCAATCTCGCACGAGATGGCGCGCGCGCCAAGTGTTTTGGCGAGCGCGAACGAGTAATCAATCTCCTCATCCGAGAGATCGTAGATGCCGTCGTACTTCACGATCTGGATCAAGACGCCGGCGTCCTCATACTTCTTGCGGAACGCTTTCACGCGATCCATCGACACGGTCGAGCGCCACTTCTTCAGCTCGGCGGCCGGGACCTTCTTGCCATCGGCCGCGGGCGATCCAAGAAAGTTCTCAACCGGCTGCGATCGAAGCTCGATGGCGCTGATGCCGAGTTCCAGGCACTTGGCAAGCAGTTCGTCCGGGTTCATGTCGCGGCCGCCGAAGTTGTAGGGCACGTTCATGCCGACCTGGACCCCCGCGAACTTCGAGTCTGGCTTCGCGCTGCCGCGCTGCGCCAAGGCCGCCGACGGAATGGCGAGAGCCAGCCGGGCAATTTCGCGTCGTGTGTAAATCATGGGCGAAGTATAATCCGTCGCTCCAAATTTACGCATCCAAAAGGCGGTCGATTTATGCGTTTTCGCGCTTTCCGAATCGCCGTTCTGTTCACTGCCGCCGCCGTCGCCGGCGTCGCGTCGCAGAATCGCCCGTGGCCGCCCGGCTTGCAGCAGGTGCCCGACGTCTCGCTTCCACTGTCGCCGGCCGACGCATTGACGAAGTTCTCGATGCCGCCGGGTTATCACATCGAGCTGGTGGCGGCCGAGCCGATGGTCCAGGAACCGGTGATGATCGACTTCGATGCCGATGGCCGCATGTGGGTTGTTGAAATGCCCGGCTACATGCGCGACTTTCAGGCCAGCGGCGAGCACGAGCCCGTCGGTCGCGTCGTCGTCCTCGAAGACACGAACAACGACGGCACCATGGACAAGCGGACCGTGTTTCAGGACGGACTCGACCTTGCGCGGTGGATCAAAGTGCTCGACCGCGGCGTGCTGGTGGCCGAGCCGCCAAACCTCTGGTTGTTCCAAGACACCGACGGCGATCTGAAGGCCGACCGCAAAGAGCTCGTGACGAATCGGTACGGACGGCACGAGGGCAACGTCGAACACAACGCGAACAGCTTGCTATGGGCGCTCGACAACTGGATGTACACGTCTGAGGTGGACATTTATCTGCGGTTGAAGAACGGCAAGTTCGACGTCCAACCGACGCTGTCGCGCGGACAGTGGGGCGCGACTCAGGATGATGCGGGCCGAATCTATCGCGATACCAACGAGTCGGCGCTGCATGTCGATCTGGTGCCGGCCAAATATTTTGTGCGGCAGCCGAATCTGCTTCGCACGCGCGGCAGTCACGAGTCGCTGAATGGCGACAACGGCGAACTGAACATCGTCTGGCCGATTCGTCCGACTCGCGGCGTGAACCGTGGCTATCAGGCAGGCATTCTCCGACCTGACGGCACGCTGGCGAAGTTTACGTCGGTTTGCACGCCTGTCGTGTATCGCGGCGATCGGCTGCCTGCGGAACTCTACGGAAACGTGTTCGTTGTCGATCCGACGGTGAATCTCGTGAGACGAATCGTTCTCAGCGACAACGGCAGCACGCTGGTCGCGCGAAATGCGTACGAAGACGTCAAAGGTGAATTTCTCGCGTCCACCGACGAGCTGTTCCGTCCGGTCAACCTGTCGATGGGACCCGACGGCACGTTGTACGTCGTCGATATGTACCGCGGCATCATCCAGCACAAGGGGTACATGACGGAGTACCTGCACGATTACGTGCAGGCACACAAGCTCGAGCAGATCTCATCGCGCGGAAGAATCTATCGGATTGTTCACGAGAGCACTCGTCGCGATGGCCCGCCGGCGATGTCGCGCGCGACACCGGCCAGGTTGGTGGAAGGGCTGTCGCATCCGAACGGCTGGCGGCGCGATAAAGCGCAGGAGCTGCTCGTTCAGCGCGCCGATAAATCAGTAGTGCCGGCCTTGAGAAAGCTGGCGCAGAGCGCGGCCGATTGGCGCACGCGGCTGCACGCGCTTTGGACTCTCGACGGCATCGATGCAATCGAGCCGGCCGATGTGCTGCAGGCGCTGGCGCATCCCTCGCGTGACGTGCGTGTGTCTGCGGTGCGGCTGAGCGAGCGATGGCTCGGCGATCCCAACACGCCGATGCAGAGCGCCGTGCTGAAGCTTCTCGGCGACAACGATTGGGCAGTGCGGCGGCAGCTGGCGGCAACGCTGGGAGAGTTGCCGGTGGGTTCGAAAGAGGCAGCTATCGCCGCGTTGCTCGAACGGAACGGCAACGACCCGGTTGCCATGGACGCCGCGCTCAGCGGACTGCGCGGTAGCGAATTAGCGGTGCTCGAGCGACTGCTGCAGGCAACGGCTGAGACGCCGCAACGTAACGCCGCGATCACGATGCTTGTCGCGATGATTGTACGTGGTGGTGAAGACGCTGCGTCTCAAACGGTGTTGCAGCGCGTGGCAGACGAGTCTCGTCCCGCGTGGCAGCGCTCGGCGCTGTTGCGCGGTGCGGAAGTCGCGCTGCTTGCGGCGACGCTGCCGGGCAATCCGCCTCCTGCGCCGATCGATCCCACGGCTCCGTGCGCAACGTGTCCCGGGGGGAGAGGCGAATCCCGCGGCCGGAATTACGCGGAGATGCAAGCGTCTGCGGCGCGGCCAGCGCCAGTTCCCGCACCAGTGACTGCGCCTGCCCGCAGCGGACCACGCTTGATTCTGAATCGAGAGCCGGCCCTGATGGCCGTCGCCGCACGTGGCGGCGATTTCGGCACGCGCGCGACAAGAGTGCTCGATCGTGTCGAGTGGCCAGGCAAGCCCGGCGCAGCGGCGGCTGCGGTACCGCTCACTCCCGCCGAGCAGAAGCGATTCGCGGCGGGACAGGAAATTTACAAAAACCTGTGCGAGGCGTGTCACGGCGCCGATGGTCGCGAGCAACAGGTTGCAGCCACGCTCGCCGGCTCCAGCGCAGTCGTCGGTATCGCCGGGGTTCCCATCCGCGTGCTGCTCCATGGCAAGGACGGATCGATTGGGGAAATGCCGGCTCATGGAGAGACGCTGAGCGACGAAGAGATCGCGTCGGTCCTCACCTATGTCCGGCGATCGTGGGGCAACGCCGGCGCGCCGATCGACACAGCGTCGGTGAAGGATATTCGCGGCGCGACCGCCGGCCGTGCGAAACCGTGGACGGAACCGGAACTTTCGGCCATTACCCGATGAGTCGCCGTTGGTACCAAGAACTGAACCGGGAGCACTGGATCATCCTGATCGTGGCGTCCCTCGGTTGGCTGTTCGACACGATGGATCAGCAGTTGTTCAATCTGGCCCGGCGGCCGGCTGTTTCAGAACTGCTGGCCGCGCGCGGTGGCGGCGCAGCCTCAGCAGGCGCGATCGCGGAGTACGCCGGCTACACGACCATGATTTTCATGATCGGTTGGGCGCTCGGCGGCGTGTTCTTCGGCATTCTCGGCGATCGGATGGGCCGAGTGAAGACGATGATCGTCACGATCTTGTGTTATTCGATCTTCACCGGGCTCAGCGCGTTGTCGATCGGCGTGTGGGACTTCGCGATGTATCGCTTCATCACAGGCCTTGGGGTCGGCGGCCAGTTCGCCGTGGGCGTTGCGTTGGTGGCAGAATCGGTTCCCGACAGTGCGCGGCCGTTCGCGCTCGGCTGGCTGCAAGCGGCATCGACGTGGGGCAATATGCTGGCGGCGATCGTCGGCATTCTGCTCGGGCGGCTCGAAGAGGCGGGTGTCATCGCCAGCGCCTGGCGCACGATGTTCGTCATCGGCGCGCTGCCGGCGTTCCTGAGCGTGCTTGTCATGCGGCGCTTGAAGGAACCGGAAAAATGGCAGCGGGCGGCGACCTCCAGCGTCCGGCTTGGATCGATGACGGAACTGTTTTCCGATCCTCGGTGGCGGCGCAACGCGATCGTGGGCATGCTGCTCGCCTTCGCCGGCGTCGTCGGGCTGTGGGGCATCGGAAACTTCTCGGTCGATTTGTTGCGAACGATGCTCGACAGGACGACTCTCACCGCTGGTCAAAAAACTTTCTGGAGCAGCATGACGCTGCTTCTCCAGAACTTCGGCGGTTTTCTCGGCATGTACGGCTTTACGCATCTGACGCACCGCATCGGACGTCGCAAGGCGTTCGCGATTGGATTCATCGCCGCGATGGTGATCACCGCATTCACCTTCTGGAGGTTCGACAGCTTCGGCGACATCTTCTGGATGATTCCGCTGATGGGCGCGAGCCAACTCGCGCTGTTCGCCGGCTACGCGATCTATCTTCCTGAATTGTTCCCGACGCGCCTGCGGAGCACCGGCACGTCGCTCTGCTACAACGTCGGCCGCTTCGTCGCGGCGCTCGGCCCGTTGATGCTTGGTCTGCTGACGAGCCGCGTGTTCGCCGCGCAACCCGAGCCCATGCGATATGCGGGCGTGACCATGTGCCTGGTGTTCTTGATCGGCCTTGCCACGGTCCCGTTCGCACCCGAGACGCGCGGCAAACCCTTACCTGAATGAGAGTCGGCATCATCGGCACAGGCGCCATTGCCCAGATGCACGCGCGCGCCTACAAAAATATTGGCTGGACGGTCCGCGCGTGCACGAACGTGACGCACGAAACCGGCCGCACGTTCGCCGCGGCTCACGGCACGGAATTTCTCGAGCGTTATGAGGACGTCTGCAGTCATCCCGACGTGGATTTTGTTGATGTGTGTACGTTCCCGAGTTTCCGGCTGGAGCCTGTCGAGGCGTGCGCCGCGTCTCACAAACCTCTTCAGGTACAAAAGCCCATCGCCACCAATCTCGATACGGCCCGCCAGATGATCGAGATCGCGCGCGATGCCGGGATTGTGCTTGGCGTGGTGAGCCAGCATCGATTCGACGCGTCGAGTCTGTTTCTGGCTTCGGCCATTCGCGCGGGCCGACTTGGCCGGCTGCTGCAGTGCGACGCGTACGTGAAGTGGCACCGCACCGACGCGTATTACGCGCGTCCGGTCAAGGGCAGCTGGGCGGTTGAAGGCGGCGGTGCGCTGATCAACCAGGCCATTCATCAACTCGATCTGCTCTTGTGGTTTGCCGGTCCGGTGACAGATGTGTTCGGCATGTGGCAGCTTGGCGCCACGCACAACATCGAGTCGGAAGATGTCGTCTCAGCGGTCATCCGTTACGAGAATGGGGCGACCGGCATTATTCAGGCATCGACGGCTATCCGGCCGGGATACCCGGAGCGCATCGAGCTCCATGGTACGAAGGGCACGGCCATCGTGACGGGAGACACGCTGACGACCTGGGATGTAAAAGATGATGATGGTGAACCGCCGCCGCTCGACTCGCTTCGCTCGCTCGTGGCATCGGGCGCGTCCGATCCGATGGCGATTTCGGTCGAGTCGTTCGAGCGGCAGTTCCGCAATATCGGCGACGCGATCTCCACCGGCCGAAAGCCGTTGGTGTCTGGGGAAGAAGGTTATCAGGCCCTCGCGCTGGTCGAGGCCATCTATCGGTCGTGCCGGACCGGGCAGAAAGCTATTAAGCTTTAGAAATGGGGTCAGACCCCGTTATTTCGCTGGCGGCCGTC
Organism: Vicinamibacteria bacterium; assembly: GCA_031371345.1. Taxonomy (GTDB): domain Bacteria; phylum Acidobacteriota; class Vicinamibacteria; order Vicinamibacterales; family JAMQPK01; genus JAMQPK01. Next base: position 50,347 of record JANMJM010000215.1, read on the forward strand.
ACCGATGAATTCTCGCCGACCGACCTGGAGGCCGCGCTCGGTGCAATGGCCGATCTCGGCATGACGAGTGCCGAACTGCGAGTTGTGTCCGGCAGAAACATCATCGATCTGAGCGATGCCGAAATCGATGATGTGCGCGCACGCGCCGAGGCGCACGGGATCACCGTGCTCGGGATCGCCTCTCCGCTGCTCAAGTGTGTGCTGCCGGACGCCCCGCCGGTCGATCCGCGTATCCAGCAGGACAGTTTCGCGTCCTCGCACACCTTCGCCGATCAACCACGATTGACGCGCCGCGCATTCGACATTGCCGAGAGGACGGGCGCGCGCCTGATTCGGGTCTTCTCGTACTGGCGAACGGTCAACCCCGACGCGTGTTTCGACCGAGTCGCCGCCTCGCTGGGCGCGCTGGCCGAAGCGGCACTCGAGCGGGGCGTCATTATTGGCCTCGAGAACGAGCACGCGTGCAACATCGCCACCGGCGCAGAAACGGCGCGCCTGCTTGCGGCCGTCGATCATCCCGCGCTGAAAATGATTTGGGACCCAGGAAACGCCATGGTCGCCGGCGAAATACCGTACCCCGATGGGTATCGAAGGCTGCCGCCGTCGCGCATTGTGCATGTGCACGTGAAGGACGGAGATGTCATCACCGGCTACACACCGCAGTGGGGACCGCTTGGCGAGATGAGCATCGACTGGAAAGGGCAGATCGCCGCGCTCGTGCGTGATGGCTACCACGGCGCGCTCAGCCTCGAGACGCACTGGACGGGCCCGGGCGGCGACAAGCTGAAGGGCAGCATCATCTGTGGGCGAAGGTTGAAAAGCCTCGTCCTCGAGGCAACGAAAAACTAAAGTAAATAGATGCGAACACTGGGAAATTCCACACTGAAGTTAACGCCGCTTGGCCTCGGTGCCTGGGCCATCGGAGGGGAATGGCAGTTCGGCTGGGGACCGCAAGACGATGCCGAATCGATCGCGACGATCCGTCGCGCGGTCGATCGCGGCCTGAACTGGATCGATACCGCTCCGGTCTACGGCCTCGGCCACTCTGAAGAGATCGTCGGTCGGGCGCTTGCCGACATACCGAAGGCCGACCGACCCTACGTTTTCACCAAGTGCAGTTTGGTGTGGGACGACAAGCGGGTCGTCTCTCATAGCCTGAACCCCGCATCCATTCGCCGCGAAGTTGACGCGAGCCTTCGGCGGCTCCAGACCGAGCGCATAGACCTGTACCAGATTCACTGGCCGGCATGGCCCGCGAGTCCGCAGGGACATGACCCGGGCTCGATTGAAGGGGCTTGGGAGACGATGGCCGCGCTTCGCCGCGAGGGTAAGGTGGCGTGCATCGGCGTCTCGAACTTCGACGTCGCTCAGTTGCGGCGGCTCGACGCGATTGAACGGCCGACAAGCCTGCAGCCGCCATACTCGCTGGTCCGGCGCGAAATCGAGCAGGAGATCCTGCCGTACTGCGTCGACCAGAACATCGGCGTCATTTCCTACGCGCCGATGCAGTCGGGCCTGCTCACGGGCAAGATGACGCGCGAGCGGCTCGCCTCGCTGCCGGACGGCGACTTCCGGCGCAACAATAAATTTTTTCAGGAGCCGGTGCTCAGCCGTGCGCTGGCGCTCGTCGATCGCCTTCGCGATATCGGCGCCCGCCATGGCCGGACACCGGGAGAAGCCGCCATCGCGTGGGTGCTGAGTCACCCTGCGATCACGGCGGCGATCGTTGGCGCGCGCCGGCCCGATCAGCTCGACGGCATCGTTGGCGCCGGGTCGTTCACGCTGAGCGCTGAGGAAGCCGCCGCGCTCGAGGGATAACCATGCTGGAGATTGACACGATTCATCATGTTGCCGTGGCGGTGAGCGATCTCGCCCGCGCGAAAGATTTCTACGCGAATTTCCTCGGTTTGAAAGAAATTGCCCGGCCGGCGTTTCCCTTCGACGGCGCGTGGTACAGCGCGGGCAGCCGCGACCTTCATTTGATTGTCGCCGACGATCCGACGTTTCGCGACGGGAAGGGCGTCAATTCGCAGGACGGGCATTTTGCCATCCGCGTGAAGAACTTCCGCCGCGCGCTGGCATATCTCGAGTCGAAGGGTTATCGCCAGAACGACGAGAACCCGCTGCGGTCGATGAGGCTGAACATCAACGGCCCGACCGGATTTCCGCAGATACACATCATGGATCCGGACAGAAACGTGATCGAAATCAATGCCGAGAAACTGGACGAGTAAGACGACGCAAGACTGAAGAATCAGTAAAGATAAAACGCCCAGAGCTGGTCGGCTGTGGCGACCATGACGTACTGCTTTCCATCAACCATGAACGTCTGCGGTGCGTTGGAGATCGCGCCGACGCGCGTGTGCCAGAGCGGCTTTCCTGTTTTGGCGTCGTGCGCGACGAAGTTGCCGCTGCCATCGGCACCGAAAAGCAAGCCTCCCGCCGTCGAGAGCAGGCCGATTCCACCGCCCGGGTTGGCATACTGCCTTCGCCACACGACTTTTCCCGTTGCGGGATCGAGCGCGGTCAGAAACTTCGGGGTTGAGCCAACCTCGATGCGGATCTTTCCGCCGAGTCCCATCGATCCTCGAGGATCAGGGTCGCTCAGGTAAAGCATGTTGAAGGCGTTCTCCTCCTGCGTGTAGAAGAGGCCGGTGTCTGGAGAGTACGCGGGCGGCTGCCAATTCGTCGTTCCGCCTTCTGTGGGAGACACCAGCGCGCCGGGAATCGTCGCCTCCTTCGCGGGTTCCGAGACTGGGCGGCCTTGGTCGTCAACCCCTTTGGCCCAGTTGGTGGCGGTCCCATACCTGGTCGTCGCGATGTGCTCGCCTGTCACGCGATCGAGCGTGAAAAAGAATCCATTTCTGGCGGCCATCGACACGAGCTTGCGAGGTTTGCCGTTCACGGTCGCATCGATCAGGATGGGCGTCTGCACGGAATCCCAATCGTGCGTGTCGTGCGGCGAAGTTGCGTAGTACCACGCCATCTTGCCCGTGTCCACGTTCACCGCAATCAACGAGCATGTGAAAAGGTTGTCGCCCGGACGTCCCACGCCCGTATAAGCGGGCGTCGGATTGCCGGTGCCGAAGATATACAGCTTGGTCTCCGGGTCGTAGGATCCGGGCATCCAGGTGTGGCCGCCACCGTGCCGCGCCGCATCGAGGCTGGGCCAGGTGTCCAAGCCAGGATCGCCGGGATTCATCGGCACCGTGTAGAGCTTCCATTGAAGCTTGCCGGTCTCGGGATCGAACGACTGCAGGAATCCGGGACCATCCAGATCGTTCCCCGTGCCGGCGATCACGTGGTTGCCGATGATGATGGGCGCCGGCGTCGAAAAATACTGCTGATTGAGATCGGCGATCTCGACGTGCCACCGTTCTTCGCCCGTCTTCGCGTCGAGCGACACCAGATAATTGTCGGGCGTCTCAAAGTACAGATAGTTGCGCCATATGCCAACGCCGCGATTGCCGATGTGCGTCGCGCCGCGTGTCTTCCAGAAAAAATGCCACAGCTCGCGACCGTCGCGGGCGTCGAGCGCCCAGACGTTGTCCGGCGCCGTCACGTACAGCACATCGTCTACGGCCAGAATCGCGCCCTTCACCGTGCCGCCTGTGAACTCGCGCGTGCCAACGCCGCCGATGATCGTCGGAGGAACGCCGCCCCTCGCGCCGGTGACAACCCGTGTCGTCCACGCCAGCGTGAGATTCTTCACGTTGGTTTGATTGAGCTGTGTCAGCGCGCTGTGCCGGCGGCCCGTGTAATCGCCGGAGAACGTAGGCCAGGACGCCCCGAGCGGCTTCAACAGAGCGGCCGGGTCGAGGCCGCTCTGCGTTTGTCCCGTCAGCAGGACCGGAGCGACGACCAATGACGCGGCGAGGATAAATTTTTTGACTGTCATTTCACGCTCGCAAGGTAAGCCGTTACATCGTGGATGTCTTTGTCGGTGTAGGTGAAAAGCAGTTTCCTGTGCGCCTCGAGGGGATCGTGAATCTCGACCTTCGGCGTATCTCCGTTGCGGCGGAACGACCTGGGCGTGCCGTCGGCCTGCGTTAACGAAACCAGGAAATCATCGACACGTTCGAGTCTCCCTTCGACTTTCTGGCCCGTCGGCAATGTGACAGTCACCGTCGTCTCGCGGCGCGTCGTCATCGGTGCGACGCGTCGAGCCGGCGCCGCGCCTCGACCGCGGCCAGCGCCGCCGCCCGACACCCAGAGGTTCTGGAGACCAACCGCCCCGAGGTCGCGCGCCCCGATGCCGCGTAAATCGCCCACTACGGAATGGCACTCACTGCACTTCGCTTCGAAGTACGCCGCTCCTGCCTTTGCGTCGCCGACGAGTACATTCAGGGTGACGGGTGGACCAGGCGGCGGGGCGCCTTGTCCCGGCGCCTTCGCAAGCACGCTGTGAATGAACGCCGACACCGCCTTCACATCATCGTCGCTCATGGTGATCGCCGGCATGCCCTGATCTTTCCGGGAGCCGTGAATCACGGGGCCCAGCAACTCGCCGTTCTGATCGTTCAACACGAGCTGTCGGCGAAGAAGATTCGGCCCGCCCATTTCGCCGCCGCGAAGATCCGGCCCGTGACAACTGCGGCATTCGAGGCTGTAGATGTCGTTGCCGCGTGCGACGAGGGCGGGATCGTCGGGATCGCGCTGCTGTGCGGGGAAGCTCGCGACGCCGCCCCGTCCGCCCGGCGCCGGCGCCTGCGCCGCCAACGCGATGAGCATGGTGCACGTGAGAGCCGCCGCTGCGACGATCTTTCTCATGACTTACCTCGATCGTTCCGAAATGTTTCGATCATCGGCTTCAATACTGAGCGCTTGATGCGCGTGGATGTGGGCATGGGACTCGCCCTAGGTCCACCACGCATCAACCGGCGGCTCGGTGAGGACCACACGGCCCAGCACATCGACCGCGGCATTCAGTCCCTCGTCTATCGACGCAAGCGCGTCTTCGTGCTCGATGCTCATCACGTAGTCGTAGCCCGTCAGACGGAGCGCCGTCACGATGCGCTTCCACTCCAGCTCGCCGTGTCCCCAGCCGACGCTCCGAAAGAGCCATGACCGCTCGGCCATTCGCCGGTACGTCTTGGTATCGATCACGCCATTGATGGCGACGTTGTGGGGATCGATCGCCACATCCTTCGCATGCACGTGAAAGATGGCATCGCCCAGCGCCCGGATAGCCGCGGGAACGTCCACGCCCTGCCAAAAGAAGTGGCTGGGATCGAAGTTCACACCGATATTTCTCGCGGTCGCAAGTCGCAGCTTCAATGCCGTTTCCACGTTGTAGACCACAAAACCTGGATGCGCCTCGAGCGCGACGTTGATGCCATGATCGGCAGCAAAGCGGGCGGCGTCGGTCCAGTAGGGAATCGTTTTCTTCTCCCATTGCCACTCGAGGACCTCGAGAAATTCCGGTGGCCACGGGCACGTTACCCAATTCGGAAACTTGGCGTCTTCCGAATCGCCCGGGCAACCGGCGAACGTGACGACGACCGGCACCTCGAGG
>JANMJM010000243.1:0-35641 GCA_031371345.1 Vicinamibacteria bacterium
GTGAAGTTACTTTCTAGTTTCCAGGCTCACTAGTACGGCATTTGGCGCTTTGTCAGCGCGCGTCCTTTATTGGTGAGCTCGACGTTTGTTCCGTGCGTCACCATGACTCCGGCTTTGAGCAACGATTCGAGGTCGTCCATCCGAGCCGAGTGCAGCGGGAAGATATGGTGCGCTTTCATCGCGCCCATGATGCGAGCGCGAGCAGCGTCGAGTTTGGCGACGCCGATCCTCGGCAGCCCCTCAGGCGTAAACCCGCCGGTTCCCGCATGCGCCTCGTCCGAGCCGCCCTTTTTCAAATACTCGAGACCCATCAGCGACATTGATTGATCCCCGGGTCCCCATTCGCCCCACGCGATGCCGGGTACGGCGGTGATTTCGTCGATGTTCTCGAGCGCGTACTTGTCTTCCATTTTCAGCGAGAGCAGCAACTCACCGTTCGGGTTCATGGGCCAGGGATCAGCTTTTTCCATGTACTCGGTGGCACTGATTCCCCACACGCGTGCGGCGGGGCCTTGACCACCGGATCCGCGAAGGCCTTCTGGAATGACGCGATCGACTCCCTTGAGCTCAGTGCGGTCGAATGGATAACGCGAGGCCTGGACAAACGCCTTCACGGCGTCGGCATTCCGTGTGTGACACATCATCAGACCGTGCACACCGGCGGTTAAAATCTGCTCGATCACCCACGTATTGGCGCGAACCGACGGGCCGTCCAGACCGAGGAACGGCAGCGTGACGATGACCGTCGGGGTTTTGTGGCCGCTCTTGGTCGGACCGCCGTCGATCAGCCCTTGCATGAACTCGCGCAGGCGCCTCGGATCGAAAGGGCCATGCTCCATCTCATACAGGATCATGTCGTTGGTGGTCTGCGCCAGCTTCTTCCCCTCTTCGTAGCCGCCGCCCGTCACGCCTACGTCGTAGACAGGTTGTCCGGCCGAGAGCAGCTCGATCATCTTGTTCAGACGTTTCGGCTTCCCGTAATTCGGGTCGCCTCCCTGCGCCCAGAGGAGCGTCGTGAGACTCAGTGCAATCAGTGCGGTGGTAAGTGCGAACCGTTTCATTTCATCCTCGCTTTCGTTAAGTGACGATCTGTGAGCTTGCTTAGAACGTGTATGTCACACCCAGCTGAAGAATCCGCGGCAGAATGGTGCCGGTCGGTACGAGGTAGCTCGGGCCCACGCGGACGGTGCGTGCCGTGACGAAGTTGGCGTTGAAAATATTGAAGAAATCGAAACGTCCCTCGAGCGACTGTCCCGTTTTCAACCGGATCCGTTTGGCGAACCGCATGTTCCAAAGATTGGTCGCGGGAAGATTGATCGTGCCGATGGGATCGATGTTCAGCACGATATTGTTAATGGTCTGGCCGCCGCTGAATTGCGCAGCCGGCGCCTGAGGTGTTCCGCTCCGGCGCTCGAAGGTCGCCGACATGATCACTTGGTACGGAAGCGTGTACCCCCCCGAGAGCTTGGTGGTTGTCTCCCACGTACTGTTAATCGCGTTGATTTCCGTGTTGGGATTGTCAGCTTGCTCGTCGACGAAGGGGGCGTTGATTTTCGTCGCCGTCAGCGATGCGGCGGCCTGCCACCCTTTCGAGATTCGCCGCGTGCCGGCGACTTCGAACGACGTGTATTTCTGTTCCCCGTCGGCTGGCACGATCGTGGTTCCGGCGAACGCAATGCCGTTCAGACTGGCCGGATATTCCCAATAGGTAATCGTCCTGCCCGGATCGTCCGCTGTGCCGACGAGGCCGTCATTGCCGGGATGTGGGTTGGTAATGGGAATACTGTAAGCCGATCGCGGACGCAGCGGCTCGGCAAGGCGGCGCAGATCGAAGTTCCTCGCATAGACACCGGTGCCGCGAACGGCCCAGTTCCCGACCAGCTCACGCTCGAACGTCAACGACCACTCGTCGGACTTCGGCTGGGGCTCGTTCGGATTGGGTTTCGCGTTGGTGACACCCGAAATCGATCGGAAGTCGGGCCCGTTGGGATCGAGGTTGACCTCGCCCGGGTCGTAGTCGCGATTGTTGTTCGAATCGCGCCACGTCCAGGTCGTTAACTGCGCGTTCTCTTTGGCCACGCGCGTCAGCTCCGGCAGAAGATCCCGCAGGTTCGCAAAGCGCCCGAACCCGCCTTTGATCACAGTCTTTCCGTTGCCGAACAGGTCGTACGCGGCATGCAGACGTGGCATCGCCGTCGTCCATGTCGCGAGGGAAATCTTCGGATAGCACGCCTGGGCCGAGAACTGCGTCGCCGCGTGGCACTGCTCATCGGCATACGCGTCTTCGGTGGACCATCGGACGCCCAGACTGAGCGTCAGCCGGTTCGTCGCGCTCCAGGAGTCCTCGACATACAGGCCCAGGTAATTGCCGTAATTCTTCGGAGTGACCGGATAGTTGTAGGTGATGATCTGCGTTGCCACGCCGTTGTTGAAACGAAGGTCGTAATTCCCGGCGGGTTTGTTGCGCTGCCGCTGGTGATACCCGGAATTGATTAAGTCGAACCCGCCCTTGAACTGATGGCTGCCCGCAATGAAGTTCGGCTTGTAATAGCTGACCGTACCTTTCGTGGGGTAGCGGTACCGATGCAGCCACTGCCCGTCGATCGTCGCGTCCCCGGTCGTCATCAGGGTGAAGGTGTCGAGGGTTGATATCTTGTGGACCGCTGCGACATCAGGTTTTCCCGCACGAATGTTGTCGTATGAGGCCTCGGCAAAGTACCAGGCCTTCTGATAAAAGGCGCCGGACTGCACCGACGCGACGAACGAACTTCCCTTCACAACCTGCCAGCTGCCGCCCCAGGTCGCAAGCGGGCCTTCATACACGGTGCGCGATTCTGCCGGGACGAACCGGCTGCCGCCGCGCCGCTCAAACTCCTTGGCCTTATGGTAGAAACCGGAAAACTTATTCGCCTGGTTCATCTGATACGAAAGCTTCCCGGAGTAGTACGGCAGGCGCCTGTTGTTCTGCATCGGCGTGCCGTCCGGGAGGAACGCGTCGAGCAACTCGCGATTGAACCCTGTGCTTCTGACCGATCCAAAAAACCACAGCTTGTTCCGGATGATCCGTCCGCCGAGCGTGCCGCTCGCGTCCCAGAGATCGTGAAGACGAGGCACGTTGCGCACGCCCTGCTTTTCGAGCGCAGGCGTGAGGTTGGAGCTCTCGAGCGCCCCGGACGACCCGTAATAGATCGCGTCGCCATGGAACTGATTGCCTCCCGACTTCATCACGGCGTCGAGCATGACGCCGCGGCGCGGCATTTCGGCGGCGCTGCCGACGGTCTGGACGCGCGTGGAATCGAGAGCATTGAAGTCGACATGGCTGCCGTTGGCGCCCCCGGCATTCGGCGTGGAGAACATGATCCCTTCGAGCATCTGCCATGATTGGCCGGCCTGACCGAAGGATCGGAATACCACGGTGTCGCTCAAACTCGACGCGCCCACGTCCAGGTTCGTGCGCACGCCAGGCATGGTCCCCATGAAGGCCTTGAGGCCGTCACGATTGGTCGGCAGGATTTCGAGCGACTCCGACGACATGTCGACGGCCGTCGCCGGGTTCGTCACATCGACGAGCGGCGAGGCGCCAGATACCGTGACGGTTTCCTGCAAGCTTCCGAGACCAAGCGCCTGATCCAACGTGGCGGTGAACCCGAGCGCAAGCCGTACGTCTTCGCGTTTCACCGTTTGGAAGCCGGACAACTCGAACGTGACCGTGTACGTGCCAGGCGGCAGTGGACGCAGGCGGTACTCGCCCTTGGCGTCACTGACATCGACGATGGACGGCACCTGCAGCGCGGCTCCCGTCGCCGTCACGGTGACGCCCGGGAGAACAGCTCCCGAGACATCGGCCACGACTCCGATGATGCCGCCGTTTGTCTGCGCGGTACCGGGTACCGCGTTTGCCAGTAAAAGAAACCCGATGAGGCCGACGGCACCCGCGAGTTTGCATTTCAACATGCGATCCCCCTTGCGCGGATCGAAGCTGTGCGAGACGAGCGTCCGGCAGCACGATCTCCGCAGGATTCAATTTGTAAAGTGAGAGCAGTGTGAACTGTACGCGGTTCACGATCACGGCGCAAATCAATATTTCTTCTGCGCTTATAAGAAGTGAGGATGTGTTGACTTCGGCCCTGCGGTGTGCGAGTTTCCTACAAACTAATTCAGGAGGCGCTATGGTGACTCGCCGCGAATTCATTCAAGCTGGTGTGTGTGTCGGAGTAGCTGCGACGGCCTTCGCGCTTCCGGGCGACAAGTTCCGCTGGGCCATGAGCAGCCACATGTTCACGCCGTTGAAGCCGCATCCGGAATCCGGCATCAAAATGGCCGCGCGATTCGGGTTCCATGGCATCGAGCCCTGGGGAAATGAGATCCAGGACTACCTGAGACAGCCGCCGGAGGTGTTCAAGAAAGTGCTCGACGAGGCGGGCATCAGCATCTCCTCAGTCGCGAGCGGTGGAGAATATTTCGACACGAGCAAGCTGCAAGCGACGCTCGACAGTCACGGCGCCAACGCCAAGTTCGGCGCCTACTTCGGCATCAAGGCCCTGAAGGCGAACATGGGCCGGCGCTTGGGTCCCGAAGACCTCACCACGGCAAACGCGAAAATCCTCGCAAGAAATCTCAACGAGGTCGGCAAGCGCACCCTCGAGCACGGCGTGAAGTTCGCACTTCATCCGCATGCCTGGACGATGATCGAACGGAAGTCCGAGATCGAGACGATTCTGGACTTGACCGATCCTCAGCTGGTGTTCCTCACACTCGACACGTGTCACGCGTCGGTCGGCGGCGTCGACTCCGCCAAGTTTCTGCGCGAGCACTATTCGCGCGTCGCGCATCTCCACTTCAAAGACACGTTGCCGGTGTGGAGCGCGGGAAAAGGGTGGAAAGGTCCGGCCCCGAGCAAGGAGGAAGAAGTGCGGATGGCGAAGGAGCTCGGCGTACCGGTGGGCCCCGATCCGATTTATCAGCGTCTCGGCACCGGCGGCGTTGATTTCCCTGCGGTGATAGCGGTCCTGCGCGAACGCAATTACGACGGCTGGATCAGCCTCGATTTCAATGCGGCAGATATGAATCCGGGCGTGACCATCGAGCAGGACATGGCGGCGCACAGAAAGTACCTGGTCGAAACGCTGCACGCCAGCATGACCCGATAGCGTTCGTGCCGAACAACTCTGCGGCTCCGCGTCCCTGCGTCAAATTTTCTTAGAAGCCGTAGAGCCTCGCAGGGTTGTCGACAAGAATCATTCGGCGAACAGCAGCATCCGGCACCCACACCGGCAGCAGATTCAAGACCAGTCCATCATCGGTCTGGACCAGCGGCGCAAGGTCCGTGTTCTTCCGGTCTGGCAGGACCCTCGAATCGGGATGAGGCCAGTCGGTCCCCCAGAGAATACGCTGCGGATTGGCGGCCACGAGCGCCTTCGCCAGCGGCACGACGTCCTGATAATCGGGCGCCTTCGACGACACGAGGTCCGCGGCGGCCGATATCTTCACGTACGCCTTCCCGCTCTTCACAAGATTGACGAGCGCATCGAAGCCCGGCTGCTGCACACCGTCGGCGGCCTTCGCGCCGCCGAAATGATCGATCACCACGGGCACCGGCGACGCTTGCAAGTGGGGACTGAGCGCCTCGATGATCTTCGGCGACGTGTTGATTTGCACGTGCCAGTTGCGGGCTTTGGCGCGCTCGGCCGCCATCTGAAAACTCCGAATGGCGGCAGACGGATCGCTCACGCCGGCCTGTGTGAGATTGATGCGGACGGCGCGGATGCCGACGCGCGCCATGTCGTCGAGCTCTGCGTCGGACGTTTTCGCGTCAATCACCGCAACGCCGCGCGCGCGGCTGCCCAACTCACGTACCGCATCGACCGTGCAGCGATTGTCGGTGCCGTATACGCTTGGGTGCACAACCACAACGCGGTCGATGTGCAGCGCATCGAGCATGGCGCGCAACTCGGCTACCGACGCCGTCTCTGGCGTATACACGCGACCCGCCATAAACGGATACCGTTGCGGATCGCCAAACACGTGGACGTGCGTGTCGCACGCTCCCGCCGGCACGCTGAACTTTAGTTTGGTGGTGGGCTGCGCGGCTTTCGCAAAGAGCACATCGGCTCGCGGAAAGAATCCCGCTGCCCCCGCCATCGCGCCGCTGAGCAGTACTCGCCGTCGTGAAATGTTGTTCATCATCGTATTAGAACACGTACGTCACTCCGGTTTGCAGAATGCGCGGCAGGATGATCCCGCTCGGGATCAGGTACGTCGGCCCCACTCGCGTGCTGCGCCCCGTGACAAAGTTGGCGTTGAAGATATTGAAGAAGTCGAACCGCGCCTCCAGACTGCGTCCCGTGCCTGACCGGAAGCGCTTGGCAAAACGCATGTTCCACAGATTCGGCGAGGGAAGATGGATAGTACCGACGGGATCGATGTTCAGGACGATCTGCGTAATGGTCCGTCCGCCGGTGAATTGCGCACTCGGTGCCTGCGCCACACCGTTCCGATGCTCGTAGGTGGCCGACATAATGACGTCGAACGGCAAGGTGTAACCGCCGGAAATCTTGCTGGTGATTTCCCACGTGTTCGTGGCGGTGTTGATTTCCGAATTCGGATTGTCGGCTTGCTCGTCGAGAAACGGGATATTGCTCCTGGTGGCTGAGAATGATGCCGCCGCCTGCCAGCCGCCCGAAATGCGTCGCGAACCGGCCACTTCGATGGTCTTGAAGGTCTGCACGCCTTCGGCTGGCACAATCATCGTCCCGGCAAACGCGACGCCGTTCAGGCTCGCAGGATACTCATAGTACGTAATCGTCTTTCCCGCCGGATCGTCGGCGGTGCCGGGCAGACCGTCGTTTCCGGGGTGCGGATTCGTGATCGCGATGCTGTAGGCAGAACGAGGGCGGAGTGGCTCGGCCAACCGGCGAAGATCGAAGTTCTTGGCATACACGCCGCTCACCACCATCGCCCAGTTTCCCATCAACTCGCGCTCGAAGGTCAGCGACCACTCATCGGATTTCGGTTGCGGCTCGTTCGGATTCACCACCGCATTGGTGACACCGGCGATCGATCGAAAGTCGGATCCGTTCCTATCGAGATTGACCTCGCCCGGCTGATACATCTTGTCGTTGTTCAGATCGTGCCAGGTCCAGGTCGTCGACTGCGCGTTGTTTTTCGAGATACGAGTCAGTTCCGGCGAAATGTCCCGCAGGTTCGCAAAGCGGCCGAACCCCGCCTTGAGGACCGACTTCCCGTTCCCTGTCACGTCGTACGCGCCCTGCACGTGCGGCATCCACGCGGTCCACCGTCGCATCTCGATCCGGTCGTAGCACTCGGCGTTCGAAAACTCCGTGGCGGCGTGGCACGACGGAGGCTCCCAAGCGGTCTCCGTAGACGCACGGAGTCCAAGCACGAGCGTCAGCCGACGGCCGATGCTCCAGGAGTCCTGCCCATACACGCCGATAAAGCGGCTGAAGTCTCTCGGGGCGACTGGATAGTTGAACGTGACGATCTGCGTCGCCACGCCACTGTTGAGTCGGAGTTCATAATTTCCCGCAGGTTTATTCCTGCGTTCTTCATTGAATCCCGAATTGATGAAGTCGAATCCCACCTTGAATTGATGACTGCCTGCGAACATGTCCGGTCGGTAGTAGCTGAGGGTTCCTTTTGTGGGATATCGATAACGATGAACGGTCCGGCCATCGCTTGACGCGTCCCCGGTCCTCATCATGGTAAACGTATCGAGCGTCGAAATCTTGTGCGCTGCCGCGGTATCGGGGTTACCAGCCGCGAGATTCATAAAAGACGGCTCAGCGAAATACCGTGATTTCTGGTAAAAGCCGCCCGTCTGCAGCATCGCAACTACCGAAGAACCCTTCACCATCTGCCAGCTGCCCCCGAACGGCGTAACGGGCCCGTCGTACACTTCGCGCGATTCGGTTGGAACGAACCGGCTTCCGAGCCGGTGTTCGCCTTCCCTGGTCGTGTGGTAGAAGCCCGTCAATTTGTTCGATCGGTTCATCTGATACGAGAGCTTTCCTGACCAAATCGGCACGCGCCTGTTGTCGATCATGGGCGTCCCGTCGGCATTGAACGCGTCCAGGATCTCGCGATTGAAGCCCGACTTGTGAATGGCGGCGAAAAACCAGAGCTTATTTTCGACGATGCGGCCGCCAAGGGTCCCGCTCACGTCCCAGAATTCGTGCAGCTTGGCAAAATTCTGTATGCCGAGGTCTCTGTACGCCTGCGTGAGATTGGAGCCCTCCAGCGCGTCGGCCGACCCGTAGACGCTACCGTCGCCATGAAATTCGTTGCCGCCGGATTTCAACACGAGGTCGAGCATAATGCCGCGCCGCTGCATCTCGGCGCCACTGCCAACAGTCTGGAGGCGCGTTGAATCGGTGGCGTTGAAGTCGATCTGGGCCCCATCGGACCCGCCGCTATTGGCACTCGAGAACATGACCCCATCAACCATTTGCCACGATTGAGCGGACTGTCCGTGCGTCCGGAATTGGGGACCCTCCTTGAGACTGGACGCGCCGACATCCAAATTCGTACGCACGCCCGGCATCATATTCATAAACGCTTTGAGTCCGTCGCGGCTGGTGGGCAAGATCTCCAGCGATTCTTTCGACATCTCGACACTGGTGGCGGGATTGGTGACATCGACGATCGGCGATGCTCCGGTCACCGTGACCGACTCCTCGACGGTTCCCACACTCAGCGCCTGGTCCAACGTCGCCGTGAAACCCAGCGTCAATCGCACATTCTCGCGCTTAACGGTTTGAAATCCAGACAGCTCGAACCTCACGGCGTACACGCCAGGAGGCAACGGGCTCAAGCGGTACTCACCTTTGGCATCCGCCACGCCCACAATTGACGTCACCTGCAACGCCGGGCCCGTCACAGTGACGGTAACCCCTGGAAGGAGAGCGCCCGATGTGTCGGTGATCGCGCCGATAATCGCGCCACTCTCCTGAGCGCTGGCTGGGCCCGCGGACGCGACGACCACACAGATAAGGAGCGCCGCACGCGCGAGACGATTGATTGCGATCATTTTCGATCCTCACTGCTTTTGACTGTGAACGGGATCTCGTGAAACACGCTCGGCCCATCGCCCAAACGCGATTGGACTTCGACCCGAAGAATATACGCACCTGCCGACAACGCCTTGAGCGGTATTTCAACTCGATGTGGAACGATCTGTCCTGCCGTCGACGGTGCACTCGAGCGGTCGGTGTGCGATGAAAATACGGTCTCGCCATTGGCGGCACGGACCGTGGTCGTGATGTCGAGCCCGTGCGGTGACAGCTTCAGGTTGTCGTAGACTTCCGCGTAAACCGTCATCACTTCGGCGCGGGCAAACGTGCGCACGGCTGTCGGCGGCGTCGGCAGGACAGCTTGCAGCGGCCCATCCGGCCTGGTCGTGGCCATCTCGCCTGCCGATGTTGTCGTGAGCACGAGGCCGCTGAGGGCAAGCGCCTCGCTCGTAAAATCGGGAACGTCGAGATCGTAGTGCACGACGCTGGCCGCGCCGCCGCCCGTCTCGCGCGCGGCTACCCGCAGCTGATATCTGCCGGGCGGCAGCGGAATGCGGGACAGGAAGCGAACGCCGTTCCGGATAATCCGCTGCTGTATGTCCGGCTTCACGGCCAAGGCCACATTGCCGCTGTCGGTTTCCGCGACTTTTCCGTTTTGGCCCGCGGCAATCAGCGAAAATTGCAAATCGTCGACAAATATGGCGTCGCGCTGCTGGAACCTCAGCAACGCGCCGTCAATCTCGGCGGCGACCAGCACCGACGCGTTCCGCGCGTTTCCCTTGAACGCTGCCGCAAACACCGTCATCGGCAGATTGCCCGCCGGAATGGGACTGCTCAGCGCGTCCCGGAGCGCAGACGACGCACGCGAGTTCGGTTCCACGGCGCGAGATTTTGCTTTGGGATCAGGCGTGAGGTACCCGGTGCGCGCGCGCACGTGCAGACCGGGGCGGCGAAGGCGAACGTCGATCTTGCGGAATTTTCCGCCTTTGGCATCGGGCTCTGAGTAGTAGCCGAGGACATAGTAAGTACTGTTATCGCGCACGATCCGTTCGAAGCCGCCGGCAAAGTCGTTGGAATTGACGATCGACAGGCCTCCTGTCTGCTCCGCCAGCATGCGGAGATTGTCCTGCGCGCTCCGGAGGTCCCGCTCGATGCCTTGAGTGCCGAGCTGTTCCCGCTGCGTGCGGGTCTCCGTCTGCGGCTCGGCGAGCTCGATGAATTCATCGCTCCGGCCCGCAAGGCCTCGTGGGTCGATAGAATAAACACTCACATTCGATCGCGTGGCGGCACCGATGGTATCGCGGGCGTCAGCCAGCACCGCGGACGCACCTCGCGAGCCGAACACGTCGCTGAGGTCGTAATCCACGCCTTCGCTGAAGAAGAGCACCGATTTCCGCCGGCCCTGAATGCCGGCCATCCAACTCGCCACGTCGCGTAGTGCATTCAGTGTTCGACGAGCGTTGTAGCGTCGTTCCGCGTCGTTGGGATCGTCGAGGCGATCGGACGACTGATCGCCGAGTTGCTGCTGCCGATACGCCTCGAGGCGGCCGGCGGCCGCTGATTCGATCTGCTGTCCGCGGAACCGATCGATGGCGGCAAGGAGCAGACGGCTGCTGCCGGTCAACTCCTGTCCACCCGCCAGTCCGGGACCGGTGTAAACGACGGCCGCGAGATCGCCGGGATAGAAAAACTGCGAGATAAATCGGCGCGCCGCCGCTTTCAGCGCGGCCGCACGGAAAGGCGCCGTGTGGAGATCGTCGAGCACGATCACATACACTCGCCCGGCCCGACTTTCTGCGAGCGTTCGAACGTCAGGTTCGGGTCCGGCGGCGGGAACCGAAGACGGCGTCGGCATGTCCACCAAAGATAAAAGTGAAAAAGACCGCTGGCGTCCGTCTTCGAAGATTTGAAAATCGTCTTTCTTGAGATCGCGGACGAAGTTGCCGTTTGCATCGGTGACAACGGCATTGATTTCGACAACGCCGACTTCAGTCCTGAACGGCGCCGGCGCCTGTTGGTCGGCGGGCGCGGCGAGTCCACTCCGGACAGCAAAACACGCAAGCAGGAGGATCGATGCAACGCCGAATCGTGTGACCAAGTCCATAGCGCTTTCGTGTTCCCCGTCTTACGGCTGGCCGCGCCCGCCGCGTCCACCACGCCCCGCTGGAGGCGCCGGTGCCAGCCCCTTCGCACGCAGATACAGCGTGAGGATGCCGTTGGTTTCGAGCGCGTGAGAGAGGAGAGCTGACACGAGCGCGCCGCGCGCGGTTTCGCCCTGCCCCTGCTTCACCATTTGCAGCGCATTGTGATCGCTGAGCGACGAAACAGCCGGATCGCAGAACGCGAACGCATCGGCCAAGGCTTTCACGAATTCAGCCTTCGTCGTCCATTTCTGCTCGTTGTTGGATCCGCCTTGATTCGGATTTGGCACGCCTTTGAGCGTGGCGCAGGTTCCCAGTTGGTTGTCGGTCTGATGGCCGAGCCACTGGCCAAACGTGCGCACTTCGGCGACGGGCACGACCTTCAAGCCGTAGTCGGACTCAGGCATGATGTCGGCCGCCCGCGTGAGGTTCGACTTTGCCGTCCCGTACGCGCGCTGCATGCTCAATGCGAGACCCACTTTCTCCGCCGGCGCCTGCGCGCTGGCGGATGAAACCAACAACAAAAATCCCGAGGCGACACAAAACACGCGCTTCAACATGTGCATTCTCCTAGAAACTGAAGTGCCCCTCCACTTGGAATACCCGCGGGGGCGTCAGTCCAGTGCCGTTCTGGCCACCCGATTCCGAGGCTGTCGCGTTTCCAAACGTCGCTCCAGATCGGTTGACAATCGAGGTCACCGGATTCGCGTTCAGTGCATTGAAACAATCGAGGCGCAGTTCGAACGTCCGGCCATGTCCCAGTGGGAACCGCTTCGCCGCTCGGAGATCGAGCAGGGCGACGTTGTCCAGGTTCAAGCTGCCGATTGGCGCAGCATTCACGACGAGCGTCGCGATGGACGATCCCGAGGGTGCCCGGAGCAGCACTTGCCTCGCCAGGCGATCACCGTTGCGAATACTGTAGCTGAACCCGCTGACGATCCCTTTGGGGAAGACATAGGAACCCGCCACCTTGCCGATCCAAATCCAGGTGTCGTCGACGATGTTGATTTCCGTATTTGGATTCAGCTGTGAGCCCGGGGTGAACGGGATGTGCCGTTTTGTGACCGAGTACGACGAGAGCAGCTGCCAGTTGTTTGCGAGCCGTTTGGTCGCCGAGAACTCCATCGTCTTGAAGTTGCTGTTGTTCTTCGGATCGGCGTCGGCCACCATGATTCCCTGAAATTTCGCGCCTCGGTAGGCGGCGGGGTAATCGTAATAGGTGAGCGATGAGCCCGGATTGTCGGCGGTCGTAAGCGGATCGCCATCGGGGCCAGGATCCAGGTTCGTGATGGGGATGTTGTACGCCGAATACGGAATCAGGGGATTGACGAAGCGTTGGACGTCGAAATTCCGGCCGTAGACGCCGGCGGCCCGCACCGCCACGTCCCGCAGGATCTGGCGCTCGAAGCCGATCGAAAATTCGTCCGAGTTCGGAACTTTCTCGTTCGGGTTGACGAACGCCTGGGTCTGGGTGCCACCCGACTGGAAATCGGCGCCGTTCGGGTCGAGGTTGACCTCTCCTGGATCGTAGTCACGATTGCCGTTGTTATCGTGCCAGGTAAACGTGATGGTTCTCTGCCCGTTCGCGTTGAGCTGACTGATCTCGCCTCCGGTATCGCGGAGGTGCACGAAGCGGCCGTAACCGCCCTTCAATACCGATTTTCCATCGCCAGTCAGATCGAACGCCACGTACAGCCGCGGCGTGAACGTATTGAAGACGTTCGGTTCCACCTTCGGTCGGCACTGGACTGGAAACGCCTGGACAAACATTCCCACTTCTTGACACTGCTCCGGTACCCAGCCGTGATCCCGCTGGGCGCGGATACCCGGATTGATCGTCAACCGACGGCCAATCGTCCACGAGTCCTGCACGTAGGCGGAGTAATAATTCACCCTCGTTTTTGGATTGACCGGCGTGTTGAACACGTCGATCTGAAATGGCGAGCCCGCGCTGAACCGGAGCCGGTAATCGCCGCTGCGTCGCGCGGGATTTCTCGACTTGTTGATTTCGATGAGATTGTTGAACCCCATCGTGAACACGTGATTGCCGCCGAGGTTCGGCTTGTACATCGTCGCGACGGCTCTGCCTTGCTCCTGCCCGCCCCAGCTCCATCTCCCCGCCGACGCCGCGTCTCCATCCTGCTGCAACGTCACGATGTCGGTACTCAGCGGCACACCCGGAGCAAAACCGGTGTAGGCATTCACCTGATTGAAGTGTCCCCATTGCGCTGAAAACGTGAGCCAGGTGCCGCGCGTGTGCTGCCACTCACCCTTCCAGGTCTCCGCCCAGGAATTGTTCTGCTCCATCGAGCGCTCCGGCACGAACTGGCTGGCGCCGCGCCGTTCGTGATCGCCGTATCGATGCCAGAACGCGATGAGCTTGTTATTCTGGTTGAGCTGCTCGGAGAGTTTGTACACCTGAAAGAACTGATGCTGCGGCCGAGTCACGGTGCCGCCGCTCGCGCTCTTGGCAAACGGAATCTCATTGATGATCTTCCGATAGCGCAGGTCGGCGAAGAACCACAGCTTGTTCTCGATGAGTTTGCCTCCAAGCTGCCCGCCGCCGTCCTTGCGCGTAATCAGCCTGGGCCTCGACACAACGCCCTGTTTCCTCAGCGTCGGACCGATGTTATCGCTCTGAAAATGGTAGTTCGTCCCTGAGTACTCCGTCATGCCGTGGTAGGCGTTGCCGCCGGATTTCATGACGAGATTGACGGCCATCCCGCGCTTCGGCGTTTCGACGTTGTTGCCGCTCGTCTGGAATCGCCCCTCTTCGACTGCGTTGAAGTCGTAGTGCGTCCCGCTCGCGCTGTTCACGGCTGTCGCGGCGAACACGCCTTCGAGCAGTTGCCACGACTCGCCTGTCTGTCCGTTGGCGGTGAAGATATTCGTGTCGGTCACCGACGATCCGCCGACATCGATGTTTGTGCGCGCCCCGGGGACCTGCGCGAGAAATCCCACGATGCCGTTCGTACCGGAGGGAATCATCTCGAGCGAATCCCCCTGCAACGCCGTGGCGGTTGAAGCCTGCGTCACATCGACGAGTGGCGATTGTCCAGAGACGGTGATCGTCTCGCTCATCGCGCCCAGTTTCATCACTTGGTCCAGCTTCGCGACGAATCCGGAGGTGAGTTTGATTCCCTCCAGCCGCAGGCTTTGAAAACCGGACAACTCGAATTGCAGGCTGTAGGTGCCAATCGGCAACGGCGTGAGCCGGTATTCGCCTCGCGGATCGGTGGTGCTCGTCATCTCAGGCACCTGTAGGGCCGGGCCTCTCAGCGTGACGACCACACCGGGAAGCGCGCCTCCGGCTTCATCGGTCACCTGTCCGAGAATTGTCGTCGCCGCGCCATTTTGGGCGGTCACGAGCGCAGGCATCAGGGCCGTCGCCATCAGAAACAGAAGGCCGATCAGCCCGGCGGAACGCGAACTCAAGTGATTTCTCATGAGCGTCTCCTGTTGAACTTTTGGGTGCCCCTGTCGAGTTCGGTTGTGTAGATGTTGCCTTTCGAATCGATCGCTAAGAGGTGGGTGCTGACGCTGCCCCTCTTCCCGAATTGGTCCTCGCTCAAGACCTTCATTGTCTTGCGATCGACGACAAGAATTCGTGCCCCGTCGCCGACGTACAGAAATTGCTGCATCGGATCCGGAGACAGCACGAGACCGCCAGGTGACCCTCCTGTAAACAGTTGTGTGACGTACTTGCCATCGAGCGTGAATACCTGGACGCGGCCATTCGTCCGGTCGGCCACGTACACCAACTCATCGTTCGAGACTTTGACGCTGTGCACGGGATCGCCGAATTGCTGTGGGCCAGGCGCCGACTTGGCGGCCGGCGCCTCAGCCGGTGCGCCGCCGGCGCGGGCGGGCGCCACATTGGTGGTTGCCGGCGCCGGCATGGCGAGGCCGGTAATTCCTGGTCGCAGCGGCGCCGGTGACGCGTCGAGCGGAACGTTGCCGAATGCGCCCCACATGCGTTTGAACGCGCCGGTGTCGGCATCCAGCACGATCACGCGGCTGTTCCCGTATCCATCGGCCACGAAGATCTCGTTGGTCTTGCGATACAACACCAGCTCGGCAGGCTCCTTGAGGTTCTTGGTGTCCTTGTTCCCGCCGCTTTGATTCTGGCGGCCAATCTGTTGCAGAAACTTCCCCTTGACCGTGAACTTCAACAGCATGTCGTCGTCGACAGGAACCTGGCGATTGCCGACCAACTTGTACTTCACGACGCCAGCGCCGGTTCCGGCCTGCCCGCCGATCCAGACAACGTCTTTATCGTCGACATAAATCCCGTGTTCGTTCTCGGGCCATTCATAGCCCTCTCCCGGTCCGCCCCATCCCTGCACAAACTTTCCTGCCGCGTCGAACTCCAACACCGGCGGCGCTGCGTGGGATCGTTTGTCCTTCGCGATAAATCGAGGACGGTGAAGAAGCCAGACGTGATCGCGACGATCGACGGCGACGCCGGACATCTGACCCATCACCCAATCGTTCGGCAGCTTGGGCGGCCACGAGGGGTCTCGCTGAAACGTCGGCAGGCGGCGCTCCTCTTGCTGTGCACTCGGCACAGCACCCGTCTGCACGAGAACCGATGCCACAGCGAACGCCACGATGCGAATCTTCACGTCTTCTCCAATCGTCACGGCAGGCGTGTCGCCTGCCACGCCACCATCTGCCAACGACCGCTGCGATTCACCTGCACGTTGGTATAACGGATTCTGATCGTCTGATCGTTCCCGTGATCCACAACGCGCATGCCGGCCGCGCCATTGACGATGGCCACATTGCCAAGCACGCGTACCTTCCACTCTTTCTCTTCCGGCGTGATCGTCAGGTATTTGAACGCGCCCGACGTCAACTCGTCGATGAACTCTGCCTTGGTGACAATCCTCGCGCTACCGTGCGTGTAGGTCACATCATCGGCAATCAGCGTGTCGAGGGCCGCGGCGTCGCTTTTGATCATTGCGCCGAAGCGATCTTTTTCCCCCTGCAGCACTTGCTGCTCCGCTCCCTTCCCTTGCTGCGCCGGCGCAATGACAGGCATGCTCAGCCCGAACGCGACAACAGCAGCGACCTTCACGAACGTCCGGCGGAGAAATGTTGGCTGTGTCATTAGAATTTGTAGGATGCGCCAATCTGAAGGATCCGCGGCAAGATAATCGCCGTTGGGAACAGGTACGTCGAACCGGCCCTGAGTTGCCTGGTTGTGACGACGTTCGAATTCAGGATGTTGAAGAAATCGAAGCGGGCTTCCAACGTGTGGGTTTTCAGGAACGAAAACCGCTTCGCCAGGCGGATGTTGGCCAGATTCGTATTCGGGAGATGAATCGTCCCCAGAGGATCGACGTTCACCACGAGATTTCTGATGGTCTGGCCCCCGCTGAATTGTACCTGCCGGGACTGCGGTGCGCCGCTTCGACGTTCGTATCCCATTGACGCGACAACCTGGAACGGGAAGATGTAACCACCGGAAACCTTGCCGGTGGTTTCCCAAGTGTTATTACTCGTATTGATCTCCGAGTTCGGATTCAACGCTTGCCCGTCGGTAAATGGCACGTGCTGCTTGGTCGCCGAGTACGACGCGCTGGCCTGCCACCCGCCGGACAGTCGCCGGGTGGCCGCCACTTCGAAGGTCTTGTATGTCTGCGAGCCCGGCCAATTGACGAGCATCGTTCCCGCTGAGCTGAGACCGCTTAGTGCGGCCGGGTACTCGTAGTAGGTGATCGTCTTGCCAGCAGGATCGTCGGCCGTGCCTCGTGTGTTGTCGGGTCCGGGATCCGGGTTCGTGATCGCGATGCTGTAGGCGTCGTATGGACGGCTGAGTTCAGCGAGCCGACGCAGCTTGAAGTTCTTCGCGTAGATACCGGTCGTTCTCAAGGCCCAGTGCCCCTTCACCTCGCGTTCGAAGCTCAGCGACCATTCGTCGCTCAACGGCTGGTTCTCATTCGGGTTGGGCACTGCATTGGTCACGCCGGCAATCGCCTGAAAGTCGGAACCGTTTGGATTGAAGTTCACCTCTCCTGGATCGTAGTCACGATTGTTGTTGTTATCGTGCCACAGCCAGGTCGTCGTTTGCCGGTTGTTTCGATTGACGTTCACAACCTCGTTGTTCAGCTGGCGTAAGTTCGCGAAGCGCCCGAACCCGCCTTTCAGGACAGATTTTCCGTCGCCAAACAGGTCGTAGGCCGCGTGCGCGCGCGGCGCCACCGAGTTCCACTTCCTCATTTGAACTTTGTCCCAGCATTGGGCGGCAGCAAATTGTCCGTCTTCGCGGCACTGCTTCGGCGCGTAGGCGTTGTCATAGCCGTAACGGATCCCTAGCGCGAGGCTTAACCGGCGCGTAATCGTCCAGGAGTCCTGCGCATAGAGGCCTAAGTAATGTTGGCTGTTGTAGGGTCTGACCGGATAGTTGAACGTATTGATCTGGAAGGGCGTGCCGTTCTGAAACAACAGCTGGTAGTTGCCGCCACGTTTGTTCCCTTGCTTATGCGGATAGCCGGAAAACAGGTTGTCGAACCCCGCCTTCAGTTGATGATTCCCCTTCAGCAGGTTCGACTTGTAGTAACTGACGGTGCCCTTCAGATGATCGTTGAAGTAATCCTCCACTCGTGAATCGCTCAAATGGTCTCCCGTCACGAATAGTGTCGTGAGATCGAGCGTCGAGACCTTGGCCCCACTCAGGTTGTCGTAGTTGGGGAGCGCGAAATAGTACGCGTGCTTGTACCAATTCCCGTACTGTAACGACGCGACAAACGAATTGCCTTTCACCATCTGCCAATCACCCTTGTACATCGCGACTGGCCCAACGGTGATCTCCATCGATTCGGGCGGCACGAACCGGCTTGCGCCCCGTCGCTGGATTTCGCGCTGCGAGTGGTAAAAGCCGGTGATGCGATTTCCCTGCGACACCTGCCACGAGAGTTTTTCCGTGTGAAATCTCTGCCCCGTCCTGATGAGGACCGGCGAGCCGTCGGCATAGAACGCGTTCAGGAGTTCCCGGTTGTAGCCTTCCTCACGGATGGCACCGAAAAACCAGAGCCTGTCCTTGATGATCTTGCCGCCAACCGATCCGCTGTCGTCCCACATGCCGTGAAGCTTCGGCACACCTGTGACGCCAGCCACCCTCAGCTGCTCGCTGATGTTTTTGCTTTCGAGGTTCGCCATCGACCCGTAGGTCACGACCTCGGCATGTAACTCGTTCCCGCCCGATTTCACGACTGAATCGATAAACTGTCCGCGCCTCGGCATCTCGGCGTTGGTGGCGACCGTTTCGAGCCGCGTGGATTCGACCGCATTGAAGTCGACGTGCGCACCCTGCACGCCATTGCCGCCAGAGGACGCGAACATGATCCCTTCCAGCATTTCCCACGGTGCACCGGTCTGTCCGTAGGCTCTGATCTGAATCGTGTCGGTCATGCTCGACGCGCCGACATCCAGATTGGTCCGCATGCCGGGCACCTGACCCATGAACGCCTTCAGCCCATCGCGGTTGGTCGGAAGCAGCTCGAGCGAGTCCGACGAGAGATCGACACTGGTAGCGGGGTTCGTCACATCGACGAGCGGAGAGGCGCCCGTCACGGTCACCGTTTCTTGAATCGCCCCGGGATTCAGCGTCTGGTCCAACGTCGCCACGAACCCGACGGGCAAACGCACATTTTCGCGCCGAAGCGTTTGAAACCCTGGAAATTCATACGTAACCGTGTACGTACCGGTCGGCAACGGACTGAGGCGGTACTCGCCGCGCGCGTCCGTCACCACAATCACCTGGGGAACCTGCAAGGCCGGCCCTGTCGCTGTGACGGTGACGCCGGGAAGAAGGCCACCGCTTGTGTCGGTGATGACCCCGGTGATGGCGGCTGTCGTCGCCTGGCCGGCGGCGCGTCCTGCCAGCGGGAACAGTCCAATGGCAATGACAATCATCAACGCGCCGAGGCATGGCCAAAGCTTGAAGTGACAATTCAGCATATGGTCCTCTTGCTGAGACATGCGGTTCTGCGACCGGCTTAAATGAGGTGATTGGGAAGTCTAATCATCCCGAGCGGCGCTCGCCATTAGTAATTCTTCTCGTTCTATAAGGACCATCTTTTGTCGCAGCTTGTCGCGGAAGAATCTTCTTGCGGTCAGGCACATTTCGCCTCAATGCTTAGGCCTTCCAAAACATATGGATCTCCTGCAGCTGGAACACTTTCTGGCGGTGGCCGAGGAAGGGAGCTTCACCCGCGCTGCGGAACGGGTCTTCCGGACTCAGCCGGCGATCAGCCAAAGCGTCAAAAAGCTGGAAGAAGCGATTGGCGTCCCGCTCTTCGCGCGCGACATGCCCGAGTTGACGCTCACAGAAGCCGGCGATGCCATCGTCGGGTACGCCCGCCGCATGCTGGCGTTGCGCGATGATGCCATGCGGCAAGTCGGGGAGTTGCACAACTTAACCAGCGGTCATCTTCGTATCGCCGCGTACGAATCGGCAGCGGTCTATCTCCTGCCCGGCCCGCTGCGTGGGTACTTTCGCCAGTTTCCGCAAATCAAAGTCGGCATTTACCGCGGACGCCTGGACGAAATCCCGCGACAGGTGATGGACAGGCAGATTGACGTGGGATTCGTCAAGGACGAACCCGTCTTTCACGGGCTGAAGTCGGTGAAGGTCTATTCGGACGAGATGATGCTCATCGCGTCGCCGCAGCACCGGCTCGCGACGCGCGATCGCGTGCAAGTGAAGGACCTCGGCGGGGAATCGTTTGTCGTGCATCACCTCTGCACGAGCACCGAACAGAAGATTCTCCGCCTGTTCGAGGCACATCAGACGCGGTGCAACATCGCCGCCGAGTTGTGGAGTTTTGAGAATGTGAAGCACTTCGTGCAGCAGGATATCGGGCTCGCGATTGTGCCGCGCGTGACGGTGCTGCACGAACTGGCGGCGGGAAGCCTCGTAGGGATTCCGCTCGAAGGACTCGAGATGGCCCGCCCGACACTGATGATCTTCCGTGACCGGGGCTACGTGTCCGATTGTGCCCAGCAATTTATCGACATGGTCAAACAGTTCAACTGGGGCGGCTGGGTGTCGCGCCCGCTCCACCCGTCTCCGCTTCGACGCCACGCGGTCAAGGCCGGAGCGTGACCGGTTGCGGCTTCGGCGCCTCCACACGCGGGCCCGCTTCGGCATGGCTCGTGCGCAACGACAAGACAAGCGCGCTTCCGACCAGACCTGACGCCACCAAGTACAGCAATCCGCCGGTATAGCTCCCTGTTTTATCGGCGAGGTACCCAATCGCGTACGGTCCCGCAAATCCACCTAAGTTTCCAGCCGAATTAATCAGCGCGATGCTTGCCGCTGCCGAAGGGCCGCTCAAGAAGATCGTCGGGAGTACCCAGAACGGCGACGGAAACGAGTACAGCGCCATGGTCGCGATCGAGAACGCCGCGATCGCCAACCCGAGATGGTTCGATGCCGCGATGCTCAGCGACAGGGCGACGCCAACGACAAAGAGCGGGATGGCGGCGTGCCACCGTCGCTCGCCTGTTCGATCTGAATGCGATGCGGTCCACAGCATCGCCGGTATCGCGCACAGCCAGGGAATGCCCGAGATGAGAATGACTTGCGTCTGGCTCAGCCCGGAGATGCGCTGGACAATTTTCGGCAGCCAGGATCCCAGGCCGACGCTGTTGGTGATGTAGCAGAAGTAAATCAACGCAAGCACAATCACGTGCGGATCTCTCAACGCCGCCAACGGGCTGAGTTTTCGCTGCCCTTTCTTTCTCTGTTGATCGCGTTCGAGCTCGGCAGTAATCCAGTCGCGCTCGTCCGGCTTCAGCCAGCGCGCATCGCGCGGCCGATCGGTCAAATAAAAGAACGTAAAGATGCCGGCGAGCACCGCGGGGAATCCCTCCAGGATGAGCAGCCACCGCCATCCCGGCATTCCCAGCCACGTGAGGCGCATCAGCGCCGCGGCGACTGCTGCGCCGAGCATGTTCGATGCTGGAATCGCCGTCATGAACATGGCGACGGCCTTTCCCCGATCCTGCTGCCGGTACCAGTGTGTGAGGTACACGATCACGCCGGGAAAGAAGCCCGCTTCGGCGATGCCGAGGAAAAACCGCACCCAATAGAATTCGGTCGCGTTGTGCACCAAGCCGCCGAGCACCGCGATGGCGCCCCAGAGGATCAGGCTCAACCCGATGAAGTTTCGCGCACTCCACACTTCGGTCAGGAGCGTGAGGGGAATCTGAAACAGAAAATATCCAATGAAGAAGATGCCGGCGCCCAACCCGAATACGGCGTTCGAGAACCCGAGGTCGCTGGTCATCTGCAAGGCGGCGAAGCTGATATTGACGCGATCGACGTAATTGAACACGTAGAGGACGAACAGGAATGGGATCAGCCGGCGGGTGATCCGGCGGCGTGTGCGTGTGGCCACGTCTTCTGCCGCGATCTCCGCACTCACGACGCGCTCACCAGTTCTTCAGAGGCAATGGGTCGAGTGATGTCGGTGCCGGCCAGCGTGTGCGCAAGAACCGTGTCGAGCTGCTTCGACTGCATCGGCGAGATGGTCGTGCCCGGATGCCTTACTCGTGGCGATGTGATCAAGCCGCGCCGGCGGAAGAGCTCCTTGCGTATCGCCAGGCCGGGCTGCTGTTCGAATACGATGAGCGCGGCAAATCGCGAATAAACGTCGTGGACCCGCTGCCAGTCGCCGTCACGCGCCGCGCGCATCATGGCCTGCAGAACCTCCGGTAATGCGAAGCCCGTGTTGAAACCATCGGAACCGGCGCCCAATTCGAAAAGCCCGTACAGCGCGCCGAGTCCCGTCAGAATGGAGAACGGACGGTCGGTAAAGCCGTCGCGCAACTGGCGAATCTTCGCGGCCGTCGGTATCGCCTCTTCCTTGACGCACGCGATCGACGGCACGCGCCGCAGTATCCGCACGATGAGGTCGACCGACATGTGCACCTCGGTCGACACCGGATGATCCTGTAACACGATGGGAATCGAAACGCCCTCGGCAATCCGTCGATACAACTCGATGATGCGTTCCTCATTCGGCACCGGCTCTTTGGCCGGCGTCACCATCACCGCGCTCGCCCCCAGTTCCTGGGCGCGGCGCGACATATACGTGGCGGCTCCGGTTCCCTAATGGCTCGTGCCGACGTTGATCGGCACACGCCCGCCGACGACTTCGACCGCGGCGGCGATGAGACGGTCACGTTCCTCATCGGTGAGTCGATTCGACTCGCCGAGCACGCCGAGGATCGTGACGCCGTCAACACCGATGCCGACCATGAACTCCAGAATCCGTCGCCACGAATCGAGGTCCAGGCCTTCGTCGTCATGGAACGGCGTTGGCAGAATGGGGATGACACCTTCAAATTTCATGACGCGTAGCATCTACTGTGAGGTCTGTTTGCCGCAACAAGATTCTGTTCAGGCGACGGCGAGCGCGCGCACGGGCCCGCCTGAGGCCCCTTCATGTTTTGGTGCGCCAAGAATGATGGTGGCGCCGGCAGGCGGAACGTTGCCGAGATTGGCGAGCAGCTCGACGCCGTATTTACCGGCGCCAAGGAACGCGAGATGAGCCACGAATTTCTGGGCCACAGCGGCGTCGAGACTCAGCGTGTCAACGCCCACGCCGAAGATGTCGCGTTCGTTGACGAGAAACCGGGCGGCGGCTTCGCTGAAGCCCGGCGCGTGCGCCGTGTTCTTCATATCCCATCCGGAGTGCATGGCGACGACGGCGCCCGAAGGCAGGCGCCGGTGGCGCTTTTCCCACGCCAGAAGATCGTCCACGGTGACGAGTGTGTCGGGGTCTTTCGCTGCGCGAGCGGCGATGGACACGACGGCGAGCGGCGCAATCAACCGCTCGGCCGGAAGGCGATCGGCCGACACGCCGCCCGCGATGAAATGCAGCGGCGCGTCCATGTGCGTACCGGTGTGCTCGTCGAACGTCACTTCGTTCGCGAAGAAGCCGTTTTTTTCCATGCTGAAGCGCTGACGAATCTGGACCGGTCTGAACGCTGAATACACAGGAAGGCGTGGCGAGAACGTGTGCGTGAGATCGTAGACCTCACGGAAACCGTTCGGCAATCTGACTCGCTTCTGCTGGGCCGCTGACGGCGCCGCCGACACGGCCGCCCCGCCACGCCAAGCGCGGTGATGAAGCGGCGGCGCGACAACTGCTGACGAACATCTTTGATGACGGCCGGCGAACACATCGCGCCCTCCTGTCAGGCTGGCAAAGCCGCCGCTGTCAACGGCTTCCAGCGCATGAATCTTTCCCTGGCCGGCGATCGTCAAACTTCATGTGATGGCTACTCTCAAGCGTTTGATCTGCGCCGTCCGCGGCCACGAAGAATATCTGCACTTCGAGAAGAACCGGCTCTATCTCGAGTGCGTCGGCTGCGGCTACGAATCGCCGGGCTGGTCGGTCGGCGAGCGAAGACCCGCGCCGTTAAAGCTTGTGCGCAAGGTTGCCAACACGAATCGTTCCAGCGTGCACGACCTTCGCGTTGATGCCGCGTAAGCGCAGCCGCTTTCCTTCCGGCGAGTTCACGAACTTCGTCGCGTCAGGACCGAACCGCGCCGCAAATTTCTCGCAGCCCGTGTGCGGCTGACTCGTCACCTCAATCACCGCTGAGCCCAGGCGAAGCTGCGTGCCGGCGGGAAGATTGTCCTCTGTCAGATCGAGATCGATGAACAGCTGATCGCCTGCGAGCGGCCACCGCTCCTTATCTTGCGCCAGCAGCGCGATGGTTCGCGCGTTCATGATGTTGAGCTGCGTGTCCGGATGCCGCGATCCATCCGGCGTGCGCGCGCTGCGTCGCTGAGACCACGTATCGCCGACGAGCCCGAGTTCCCTATCGAGCTGGCCTTCCTCCAACACCTCACGCTGCTCGATCGACGGCCTTCTGACGATGAGCTCGAGCACGCCTTGGTCCGAGGGAGACGTGCGGATGCGGTCGAGCCCGGCCGTCAGTTCGTCCCAGGTGAGATGCCTGATCGTGTTCACGACACGAGCTCCACTGTGATGACCGCCGCCGTGCGGAGTGTATTGGTCACGAGGCATCCCCGCTCGGCCATCGTGATGAGCTTGCGCATGAGATCGGCGTCATCGTATTTTGCGCTCACGCGCATGTGCAGCGTCTCGAAGCGTTCGGGCACGCCGCCGATCGTTCCCGACACCGACACGCTCACGTCCGACACGCTGGCCTCGCGCGTTCTCACGGCCGCAAGCAGTGTGCTCATGAAACAGCCGCCGAGCGAGAGCAGCAATAACTCTCCGCCGAGCGGTCCTCGATCGTCGCCTCCTTTTTCGGCCGGCCG
Organism: Vicinamibacteria bacterium; assembly: GCA_031371345.1. Lineage (GTDB taxonomy): Bacteria > Acidobacteriota > Vicinamibacteria > Vicinamibacterales > JAMQPK01 > JAMQPK01. The sequence continues at coordinate 24,480 of JANMJM010000243.1, forward strand.
ATCGATCGTCACGCTGTGCGTGCGGGCCGTGCCTTTGCTGGTCGATGGCCCAGTCTGTTCCACGTCTACACGAATCGTTTTTCCCATAATTACGGCTTCAGCCATCGTACAAACCATTCGACCATCGCTTCATCGTAGGCGGGCGTTTGCTCGTGCCCGGTATTCGGTTCGATCTTCACTACAAACTTCTCCGGCACACCCGCCGCTTTATACGCGCGTTCGGCGGCCTCGGCACATTCCTTCACGCCGGCGAGCGGCGTGCGGGGATCCGAATCGCCGGTGACGACGAGAAACGGCTTGGGCGCAATCAACGGGAGCATCGCCGGGCCGTCGAAGTCGCCATAAATTCCGGGTGCCACACGATCGTAAAACTTCCGGATGAACGACGCGCTGACGGCGGAGCCCGTCTCCTCTGCCGCTGCCGCGATTGCATCGCGGATGGTCCACGCTCTCGAGTCCCACGCGCCATGATCGAGCCCCCACTTGAAGCTCTGCACGCCATGGCCGGCCACGGCGACGGCAATTCGTGGCTCCACAGCTGCAGCTAGGTAGGTCTCGATGCCCCCTTTTGAAAAACCGCCGAGTCCAATGCGCGTGGCGTCGACGTCCTTTCTGGTTCCCAGATAGTCAATCAGGCGCATCACATCCCACACCGTGTCGTAAAAGAAAGGATGCTCGTCGCCGGTTTGAAACGCCTTGAAGATCGCATTCCCGTACGGGCTTGCCACACCCTCGGCCTGACTGCCACGTTCGCCGTGATAGCGCCCGTCGATGGCGATGCCGATGAACCCGCGGTTGGCGAGGGTCGTCAATCGCGGCAACAGCTGCTCTTTGTTGCCGCCAGTGCCATGCAGCTGAATGACGACCGGGCGCGGACCGGCGACGACCAAGGGCTTGACGAGAATCGCCGTCACTCGCTCCTTGGCGTCCGCACCGAAGGTGATGTGCTCCTGAATCAGGCGGCGCCCGTCTGGCGGCAGCGCGCGCACGTCAGGCGCGAGCGGCACGCGTGGGCGATCGATCACCTTCAGGAACTTGGCTCGCGTCTCGGCCAACGGCGTTCCGGCCGGCGACTGCGCACCCAGCACGCACAATCCGACGACGACGAGCAGCAATGTTCGGTTGATGAGCTTAAGGTCGGGCATAGTACGTAACTCCCTGTGCGATGGCATCTTTCCATCCCTGCGAGTCGACCACGGCATTGAGCGGCTTCGGTGCCGGTGGATTCGGCGCCTCGGGTTGCAGCTCGACTTCGTACCACGCCACGTCGTGCCAGTGACCGAGCTTGAATCCGATGCCACGATACACGCCTACGAGCGTGAAGCCAACGGCTTCGTGTAGGCCCACACTGGCAGGGTTGGGCAACGTGATGCCGGCGCACGCCTTGAAATAGCCCTGCATCCGCAGCACATTAAATAAGGTGGCGTAGAGCGCCCGGCCCGCGCCGCGACCATGGTACGCATCGCCCACGTACACCGCGGTGTCGACGGCCCATCCATACGCGGCGCGCTCGCGGTGGCGCCCCGCATAGGCGTAGCCTGCGACGGTTCCGTCATCTTCAAGTACCAGCCACGGCCACTGCTGCGTGATGTTTTGAATGCGGCGCGCGATCTCTTCCGTTGAGGGAGCCGATGTCTCGAACGACACAGACCCCGACTCGCAGTGCGGCGCGTAGATCGACGCCACCGCAAGCGCGTCCGATTCCTGCGCCAATCGAATCGTTGCGCTCACGATCGTCTTCCCGTTCCCACGTACGTATACGTCACCAGGCGCGGTCCTGGTATGTATCGCGTCTCGAGCGTCGCGATCGAAAATCCCGAGGAGCGAATCAGCTCGTCCATTTTGCGGTTCAAATGGCAGCCGCCGGCCAGCCGGCGCCACATCGGCGTGAGGCGATTCTGCCACGATTGCACGCGGGCGTCAGGCGAAAGTCCATGCTCGATGAAGATCAGGCGCCCTTCCGGTTTCAACACACGCCGCATTTCCTGAAGGGTCGTCATCGGATTTGGAATCGAGCACAGCGACCAGGTCACCACAACCGTGTCGACACTGACATCTTCGAGCGGGATGCAATCGGCCGACTGATTCATCAACGTGACGCGAAATGGGAGGCCGGCGATCTTTTTCTGCGCCATCGCCAGAAGATCGGTCGACGGATCGATGCCGTAAACCTGCGTGACCGCTTCCGTTGAATAGAACGGAAGATTCAAACCGGATCCAATTCCTACCTCGAGCACCACACCACGAGCGCCGGGAATCGCGGCCGCCCGCAAGCCGGTCAGTTGGTCATATTTCATCGCACAGTCGAGGACACGCGGGAGGACGAAGCGGTGATAAAGGCCCATGATCTGTAAGTAATCCTTTTTTTTGGATAGCGCTGATCCAAAAATTCGTTCGCCGCCCATCTTCTCGCCTACTGTAACGGTTTAGTTTGACTTCAAAGTCTGAACCGCTAGACTATCCGCATTCCGGTTTCACCATCACCGCTCAGGGAGGAAGTGTATGAAGCACCGACTTGGTCTGGGGATTCTGCTCGGCTTGGCGTGCGTTCTGTTCATGCCGGCAGTCGCCTCGGCTCAGAGTGCGATCGTTGGTCTGCTCACAGACGACTCGGGCGGCGTGTTGCCCGGTGTGAACGTGGAAGCATCCAGCACTGTGATGATTGAAGGCACGAAGACGACCGTCACCGACAGCCAAGGACGATATCGGTTCGTCGAAATGCGGCCTGGCAGCTACAAACTCACCTTCTCGTTGACCGGCTTCGGCACTGTCGTGCGCGAGGGCATCAGCGTGCCGTCAAACTTCACGGCAACCGTCAACGCTGAAATGAAGGTCGGCAACCTTGAAGAGACGGTTAACGTCTCCGGCACTGCCTCGCAGGTTGACACTCAGCAAGCCACGCGCACGCAGGTCATCCCGCGCGATGTCATTGACGCGCTGCCGATTTCGCGCAACGTGATGGGGCTCGCGGTCATAGTCCCGGGCGTGCGTCCCGGAACCCCGGATATGGGCGGCGTTCAGACGACTGAGCAGGTAAGTCTTCGCGCCCGCGGGCTCGGCGGCTTGGACGGCGATCAGCTCGTCGAAGGTATGTCGATTCAGAGCTATGAAGGGACGTCGCTGAGCTTTCTGGATGACACGCTGCAGTCGGAGATGACGGTCAGCACGGCTGCCATTCCGGCCGACACTGGCGGCGGCGGCATCCGCTTGAACAGCATTCTGAAAGACGGTGGCAACAACTTCAGCGGTTCGGCTTTCATGGGCGGCACCAAGGGAACGTGGGTAAAGAACAACATCGATGACCGGCTGAGGGCGCGGAACTTGAGCGTCGCCAACGGGATCGATCACCTCGAAGCGTTTACCGGGTCGCTTGGCGGACCGATCTTGAAAGATCGCGTGTGGTGGATTCTGTCGGTGCGGCATCAGTCAACCGAGACGACGATCGCCAACGTGCCGAAGTTCGTGACGTCGCCGAGTGGTGAGGTCTTCAAGGCGACCAACGACCTTTACGTGCGCAGCGTATCGACGCGCCTGACGTGGCAGGCCGCGCGAAACTACAAGATTGCCGGATTCCTCGAACGTTGGTGGCATAAGAAAGGGCATTCGATTGGCGCCGGCACCGATCCGCGCGCGGGCGAGCAACGTGATCCGCGCAACGCGCATCACGCGATCGGAAACATAAAGTTAACCGCACCAGTTACGAGCAAATGGTTGGTTGAAGACGGATGGTCGTTTGCGGAGTTTTATTGGAGGGGCGGCAGCCCGTCGGGCACGCCGGCTGCGACCGCGCACGATTTTCCATTCACGCCAGAGTGGTACGCGACCGCGCCGACCACCGACACGGCGCTCAACCGCAGCTTTCCCGATAAATGCATCTACGCGTACCTGCCAGCGCCCAATGGCTGCACGGCATGGAACGCTACGCGCGAGCAACGTCAGGAAAGCGTTCACAACGAAGCGAAGTTTGCGGCGTCCTACGTCACGGGATCGCACAACATCAAGGTGGGCATCGAGAACGATTGGGGCCCCGGTCGGCAACGGAAGAACACGCGTAACGGCCACCTCATTCAGCTCTACAACAACAATCTGCCCAGCCAGGTTGAGGTCTACAACAATCCAATCATCCAGCCCGCATTCGTTGCCTACGATGTCGGCATTTTCGCGCAGGACAGCTGGACGATTAAGCGACTGACGATCAACCCGGGTCTGCGGGTCCAGTGGGTCGAAACAGGCATGTATGCCAGCAGCATGGCGGCAGGACGGTTCGCGCCGGCGCGCTACATTGAAGAAGAACGAGGGTTGATCGACTTCGGTGCTGACTACGCGCCGCGCTTCAGCGCCGTGTACGACCTCTTCGGCAAGGGCCGAACGGCATTGAAAGCGAGCTGGAGCAAGTACTACCGGAACTACGACGGCGACATCGCGGCGAATGCCTACGGTCGAGCCGGCGAGCGCAGCGAGAGGCGTACATGGTTGGATACGGATTTGGTTCCGGGGACGAACACCCCGTCGGGAATCGCGAAAGCCACCAACGGCAACGGCATTGCCGAGGACAACGAGATCGGCATCAGCCCGAGCCAAGGGCAGTTTGCCAACCCCGATCGTCCCGATCGCAAGGCGTTGAATCTCGAGCGCCAGTTCAACGACGAGATCACGGCAGGCATACAGCATCAGTTGACGTCGCGTGTGGCAGTCGGTGCAATGTTCTACAAGCGCAAGATAGGCGATCTGGCGTTTCAGGATCGGACCAACATCGCGGCCTCGGACTACACGTCATTCCAAGTGGCCATGCCCGATGTATCGAGGGATCCGGATGTCGCCGCCGTTCTGAAAGCAACCGACCTGGTACCGGTTTACAACTTGAACCCGGCCAAGCTCAGCGTGTTCAACATCGGCGTGGTCGATCGTAGCGATACCACGAACGAGACGCTTTACACTGGCTTCGAAGCATCGTTCAACGCCAGACTGCCAGGCGGGGCGATGGTGTTCGGCAGCTGGACCGCGGATCACACACTCCAGCGCTGGTGCGATAACAACGACGATCCGAACGGTCCTGTGACGACCGGACAATTCAACCCAACCAGCGCGACCACGGGCGTCGAATCGCCGTTGGGAGGGCGCTACTGCGATCAAACGAAGTTCCCATATCCCCTCATCCATGAGTTCAAGTTCGCCGGAAATTATGGCCTTCCCTACGGCCTCGACTTCGGAGCGATCCTGCAGAGCTATGGCGGACAGGAACGCGTCATCCAGTGGCAGCCGGCCGCCACTCTGTTCCCCGGCGGCCTGCGAACTCAGGCCCAGACATTCGTGTTGAGCCCTCCGGGTTCGATCTTCTACGATCGCTGGAATCAGCTCGACATCAACCTGAAGAAGAACTTTCGGCACAACGGTAAGGTGTTGACGTTTCAGATTGATGTGTTCAACGTCTTGAACTCCAACGCGATCCGCGCCGCCAACAACAACGTTGGGACCAGTCTCGGAAACGCAACAACAATCATGTTGGGACGCTTCCCTCGGCTGGCGCTGAACTACAAATTTTAATCAGGACGGCACGAAGGACACGAAGACACGAAGGGCAGTCTCGACGCAGAGGCGCAGAGGCGCAGATTTAATTTCTCGAGTGTTGCAGTTTCTGCCACTCTTATCGGGTAGGGGAACGTCGAAGCGCGAGATAACCGCGTCTATTTACCACCCGCACGCCGCGTCGGTTCACTTTAATGTCGTGCGATCGGATTTGCCATCGGCGCGATCGGGATGGCCGGCTTCTTCTTCGCCATAAAACGCTAAAACATGGCGAGTGGATTGACCGGCGATCCGCTGCCGCCTTCGACAGGAATCGGCGCGAAGGTCACCATGAACTCGTAGCGCTTCAGCCGCCGCGCCGTTTCGGCGAGTTGTTCGAGATCGAGGTTCTCGACGATGCCCGCGCCAAGCCAAACGAGTAACGCGTGATGAATAGGATTGACGGGAATGCCTTGTTCAGCGCCCCAACCGGGGCGCGGTGCCCAGTCGATGTTCATGTCGTGTCCGGCAAACGCGATGTCTCGTTCTTTGAAAAACGGAATCGTGTCGGCATAGTAGCCGGCAACCTGTCCCGACCATGGTCCCGTGGCCGCGCGCCGCTTCCAGCGCCCGACGTATAGAAAAATGATGTCGCCCGGACCAACCTTCACACCCGACTTCTTTTCCCACGCCTCGAGATCCGCGCGTGTGATCGGCGTGCCCGGCTCGATCCAATCCACGCCTTTCAACTGCGGCATGTCGTAGAGCACACCGCGCGTGACGATACCGCCGGCCCGCGCCATGATGTTCCCCTGCTTGCAGCCGGTTTCCGGCGTGGTGTTGCTCTTCACCGAATAGCCGTTGTACATCTGGTCGTCCATGAAGAAATGACAGAAGGCGTCGGTATGGGAGAGGGACAGGCCGTGGTAGCTCACTTGATACGTGTCGGTGGTATTGGTCGCACTGATGGAGTTCGTCGTCCGGTGAAACACCTGCGCCGCGCCCACATCGGCCGCCTCTTGCTGCGGAACCGGATGCGCGAGCGACACGACGATGCCGCTCTTCACGAGCTTCACAGCGCTTTGCACTTTCGCTGGAGTGATGAGGTTCGCCGTGCCCTTCTGATCGGTCGCGCCCCAGCGGCCCCAGTTACGCAATTCGGTGCGCCAGCGCAGATAGTCCTGCGGCGTCACGGTCGAGGCAACGGGCTTCTGCGCTTGCTGCTGCGCGACAATGGCGGAAGCGGCGAACATCAGGCCAACACCAAGCAGCGCGACACGATGTCTCATCGGTTTCTCCATGAAAAAAGGGCGGCGGTGTGACCCGCCGCCCCAACGAACAACCCACAACGAACAACTAACAACTAATTCGGGAGCGCGAACACGTACAGCTGTTGTCCCGACTGCGGAATCTTAATATCCGGCAGAATCGCCGCCGGCACGTTGCGCGGGCTGCCGCCGCCGAGGCCCGACATCACCGCGATGTACTGCTTGCCATCGACGCTGTACGTCACCGGGAATCCTTGTGCCGATGTGCCGAGCCGCGTTTCCCACAACACGTTGCCGTTGCGCACGTCGTGAATGCGCACGGTCCGGTTGATGTCGCCGACCAGCACCCATCCACCCGCCGTCGAGAGCGCCGCCGTGAGATACGATGCGCGCTGCTCGTACTTCCAGACTTCGTTCAGCGTCTTCACATCGTACGCCGCGAGCTTGCCAACTTTTTCTCCCGTATTCGGCATGTGCTTGAAGAGGCGATCGCCGCCCGATCCGCCGCCGCCGGCCGACAGGTCAACTTCGCGTGCGGTGAAGTCCATGCACGACTGACTCACCGGCGCGATAATGACGCCCGTCGGCTGGTTGTAGCTCATCGCCTGCCAGTTCTTTCCGCCTTCCGTGCTCGGGCAGACATTGATCGGCTTGTTCAGTTGCATTTCGAGAATGTCGGGGCGATAGCTCGGCGCTCCGGTCTTGGGATCGATGTGCTCCCACACCGTCTGCTTTACCATCTCCTTGTGACCGAGATACTGGCCGGTGCGGCGGTCGAGCTTCCAGAGAATGCCCGCCTTGCCGGCGCTGAGCGACACTTTCTGGTCGCCGATGTCGACCAGGACGCGCTCGAACACTTCGTCGAGGTCGAATGACTCACCCGGCGCATGCTGGAAATACCAAGCGAGCTTGCCCGTTTCGGGATTCAGCGCAACGGTAGAATTCGCATACAACGTTTTGTCGTAGATTGACGTCTTGCGGCTGAGGAAATTCCACGGCTTCGACTGTGCTACGCCCCAATAGGTGAGGTTCAGCTCGGGATCGTAGCTGCCGGCAATCCACGTCTCGGCGCCGCCGCGCTGGTTCATCGGCAGCTTCCCCCAGGTCTCGCTGCCCGGCTGGCCTTCGCGCGGGTTCGTATAGAACTTCCACGCGATCTTCCCGGTATTGATGTTGAACGCGGTGATGAAACACCCCTCACCGGTGAAGCCGCCGCAGCCGGTCAGCCCCATCAACACATTGTCTCCGATGACGACGGTGCCGCTGGTCGAGGGGTGGTTGCGTTCCGAGGCAGGCGTGTCCCAGAGAATCGTGCCGTTGCGCGCGCTCAGCGCGACCATGTGCGCGTTGCTTGTCGGGAGAAAAATTTTGTCGCCCGAGATCGCGATGCTGCGGATGCCGCCGTAGCCCGGCGCCTGATCGGGTCCTACGCGCGTTTCCCAAATCAGATCGCCTGTCTTGCCGTCGAGCGCCTGCACGATGTTGCTCGGGCTTGCGAGATAAATAACCCCGTTGTGCACGATCGGCGTCGTCTGGTTGGCGCCCGAGTCGTTGATGGCCCACGCCCACTGCAGCTGAAGATTCTTGACGTTGTCTCGCGTGATTTGATTCAGCGGACTGTAGCTGTGGCCCAGATAGTTCCTGCGGAAGATCAACCAATCGCCTGGCGGCGGATTCTTCAGCATCTCGTTGGTGACCGGCACGAAGTTCTTCACCTCGCCTGGCACGCTCACGCCTCGCTGTCCGGTCGCAGCGCCGCCGCGTCCCTGTCCCGACGTCGTGCCAGCTCCGAGCACCATCATGGTGGGTGCTGCGCCGGCACGTCCGCCGCGCCCACCCGCCGCACCCGCCTGGCCCGCAGCCGCAGGGCCCGCACCGGTTGGAAGCTGGCTGAAAACGGTCAGGTTCGTGCGCAACAACTCGCGCGTCCCGACGGCGACACCGTTGCGCGACAAGACGTAAGCCGCGACGTTAATCGTGCCCTGCTCGCCAAGGGCGCCTGGACTGGTCGGCGGCATCGTATCGAGGATGGTTTCAATGAGCTCGTTCACCGGCTTCGTGCCCCACTTCAGGCGGAATGTTCCACCCGCAAGCGACGGCGCGTCGCCCGACCCTTCGAAATCTGCGCCATGACAACCCGCGCATTGAGTGGCGTACAGGGCCTGGCCGGCCTGCGCCTGCGCGGCGGTGTAGGCGCCGGTGGCCTGCTGGCCGCGCAGTTGCACGATCGAAAATCCAATGAAAATCGCAGCGACGAAAAGAAGGGACACTCCTAAGCGCTTCATGGTCGGTCTCCTGCTGGCAGTTGAGTTGGGAGCATCCTAACACCATTTTGCGGCGCATCTAGGCATCGGTTCGCAGATCGGCGAGTGCGCGGATGATGCGATCCGGACGGACCGTCGTCCCGCGTGGAAGGCCACGAGCCGATCGATCAACCCAGATGCCGACGAGACCCAGCGTTTGGGGCGCCGCCACGTCCCACTCGAGATTGTCGCCCACCATCCATGCGTCTCGCGGCAAAACATCCAGTCGCGATAATGCCAGTTGATAAACCCGGAGATCGGGTTTGCCGAATCCAACCTCGCCTTCCACGAGAATTGTGTCGAACAATTCTGTCAAGCCGAAGCGCTCGATTTTCTTCCGCTGTGCCGGCCCCGCGCCGTTGGTCAGCAATCCAAGAGCACAGCCCGACGCCTTCAGCCACCGCACCGTGTCGATCGCATCGGGCAGCGGCTCCATGCCGGCCTCACGATGATGACTGTAGGCATCGCCAATGCTCGCCGCCAGCTTAGGGTTCGCAATACCCAGTTCCTGTAGCGCCAGCGCGACGACTTCTCGGCGCGCCGCATCCAACTCGAGCCGCCCTTCGCGGTGGCGCTCGGCATCGCTCCAGTACCAGCGCGATGTGTTGCGAATCGTCTCGAGCACGACCGATTCGTGAAGGTCACCGAGCGCCGCGGCATTCGCGGCGCACGCGTCGCGCCAGCACTGATCGATGTTGCTGCTGTCGTCAAGAATGGTGTCGTCGAGGTCGAGGAGAATGGCTGGCGGAAGCCGCATCGTTATCGGCGCTTCCTTCCCACCACATCGAGCAGTGCGGGCCCTATTAATAATGACGTCTTCTCCCGAGACGCGGCCAGCCAGTGCCTGCGCAGCCGCTGTGCATCGCGCCTGGTAAAGGGCGCAAATTTCGCGTACCGGTCGAGGACGCCGAGAAAGTACGTCGACAGCCATGTCCATACCGCCGAACCCGGCCGCCCGCTCTTCACGGTGAGCACGACATCTTGGACGTCGAGGCCCGCTCGTCGATACATCTGCGGCAGATAGCCGCCAATGCTGGCGTATCCGCCCTGCGATGCAAAGAACGCCAGATCGGCGAGCGCGAACCGCGTCCACTCTTCCGGACGGGGGACCATCGCGAGCGTTTCGCGATGGTAATCCTGAATCGCCAGTAGACCACCGGGCTTCAGGGCGCGCGCGAGCTTGTTCACATGCGCTTCAGGATTCGGAAGGAACAGGAACACCCAGCGGACAAAGATCAAATCGTAGGTCGCGCGCGGCAACGGCGCATCGATTAAGTTCATTTCCCAAACCCGATCCGGGCCGAACCCATCGCGCTGGCAAAGCCGTGCGAGGCGTGCGGCAAAAACCGGCGAACGCTCGACGATGTCAACGGGGCCTTTCACGCGCGCTCGTAGCTCGAGATGCAGCGAGCCTTGACCCGGTCCTACTTCGAGCACGTTCCACCCGCGCCGTATGCCAAGGCGATCGAAGAGCTGATGGGAGACGGGATCCCAGAGCTTCGCCTGAAACGCCAGCCGGGCGCGCTCGCGCGGAGTGTCGCCGAGAAGATACTGATAACGCCGCGGGCGGTTCGCCGCGGAGCGCACGCTATGCCTCCATGGCCACCTGCACGCGCTCACGCTGGGACCCCAGGCGCAGGTGCAGAAGACAGAACGATACCGCCGCGACCGCGCACAGCAACGCGCCGACATGCCATAGCAGGTTCGGGTTGTAGTTGTCGAGTATCACGCCGGCCGCCGCCGGGCCGACCGTTGCCGGAATCTTATTCGTCAAGTCGAACATCGCCATGTAGCGTCCACGCATGTCGATGCGCGCGAAGTTTGCGGCGAGCGCCTGACCGGTGGGCATCACGATCATCTCGCCGATCGTGATGATGAACACCGCCAGAACAAACAGCGCATACGCAGACACAAACCCGAACATCCCGAATCCGATCATGTAGAACAGTGTGCCGAGCGCCATCATCAGAAATGGCGGCCGGCTCTTGAGAAGGCTCATCACCCAGATCTGGAACAGAATCACCGTAATGGCGCTCGACGTGAGCAGAAATCCGTATGCCTGCGGCTGAATGCCGTGCCCGTCGCG